>JBDLRH010000069.1:0-19013 GCA_039800165.1 Pseudomonadota bacterium
GCCACTGCCACAGCGGATGCGCGTTGGCACCGTTGACCTCGACCTTGGCCATCATCGGAAAGCTCACGCCGTAGTTCTTCTGGCAGAACGCGCCGATCTCGCTGTTGCTGCGGTACCCGCATTGGCAGCCGGGGCGGCGGGCGCCTGTGCATGCGCGGCCGGTGCGATCAGTGCAGCGCATGCGGTCAGCGCAAGCAGGGGGCCGGTGATCCAGTGGTGCTTCGATGCCATGGTGTGTCTCCTGTTGTGGCTTGTCGTGTGGCTTGGGGGGTCAGGCGGGGTTCAGCGCTGCGTCCAGCACCTCTACCCAGTGCCGCACCGGCACGTCGGTGCCGCCTTGCAGGTGGGTGATGCAGCCGATGTTGGCACTCACGATGGCCTGCGGCTTGAGGTCTGACAGGTGGCCGAGCTTGCGGTCGCGCAGGGTGGTGGCGATGTCGGGGTTGAGCACGCTGTAGGTGCCCGCCGAGCCGCAGCACAGGTGCGACTCGTTCGTGGCGGTGCGCACGCTGAAGCCCAGCGCGGTGAGGTGCTGCTCCACGCCACCACGCAGCTGCTGGCCATGCTGCAGGGTGCACGGCGGATGAAAGGCCAGTTGCTGCATCTGCGCGTCCACCTTCACCTTGCCGTGCAGCGCCTGCGCGATGTCGGGCAACAGCTCGCTCAGGTCGCGCGTCAGTTCGCTGATGCGCGCGGCCTTCTGTGCGTACGCCGCATCGTGCTTGAGCAGGTGGCCGTATTCCTTGACGGTGACGCCGCAGCCCGAGGCGTTCATGATGATCGCCTCCACCTTGCCCTGCTCCACGTAGGGCCACCAGGCGTCGATGTTGGCGCGCATCTGCGCCAGGCCGCCGTCCTGGTCGTTCAGGTGGAACTTGACCGCACCACAGCAGCCCGCGCTGCCGGCCACCAGGGTCTGGATGCCGCAGGCGTCGAGCACCCGCGCCGTGGCCGCATTGATGGACGGCATCATCGCCGGCTGCACGCAGCCGGCGAGCATCAGCACCTTGCGTGCGTGCTCGCGCACGGGCAACGTGCCGGCCGCGCGCGGCGCCGGCACCTTGGCTTGCAGCGACTGCGGCAGCAGGCCGCGCACCGCCTGACCGAGCTTCATCGCCGGGCCGAACAGCGGCGAGGGCAGGCCCTCCTTCAGCGCCCAGCGCAGGGCCTTCTCGAAAGCAGGGCGCTCGACCTTCCTGTCAACGATGCTGCGGCCGATGTCCACCAGGTGCCCGTACTGCACGCCGCTCGGGCAAGTGGACTCGCAGTTGCGGCAGGTCAGGCAGCGGTCCAGGTGCTGCTGCGTCTTGCGCGTGGGCTGCTCGCCTTCGAGCACCTGCTTGATCAGGTAGATGCGGCCGCGCGGGCCGTCGAGCTCGTCGCCCAGCAGCTGGTAGGTGGGGCAGGTGGCAGTGCAGAAGCCGCAGTGCACGCACTTGCGCAGGATGGCCTCGGCCTCGCGGCCTTCGGCAGTGTCTTTGAACTCGGGGGCGAGATGGGTTTGCATCGCGGAACGGCTCAGAGCCAGCGAAGGATGAAAGGAATGAGCACCGCGGCCATCACGGCCTGCAGGCCCAACGCCAGGCCGGCATAGGCGCCGGCGTCGGGGTGCACCTGCATCGCGCGAGCGGCGCCGATGCCATGCGAGGCGGTGCCGAGTGCGAAGCCGCGCGCCGTCATCGACGGAATGCGCAGCCCATCGAACAGGTAGCGCCCGCTGAGCGCGCCGATCATGCCGGTGAGCACGGCAAACACCGCCGCCAACGCCGGAATGCCGCCCACAGCTTCGGCAATGCCCATGGCCACAGGCGCGGTCACCGACTTGGGTGCCAGCGACATCAGCACCTCGCGCGGCAGCCCCAGCGCCCAGCCCAGGGCCACGGCACTGGCACAGGCCACCGCACCCCCGGCCAACGCCGCCCACAGCAGCGCGCCGGCATGGCGCCGCAGAGCCTCACGCCGCTGCCACAGGGGCCACGCCAGCGCGACCACCGCGGGCCCCAGCAGGAAGTGGATGAACTGCGCGCCCGAGAAGTAGGCCGGGTACGGCGTGCCACTGAGCATCAGCAATGCCGCAAGCGTCACCACCGTCCACATCACCGGATTGGCCCAGGGCGCCTGGTTCACATGCACATACGCCGCATGCGCGGCGACATACACCGCCACCGTGGCCGTCAGCCCGAACAGCGGTGTGGCCGACAGGTAAGTCCACAGCTCCACGAAGCTGGTCATGAGGCCTCCTGTGCGAGGCGCCGTCGCAGCAGCCACGCGGTCATGGCCAGGCCAGCCCAGGTCGACAGCACCAGTACCACCAGCATCTGCCAGCCAAATTGCGCCACCAGTGACAGGTGCGCGATGACGCCCACACCCACCGGCACGAACAGCAACGACAGATGCGCGAGCAGCGCCTCGGCCGCCGCCTGTACCGGTATGCGCAGCGGTGGCCACATCAGCCCTGCGGCCAACAGCAGCAAACCGATCACCGGCCCGGGCAAGCGCAAGGCCAGGCCGCGCGCGAGCAGTTCGCCGGCCGACTGGCACAGCAGCAAGACGGTGAAGCCGCGCAGGGTGTCCATGGTGGAGGGCAGGGGCGCGCGGTGCAGCAGCCTGCTCACAGGTCCGCGTACATGCGGCCGGGGTTGAAGATGCCTTGCGGGTCGAACTCACGCTTGAGCTCGCGGTGGATGCGGTCCAGCGGCGCGCGCAGCGGCTCGAACAGCCCGACGCGTGCCGACGCGGCAGCCCCCTCGGCCGCGCGAAAGCGTACCGCGTGGCCGCCCGCCACGGTGGCGGCGTGGCGCACGCGCTGCGCGCCGTCTTCGTCAGCAGCGGGCACGAACACCCAGCGCTGTCCTCCCAGCCATTCCACCATCGTGTCGCCCACATTCAGCGGCGGCGTGACCTGCGGCACCGAGACGCGCCACAGCGTGTCGCCGCGCGCAAAGCCCGCTGCAAACCACGGCAGCTGCAGCTCGCGCGCTGCCTGCCAGTCGCGCAGCGCCTGGGCGGGGTCGAGGTGCTCACCGGGCAGCTCGGACAGCAGCCGCGCGCTGGCCGCCTGCACCGCCGCCTGCGCGCCGCGCAACCGCAGGTACAGCGCAGGCCCCGAAGCGTCGTGCACCCACGAGCTGGCATTGAGCGGCAGGGGTTGCCCGGCCCAGGTGTTCAGCCGCGTGATCATCTCGCGCTCGTCCAGGGTGAACCTGAGCGTCGCCTCGGCCGGGGCCACCGGCAGCACCTTCAGGCTGACCTCGGCGATCAGCGCCAGCGTGCCCATCGAGCCTGCCATGAGGCGCGAGACGTCGTAGCCCGCCACGTTCTTCATCACCTGGCCGCCGAAGGTGAGCACCTCACCGCGACCGTTGATGATCTGTGCCCCCAGCACGAAGTCGCGCACCGAGCCGACCGCCGCGCGTGAGGGCCCGGCCAGTCCGGCTGCCACCATGCCGCCCACGGTTGCACCACCGCCCGCATCACCCCCCACACCCGCGCCGAAGTGCGGCGGCTCGAAGGCCAGCGACTGGCCCTTGTCTGCCAGCGCTGCCTCCAGTTCGGCCAGCGGCGTGCCGGCGCGCACCGTCACCACCAGCTCGCTGGGCTCGTAGCTCACGATGCCGGCGAGCGGCCGGGTGTCGAGGATGTCACCCTCCAGGCGTTCACCGTAGAAGTCCTTGGTGCCGCCGCCGCGGATGCGCAGCGGAGTGCTGTCGGCAGCAGCCGCACGGATGCGGTCGACCAGAGGGGAAAGCGCAGTCATAGGGGGGCGATGGTACGCGCTGCAGGCCCACAAGAAAAAAGGGCCCGCACGCGGCGGGCCCAAAGTCCAGAGGAGACTCTTGCAGGAACTGTGTGCTGGATCAGCGGTTGTAGGCTGTTTCGCCGTGGCTGCTGATGTCCAGGCCTTCGCGCTCTTCCTCTTCGGTCACGCGCAGGCCGATCACGAGGTCGACGATCTTGTAGGCGATGAAGGCAATCACGGCCGACCAGATCATGGTGACGATCACGCCTTGCAGCTGGATCCACACCTGACCACCGATCGAATAGTCGGGGTTGACCTTGTTGGCCACGTAGTCGTACACGCCGGTGCCGCCCAGCGAGGGCGCTGCGAACACGCCGGTCAGCAGCGCACCCACGATGCCGCCCACGCCGTGCACGCCGAACACGTCGAGCGAGTCGTCGGCACCCAGCATGCGCTTGAGGCCATTGACGCCCCACAGGCAGACGAACCCGGAGATCAGGCCGATGATGATCGCGCCCATCGGGCCGACGAAGCCGCAAGCCGGGGTGATGGCCACCAGGCCCGCCACCGCGCCGGAGGCCGCGCCCAGCATCGAGGCCTTGCCCTTGGACATGGCTTCACCGGCAATCCAGGCCAGCGTGGCAGCGGCAGCAGCCAGCAGCGTGTTGATGAAGGCCAGCGCAGCGGTGCCAGTCGCTTCGAGGTTGGAGCCGGCGTTGAAGCCGAACCAGCCCACCCACAGCATGGCCGCGCCCACCATGGTCAGCGTCAGGCTGTGCGGTGCCATGGCTTCCTTGCCGTAGCCCACGCGCTTGCCCAGCACATAGGCACCCACCAGGCCAGCCACGCCGGCGTTGATGTGCACCACGGTGCCGCCTGCGAAGTCGAGTGCGCCCTTGGCCCACAGCAGGCCGGCGTTGGCCGTCACCTTCTCGAGCGAAGCCGCATCGGTGATCGCATCCGGGCCGTCCCAGTACCACACCATGTGGGCGATCGGCAGGTAGCAGAAGGTGAACCAGATCACGCAGAACAGCAGCACGCCGCTGAACTTGATGCGCTCGGCGAACGAGCCGACGATCAGCGCGCAGGTGATGGCTGCAAAGGTGGCCTGGAAGGCAACGAACGTGAGTTCGTGGATGACCACGCCCTTGCTGAAGGTGGCTGCCACGGAGTCGGTCGTGATGCCCTTGAGGAACAGCTTGTCGAGGTTGCCGATGATCGAGCCGCCGCCTCCGAAGGCGAGCGTGTAGCCGTAGATGCCCCACAGCACGTAGATCAGCGAGCTGACCACGAACACCTGCATCAGCACCGACAGCATGTTCTTGCTGCGTACCAGGCCGCCGTAGAACAGCGCCAGGCCCGGGATCGTCATGAAGATCACGAGCGCGGTGGCCACCGTCATGAAGGCGGTGTCGCCCTTGTTGGGCGTGGGCGCCGGTGCGGCAGCCGCCTCGGCCGGCTTGGCATCCGCAGTAGCAGGTGCTGCCGCGGGTGCGGCTTCGGCGGGCTTGGCGTCTGCAGCGGGTGCGGCAGGCGCGGCAGCGGTGGCAGCAGGAGCGGCTGCGGGAGCAGCGGGCGCCTGCGCGAAGGCGGTCATGCCGCCCATCAGAATTCCCACGCCCAGGGCGAGGGAGGCCAACAGTTTTTTCATTTGGGACTCTCTTCCTTGAAACGCCGGATCAGAGGGCTTCCTTGCCGGTCTCGCCGGTGCGGATGCGGAGGACCTGCTCGAGGTCGTAGACGAAGATCTTTCCGTCGCCGATCTTGCCGGTGCGCGCGGCGCCTTCGATCGCCTCGATCACGCGGTCGACCAGGTCGTCGGCCACAGCGGCTTCGATCTTCACCTTGGGCAGGAAGTCAACGACGTATTCCGCACCGCGGTACAGCTCGGTGTGGCCTTTCTGTCGGCCGAAGCCCTTGACTTCGGTGACGGTGATGCCCTGCACGCCGATGCCCGACAGTGCTTCGCGCACCTCGTCGAGCTTGAACGGCTTGATGATGGCAGTGACCAGTTTCATGATGGCTCCTGTGCTGCGGGGAGGGGGGAGGTCAGAAGGTGTACTTGATGCCCAGCACCAGGCCGTCGCGGCCCAGGTTCTTGCCGTTGGGCGCCACGTAGTCCCTGGAGTCGGTACCGATCAGCGCGGCGGTGGCGCTCAGGCCGTTGCCGAGATCCTTGGCCAGCGTGATCGAGTAGTCGGTGTAGCTGAAGGTGCTGTTGTTCTTCACACTCTGGTAGCCCACGTGCGGCACGAGGGTGAAGCCGCTGCCGAGGTCGAAGGTGGCCGACAGGTCAACGTAGTAGCTGCCCTTGCTGTCGGCAAAGCCGAACAGGTTGGTCACCGACTGCGAGTACTTCAGCGTGGCCGGGCCCATGGTGCCTGCCACGTACAGCTCGGTGGTGTTGGCGCTCACCGCCAGCTTGTTGCTCGGGTACTGGTAGTGCAGCACGCCCACGTCGTAGGCGATGCCGGCAGCCTCGCCCTTGTAGCCGCCGTAGAAGTCGAGTTCGACACTGGCGTCACCGCCGCCGTCCTTGACCCACTTGATGGTGGTGCCCCAGAAGCCGAGGTACACGCCGCTCTTGTGCGCGAAGTCGGCACCGCCTTGCACGGCCGGCTTCAGGCGCGACTGCGAAATGCCGCGATAGCGGTAGTCGGTAACGGCACCGGCGTTGAACGACAGGGTGTAGTCCGGCTCCGGTGCCTTGGTCTGGGCGAAGGCGGTACCCGACAGGGCGACCAGGGCCGCTGCGGCGGACAGTTGGGTGAGGGCAGTGACTTTCATGGGGTTCTCCGTCTGAAGGAAAGGGGACAAAAGCAACAAGCAGGGAACATGCCAACTAGTGCGCAGTGCAGCGTGCACCCGTTCGGCGCCAGCCACGTTGATCCGAGGCGCTGCATCCCGGCATAAATGCACTATTTCGGTGCATATTGAGGGTACTGGCTCCGGTTTGGGGCGACAGCGCAGCACAAGGAGCGCCCCCATGAGCCTGTCTTTGGTGCAAAGCCGTGCCCTGCTCGGCCTGGACGCCACCGCCGTCACCGTCGAGGTGCATCTGGCCAACGGCCTGCCCAGCTTCACCCTGGTGGGCCTGGTCGATGTGGAGGTGCGCGAGGCGCGCGAGCGGGTGCGCTCGGCGCTGCAGAACGCCGGGCTGGAATTCCCGACCAACAAGCGCATCACCGTCAACCTGGCGCCGGCCGACCTGCCCAAGGACTCAGGCCGCTTCGACCTGCCGATTGCGCTGGGCATCCTGGCCGCCAGCGGGCAGATCGACGCCGCGAAGCTGGCGGGGCATGAGTTTGCAGGTGAGCTCTCACTCTCAGGCGAACTTCGGCCGGTACGGGGTGCACTGGCCATGAGCCTGGCGCTGCAGCGTCAGCAGGCCACCACGCGGCTGGTGCTGCCGATGGCCAGCGCCGAAGAGGCCGCGCTGGTGCCGGGCGCCCAGGTGCATGGGGCGCGCCATCTGGCCGATGTGGTGCAGGCCTTCGCACCGGACGCTGCGGCGCCCGCGCTGCCCGGCGCCAGCGAAGGCGGCTGGTGCCGGCTGGCCGCCCGCATGCCGGTGCGCGCCGCTGCCGGCGCGGATCTGGCCGACGTCAAGGGCCAGGCGATGGCGCGCCGCGCGCTCGAGATCGCCGCGGCCGGCGGCCACTCGCTGCTGATGGTGGGGCCGCCCGGCTCGGGCAAGTCGATGCTGGCGCAGCGCTTTGCCGGCCTGCTGCCGCCGATGGATACCGACGAGGCGTTGGAAAGCGCGGCCATCGCCAGCCTGGCCGGCCGCTTTGCGATCGAGCGCTGGGGCCAGCGGCCCACCGGTGCGCCGCACCACTCGGCCAGCGCGGTGGCGCTGGTGGGTGGTGGCTCGCCGCCCCGGCCGGGCGAGATCTCGCTGGCGCACCATGGCGTGCTGTTCCTTGATGAGTTGCCCGAGTTCCCGCGCAGTGCACTCGAGGCCCTGCGCGAGCCGCTGGAGACCGGCCACATCACCATCTCGCGCGCGGCGCGGCGGGCCGAGTTTCCGGCGCGCTTTCAGCTGGTGGCAGCGATGAACCCCTGCCCCTGCGGCCACCTCGGCTCGCCGCTGCGCGATTGCCGCTGCACGCCCGAGCAGGTGGCGCGCTACCAGGGGCGGCTGAGCGGCCCGCTGCTTGACCGCATCGACCTCCATGTGGAGGTGCCGGCGCTGCCGCCCGAGCAGCTGCTGGCCACCGCACCCGGCGAGGGCAGCGCAGCCATCGCGCAGCGCTGCACGCAGGCCCGCACCCGCGCGCTGGACCGCCAGGGCCGGCCCAACCACACGCTGCAGGGGCAAGACATCGACCGGCACGCGGCAATGGACCCGGCCGCGCTGCAGTTCGTGCAGGCCGCCGCCACGCGGCTGGGCTGGAGTGCCCGCGCCGCGCACCGCGCGATCAAGGTGGCGCGCACCATCGCCGACCTGGCGGGCAGCGCACGGGTGCAGGTGCCGCATCTGGCCGAGGCGGTGCAGTACCGGCGGGTGCTGCAGGCGGCCGCCTGAGCACACCCCGCGCCGCACCGCCGCGCGGGTGACTGGCCGCTGCGCGTGTCCGCATGACAATCGGCGCATGAGCCTTGCCCCCTCTGCCGAGCCGCGCGGCCACGACCGCGCCCTCGTCGCGTGGCTGTCGCTGGCGCAGCTCGTCACCTGGGGCAGCACCTTCTACACCTTCGCGCTGCTGATGGAGCCGATCGAGCGCGAGCTGGGGTTCAGCCGCGCGCAGTCGTCGCTGGCCTTCAGCATCGCGCTGCTGGCCGAAGGCCTGTGCGGCTACGCCGTGGGCCGCTGGATCGACGCCGGCCACGAGCGCCGCGTGATGACGGCCGGGTCGCTGCTGGTGGGCGTCGCGCTGCTGGCGCACAGCGCGGTGCAGTCGCTGGCGGGCTTCTACCTGGTGTGGGCGCTGCTGGGTGCGGGCATGGCCGCCACGCTGTACGCGCCGGTGTTTGCCATCGTCACGCGGCGCTTTCCGATGGACTTTCGCCGCGCCATCATCACCATGACCTTTCTCGGCGGGCTGGCCAGCACGGTGTTCATTCCGCTGTCGGCCTGGCTGATCGCCGAGCTTGGCTGGCGCCATGCGCTGTGGGCGCTGGCCGCGCTGCAGTTCGCGCTGTGTGCGCCGCTGCATGCGCGCTGGCTGCGCAACGCGCCGCGCGCGGCCACGCATGCCGCAGGCGACGATGCGGATGGCGCACGCGCAGCGTCGGTGTCGCAGCACATGCGCAGCGCGCCCTTCGTGCTGATCGGCGTGTTCGTGGTCTGCATGATGGCGGTGACCGCCGCGCTGCCACCGCACCTGATCACGCTGCTGCGCGAAGCCGGCTTGTCCGAGGCGTGGGTCATCGTGATTCCGGCAAGCATCGGCGTGATCCAGGTGGTGGGGCGGCTGCTGCTGTACTTCTTCGAGCACCGCTTCAATGTGCACTGGGCCAATGCGCTGATCCCGTGCCTGATTCCGCTGGGGCTGGCGATGCTGCTGGCCGGCCGCGGCCATGCAGCGCTGGGCCTGCTGTTCGTGCTGCTGTTCGGCCTGGGCAATGGCCTGATCACCATCGTGAAGGGCACCGCGATCGCGCAGTATGTGAACCGCACGCACGTGGCCACACTCAATGGCGCCTTGGGCCTGCCGCAGGCGCTGGCCCGGGCGGCGGCGCCGTTTGCACTGGGTGTGCTGTGGTCACCGCAAGGCGGCTACGCCAGCGGCCTGTGGATGCTGCTGCTGTGCAGCCTGCTGGCGGTGCTGGCGCTGTGGACGGCTCAGCGCGCATCAATGCGCGCAAAGCGCGGCTGAACCCTGCCTTCGTGCTCGACGGTGCCGATGAACATCCCGAACGGCCGCACCCACATGCCGGTGGCGTTGTACAGCGGCCGGTACAGCACCAGCGGCTCCAGCGTCTCGCTGTGCCGCGCCACGCCCAGCACCTCGTACTCGCCGCCCTTGTAGTGGCGGTACACGCCGGTTTCGATGAAGGGCAGCGGGGGCAGGTCTTCGTTCATGCCTAGTAGCGCGAGGTGTAGCCCGGTTGCACGAACGGCGGTGTACGGCCCACCAGCGACTCCATCATGATCAGTTCGGCGTCGGTGTGGTCGATCACCGGGGCTTCGGTGAACACCGCACCCGCGCTGCCGTCACCGATGTAGACCGGCCGGTCGTGATAGCGCGTGGTGATCGTCATCGCAGCCGCAGGCTGGGTACGCGACGCCAGATCCACCGTGCCGTAGCACAGGCAGAAGTACATCCGCTCGTCGCTGATGGATGTGTAGAAGCCGGTGCCGCGGATCCCTGCTGTCGCGGTCGGCAGGATCACGTCCTTGCGGCCCGAGCCCAGCACCGCGAGCACCGCGCCGGTGACCACGCGCAGCGCCGCTACGGCGGTGGGCGACGGCGCGCTGTGGCGTACCTCGCTGCGCTCGCGCACCAGGTAGGCGTCCTTGTCGATCACGTAGATCAGTTCGCTGCGCGGGCCGGTGCGGATCACGTCATCGGGCAACACCAGCTTGCCCACCTCGGCCGGCCGGTCGTTGACGAAGGCCTCGCCCGTCACCTTCACAACGCCCCTGGCCAGCGGAAAGCGCCCCGCAGCCAAGCTTCGCGCAGCCCACAGGCCCAGCGTGCCCGACGCCGCCAGCTGCATCAGGCGCCGGCGCTGCAAGTCGGTCGGGGTCGGCATGGGTTTCATCACGGGCTGCAGCAAGGGTAGCGCGCAGCGCCCCGCTTGACCACCCCGGGCTTGCGCCAGCCCAGGCTCAGTCCTGCACCTTGCCGCGGCCGGCCTTGACCTCGGCGCGGCGGGTCTTGCCCTCCAGCCGCCGCTTCTGCGAGCCCAGCGTGGGGCGTGTGGGCTTGCGCACCTTGGGCACATGTTCGGCCTGCTCGATCAGCTCGACAAGCCGTGCAACCGCCTCGGCCTTGTTCTGCTCGAGACTGCGCGCGGTCTGCGCCTTGATGACGACCTCACCGGCCTGGGTGATGCGGCTGTCGGGCAGGGCCAGCAAGCGCGCCTTCACCGTCTGCGGCAGGCCCGAGGCATGCACATCAAAGCGCAGCTGCACCGCGTTGGAGACCTTGTTGACGTTCTGCCCGCCCGGGCCCTGCGCACGGATCGCGGTGAACTCAAGTTCGTGTTCAGGCAGTAGGTAACGCATGGCCGCAGAGCTGGATGGTCACTCGTAGTGAGACCACATCCGCAGCACCCGCACGACGCGCTCTTGCTCGAACACCTCGTAGACAAGCCGCTGCTGGATGTTGATGCGCCGTGAGTATGCGCCTGCGAGATCTCCGACCAGTTTCTCGTACGGTGGCGGGTTTTGAAACGGGTTGGCTGCAAGCACGCTCAGCAGTTCCTGTGCGCGCGGCTTCAGCCCCGCCTCAGCCAGCCGCCTCGCATCCTTCTGTGCATGCTTGGCAAAGACCAGCTGCCAGATCACCAGTCGAGGTCCTTGGCGCTGTCTTTCAACGGCTCGGCCATGCCTTGCTTGATCGACTCGCGCATACCAGGCACCGACAACAGGTACAGCGTCTCCTGGATCGCCTGCCAGTCCTCGGCCGAAACCAGCACGGCGCTGGTGCGCTTGCCCGCGATGTGGATGGGCTGGTGCGACTGGGCCGCCTCATCGATCAGGCGATAGAGGTTGGCGCGCGCTTCGCTGGCGGTCAGGGTGGACATGGCAACTCCGAGAGAACCCAATGGTACGCTTTCGCGTACGTTATTTCAAGGTCCCGGCGGAGAACAGCGGGATCAAGCGCGAAAAACCCCCTGCGCCTCGCGCACCGCATCCGCATCGGCCTGCACCGCCTGCGGCGGGCCGCCCTTGCCCCACAGCACGCCAGCGAATTCCATCGACAGGAATTCGGCGCACAGCCGCGCCGAGTCGATCATCGGCTGGGCCTTGGTGCGGTCACCGCTGGTGGTGATGAGGTGCATGCGCTTGCCGCGCATCGTGTCCTTGAACGGCAGGCCGGGGATGCGCAGCCACGCGCTCCAGTGGTCCAGATACGCCTTCAGCGTATACGGAAAGCTGAACCAGTAGACCGGTGCCACCAGCACAAGGTCAGTGCAGTCCATTTGCTGGCGCAGCAGGTCGCCCAAAGCGCCTTCGGGGTGCGGGTAGCTGCCGGCGGTGTGGCGCACATCCACAAAGCGCGGGATGTCGATCTCGGCCAGGCGCACCCAGGTCTGACGCGCATCGGCAGGCAAGGCCGCGGCCGCCTGCCGCGCCAGCCACTCGGTGTTGCCTACATGGCCCGGCTCGCGGGTGGAGGCCACCACAAACAGGTAGTGCTTCATCCTCAGCCTCCCATCAACCCGCCATCAGCCTGTCACCAGGCCACCGATGCCCGACGACGGCAACCACTCCTGCGCCGCCTGGCCGCGCCGCTGCGCGAGGTCATCGAGCTGGTCCTGGCTGATGGGGCCGACGTTGAAGTAGGTGGACTCGGGGTGGGCCAGGTAGAAGCCGCTCACGCTGGCGGCGGGTGTCATCGCCAGGCTTTCGGTCAGGCCCATGCCGACTTCATCGGCCTGCAGCAGCGCGAACATCGCGCGCTTGACGGTGTGGTCGGGGCAGGCCGGGTAGCCCGGCGCGGGGCGGATGCCACGGTACTTCTCGGCGATCAGCTCTTCGTTGCCGAGTTGCTCGTCGGCCGCGTAGCCCCACAGGTCGGTGCGCACGCGCTGGTGCAGGCATTCGGCAAAGGCCTCGGCCAGGCGGTCGGCCAGTGCCTTGAGCATGATGGCCGAGTAGTCGTCGTGGTCGTCGGTGAAGTACTTCTCTTTTTTCTCGACGCCGATGCCCGCGGTGACTGCGAACAGGCCCACGTAGTCGGGCGTGCCCACCGGCGCCACGAAGTCGGCGAGGCACCGGTTGGGGCGCATCACCGGCACGCCATCCGGGCCGGGCGCCGCGGTCTTCTCGGTTTGCTGGCGCAGCCCGTGCCACGTCAGTGCCACCTGCGTGCGCGATTCGTCGGTGTACAGCACGATGTCGTCGCCCACACGGTTAGCCGGGTACAGGCCCATCACCGCATTGGCGGTGAGCCAGCGGCCCTCGATCAGCCGCTGCAGCATGCGCTTGCCGTCGCTGAAGACGCGCTGAGCCTCGTGGCCCACCACCTCGTCTTTCAGGATCTGCGGGAAGGGCCCGGCGAGGTCCCAGGTCTGGAAGAACGGGCCCCAGTCGATGAATTTCGCGAGCTCGGCGAGGTCGAAGTTCTTGAACACGCGCCGGCCGATGAACTTGGGCACCGGCGCGCGAAAGCCCTGCCAGTCGATGCGCGTGGCGTTGTCGCGCGCGGCCGCCAGGCTCACCATCGGCTGCGCCTTCTTCGCCGCATGCTGCGCGCGCACCCGCTCGTAGTCGGCCTGCAGCTCGGCGATATAGCTTGCGGCCTGCTCGCTCAGCAGGCTTTGCGCCACACCCACGCTGCGGGAGGCATCGGGCACGTACACCACCGGGCCTTCGTACTTCGGCGCGATCTTCACCGCGGTGTGCACACGGCTGGTGGTGGCCCCGCCGATCAGCAGCGGGATCTTGCGCATGCGGAAGTGCTCGTCCTTCTGCATCTCGGCGGCCACATGCTGCATCTCTTCCAGGCTGGGCGTGATCAGGCCACTCAAGCCCACGATGTCCGCGCCCTCGACCTTGGCCTTGGCCAGGATCTCGTGGCACGGGACCATCACGCCCATGTTGATCACCTCGAAGTTGTTGCACTGAAGCACGACGGTGACGATGTTCTTGCCGATGTCGTGCACGTCGCCCTTGACGGTGGCAATCACGATCTTGCCCTTGGCGCGCACGTCCTGGCCCGCCGCTTCCTGCTGGCGCTTTTCTTCCTCGATGTAGGGCACGAGATGTGCCACGGCCTGCTTCATCACCCGCGCACTCTTCACCACCTGCGGCAGGAACATCTTGCCGGCGCCGAACAGGTCGCCGACGATGTTCATGCCGTCCATCAGCGGGCCTTCGATCACATGCAGCGGGCGGCCGCCGCGCGCGAGGATGCCCTGGTAGGCCTCTTCGGTGTCCTGCGTGATGAAGTCGGTGATGCCGTGCACCAGCGCATGGCTCAGCCGCTGCTCCACAGGGGCGTTGCGCCACTCGTTCTTCTTGCTGTCGTCACGCGCGGCGCCCTTGGCGCGCTCGGCGATCTCGATCAGGCGCTCGCCGGCGTCCTTGCGCCGATTCAGCACCACATCTTCCACCCGCTCGCGCAGCTCGGCGTCGAGGTCGTCGTACACGCCGATCATCCCGGCATTCACGATGCCCATGTCCATGCCGGCGCGAATCGCGTGGTACAGAAACACGGTGTGGATCGCCTCGCGCACCGGGTCGTTGCCGCGGAAGCTGAAACTCACGTTGCTGACGCCGCCGCTCACCTTGGCGCCCGGCAGGTTCTTCTTGATCCAGCGCGTGGCCTCGATGAAGTCCACCGCGTAGTTGTCGTGCTCCTCGATGCCGGTGGCAATCGCGAAGATGTTGGGGTCGAAGATGATGTCTTCGGGCGCAAAGCCGACTTCATCGACCAGCGTGCGGTAGGCACGCGCACAGATGTCGATCTTGCGCTGGTAGGTGTCGGCCTGGCCCTGCTCGTCGAAGGCCATCACCACGGTGGCCGCGCCGTAACGCCGGATCAGCCGGGCCTGGCGCTTGAACTCGGCCTCGCCTTCCTTCAGGCTGATCGAGTTGACGATGCCCTTGCCCTGGATGCAGCGCAGGCCGGCCTCGATCACGCTCCATTTGGAGCTGTCGATCATGATCGGCACGCGCGCGATGTCGGGCTCGGAGGCGATCAGCTGCAAAAAGCGCACCATCGCCGCTTCGCTGTCGAGCATGGCCTCGTCCATGTTGATGTCGATGACCTGCGCGCCGTTGTCCACCTGCTGGCGCGCCACGCTCAGCGCGTCTTCGAAGCGGCCCTCAAGGATCATCCGGGCAAAGGCCTTGGAGCCGGTGACGTTGGTGCGCTCGCCGATGTTGACGAACAGCGCGCGGGTGCCCACGGTGACCGGCTCGAGGCCGCTCAGGCGCATGGGGGCCGGCTCAGGCAGCCGGGCAGCAGGCAGGCTTGGGGTGTTCATGGCTCACCAGGGGCAGATGCTTTGATCCGTCAGGTGAGCGTCGTTGCACTGTGCATTCCTCAAGCCTGACCCACCGGTTTCGGCGGGCTGCAACGCTCCTTGAGGGAGTGCGGATTGTAATGAGGGCGCGGCGCCCCGGCCGGCCTGGTGCCTCAGTGCGCCAGCCACTGATGCAGCGCATGCGCGGCCGACAACGCCAGCGCGTCATCGCCCGGCCGGGCCACCACCTGCAGCCCCACCGGCAGGCCGTCGGCCGCGGTGCCCACCGGAATGTTCAGCGCGGGCGTGTGCAGCAGCGTCCAGATGCGGCAGAACAGCGGGTCGCCGGTGGCGTCCAGCCCCTGCGGCGCAGGGCCGATGACGCTGGGCGCCAGCAGAACGTCCACGCCCTCGAACACCTGCGCCAGTTCGGCGCGGCACTGCGCGGCGAGCTGCTGCGCGGCGTCGTACTGGGCGATGGTGACGCGCGCGCCATCGTCCAGGATGCCCTGCAGCCGCACGCTCAACCGGTCGCGCAGCGCCAGGTGTTCGTGCCGCAGCGACTGCGTCTGCTCGTACAGCTGGATCTGCGTCTGTGCGGCCACCAGCGTGCGCCACGACGCGGGCAGCTCCACCTCGCGCAGCACCACGTCGCTGCGCCGTGACGGTGCAGCCAGCGCGGCCTGCGCCTGCGCGAAGGTGGCCTCCGTGTCGGCGCCCGCCTGCGGCCACTCGAAGGTGCGGCACAGGCCCACGCGCAGGGGGCCGCCACTGGCCTCAGCCCAGGGGCGCGCCTTCCAGTCGTCGCGGCCGGCCAGAGCGGCGGCCAGCAGGGCCGCGTCGGGCACGTCGCGCGCCAGGGTGCCCACCGTGTCCAGGCTGTCCGACAGCGGCTTGACACCGGCGCGCCAGATGCGGCCAAAGGTCGGCTTGAAGGCCACCACGCCACAAAACGACGCCGGGCGGATGAGTGAGCCCGCCGTCTGCGTGCCCAGCGCCAGCGGCACCATCGCATCGGCCACCGCCGCCGCCGAGCCCGACGACGAGCCGCCGGGCGTGTGCGTCAGCCGCAGCGGATTGCGCGTCTGGTTGGGGGTGAAGGTGGCGAACTCGGTCGTCACCGTCTTGCCGATCACGACGCCGCCGCAGGCACGCAGCGTGGCCACGCATGACGCGTCGGCCAGCGGCCGCTGCTGCGCGTAGATCGGCGAGCCGTAGCCCGAGGGCATGTCGCCGGTGTCGATGAGGTCCTTCACGCCGATCGGCAGGCCATGCAGCGGCCCCTGCCATGCACCAGCGTCCAGGGCGCGGGCCCGCGCCAGGGCGGCATCGGCGGCCAGCCACTGCCAGGCCTGTACCTGCGGCTCGCGCTCGGCGATGCGATCCAGGCAGGCGCGCACCAGGTCTTCGGCGCGCAGGCTGCGCTGGGCCAATGCGGCCTGCGCTTCGCAGGCGCTCAGCCGGTGCAGCGGGGTGGACTTCATTCGTCGGCCGCCACAACGCCCGCGCGGTGCAGCGCACGCGGCGGCAGCGGCGTCACCGCCTCGCGGATGGCCGCGATGTGCTGCGGCGTGGTGCCGCAGCAGCCGCCCACGATGTTGACCAGTCCCTCGGCCGCAAATTCGTGCAGCAGCCGGCTGGTGACCTCGGGCGTCTCGTCAAAGCCGGTGTCGCTCATCGGGTTGGGCAGGCCGGCGTTGGGGTAGCAGCAGATGTAGGTGTCGCCCGCGGCCTTGGCCAGCTCCTGGATGTAGGGCCGCATCAGCGCCGCCCCCAGCGCACAGTTCAGGCCCACGGCCAGCGGCTGCGCATGCCGCACGCTGTGCCAGAAGGCGGTCACCGTCTGCCCGCTCAGGATACGGCCCGAAGCGTCGGTGACGGTGCCGCTGATGATGATCGGCAGCCGCTCGCCGCTGGCTTCGAAGTATTCGTCGATGGCGAACAGCGCGGCCTTGGCGTTCAGCGTGTCGAAGATGGTTTCCACCAGCAGCAGGTCGCAGCCGCCCTCGGCCAGGCCTTGCACCTGCTCAAGATAGGCCGCACGCAGCTCTTCGAAGCTGACGTTGCGCGCGCCCGGGTCGTTCACATCGGGGCTGATGCTCGCCGTCTTGGGCGTGGGGCCCAATGCGCCGGCCACAAAGCGCGGCTTGCCGGGCGTGGAGAACTTGTCGCAGGCTTCGCGCGCCAGCCGGGCCGAAGCCACATTCATCTCGCGCGCCAGATGCGCCATGCCGTAGTCGGCCTGCGCAATCGAGGTGGCGCCAAAGGTGTTGGTCTCCACGATGTCGGCGCCGGCGGCCAGGTAGCCCTCGTGGATGTCGCGGATGACGTCGGGGCGCGTCAGGCTCAGCAGCTCGTTGTTGCCCTTCAAGTCCTGCGCCCAGTCGGCGAAGCGCTCGCCGCGGTACTGCGCCTCGCTCAGGCGCAGGCGCTGGATCATGGTGCCCATCGCGCCGTCCAGGATCAGCGTGCGCTGCGCCAGCAGTTCGGGCAGCGCCGCGCCGCGGGTGTAGCCGGCATGGCGCGCACCGGCGGGTGGCAGGGCAGGGGTGGCAAGGGCTGCAGACATGGAGCGCGGATTGTAGGAGCGGGCCGTGCAGCGACAATACGCGCCATCATGAAACACCTGATGCCGCGCGAAGCCTGGGAGTGGCTGCAGCAACAGCACGAGCCGCTGTTCGTGGACGTGCGCATGGAAATCGAGTCGCTGTACGTCGGCCGCCCGCCGCATGTGGAGCATGTGGCCTGGTACGAATACCCCGAGCTCACGCCCGACGCGCCGCGCTTTGTGGCGCAGGTCGAGAAGATCGCCGGCCGCAAGGACCGCGCGGTGCTGCTGATCTGCCGCAGCGGCATGCGCACCAAGGCCGCCGGCGAGGCGCTGGAGGCTGCCGGCTTCAGCAACGTGGCGCATGTGGTGCACGGCTTCGAGGGCGACCTCGACGAGAACTTCAAGCGGTCCACGCTCAACGGCTGGCGCTTCGAGGGACTGCCCTGGGAACAGATGTGAGCGCGGTGCCGCAGGGCACCGTGGCTCCGCTGGACATCCTGCGCGAGGTGTTCGGCTACGCCGCGTTTCGCGGCCCGCAGGCCGACGTCATCGACCATGTGATCGGTGGCGGCGACGCGCTGGTGCTGATGCCCACCGGCGGCGGCAAGAGCCTGTGCTACCAGATCCCGGCGATTGCCCGTCAGCGCGCGGGCTGCGGCGTGACGGTGGTGGTGTCGCCGCTGATCGCGCTGATGCAAGACCAGGTGGGCGCGCTGCATGAGGCAGGCGTCGAGGCCGCGTTCCTGAACTCCACGCTCGACGGCGACGCCGCACAGGCGATCGAGCGGCGCTTGCTGCGCGGCGAGATCACGCTGCTGTATGCCGCGCCCGAGCGGGTGACCACGCCACGCTTTCTGGCGCAGCTGCAGTCGCTGCACGAGCGCGGCCTGCTGGCGCTGTTTGCCATCGACGAAGCGCATTGCGTCAGCCAGTGGGGCCACGACTTCCGGCCCGAGTACCGCGCACTGGCCGTGCTGCACGAGCGCTTTGCCACGGTGCCGCGCATCGCGCTGACCGCCACCGCTGACGACATCACCCGCGCCGACATCGTCGAGCGGCTGCAGCTCGAGCAGGCAAGCCGCTTCGTCAGCAGCTTTGATCGGCCCAACATCCGCTACACCATTGTCGAGAAGCGCGACCCGATGACGCAGCTGCTGCGCTTCATCGAGCGCGAACACGAGGGCGAAGCCGGCATCGTCTACTGCCAGACCCGCAAGCGTGTCGAGGAAGTGGCGCAGTCGCTGTGCGAGGCCGGGCTGGACGCGCTGCCCTATCACGCCGGCATGGAGGCCGCGCAGCGCCAGCGCCACCAGGAGCGCTTCTTGCGCGACGACGGCATCGTGATGGTGGCCACCATCGCCTTCGGCATGGGCATCGACAAGCCGGATGTGCGCTTCGTTGCGCACCTGGACCTGCCGCGCAATATCGAGGGCTACTACCAGGAGACCGGCCGCGCCGGGCGTGACGGGCTGCCTGCCGACGCGTGGATGGCCTACGGCCTGCAGGACGTGGTCAACCAGCGCCGCATGATCGACGAGAGCCCGGCGGCCGACGAGTTCAAGCAGGTGATGCGCGGCAAGCTCGATGCCTTGCTGGGCCTGGCCGAAGCCACCGACTGCCGGCGCGTGCGGCTGC
>JBDLRH010000070.1:0-21947 GCA_039800165.1 Pseudomonadota bacterium
AAAGCGACAACCAGTTCGTCGTGGAGGTGCGTCCGCAGAAGGTTGATCCGAACAAGCTGGTGGCGGGGCAGGGCTACCGTGGCGAGCGGCTGTCGCTGAACTTCCAGAACATCGATGTGCGTGCCTTGCTGCAGGTGATTGCCGACTTCACCAACTTCAACGTAATCACTTCCGACTCGGTCACCGGCAACGTGACGCTGCGCCTGAAGGACGTGCCCTGGGATCAGGCGCTGGAAATCATCCTGCAGACCAAAGGCTTGGGCGTGCGCAAGAACGGCAACGTGCTGTGGATCGCGCCGCGTGCGGAAATCGCGGCGCGAGAAAAGCTCGAGCTTGAATCGCGTGCGTCGCTGGAGAGCCTCGAGCCGGTGCGCACGCAGGCGTTCCAGCTGAACTATGCGAAGGCCTCGGATATTGCCGCGCAACTGGTCGGCACCGGTGCGGCGGGCGCAGGTGCAAGCGGCGCTGCGCTTGGGGTGGGCGGCGGCACTGCCGCATCCAGTGCCCGCTTCCTGTCGCCACGCGGCAGCGTGATCGCCGAGCCCCGTACCAACCAGGTGTTTGTCACGGACATCTCGTCCAAACTTGAAGATGTGGCCGGACTGATTGCCAAGCTCGATATTCCGCAGCGGCAGGTTTTGATCGAAGCCCGAATCGTCGAAGCTTCCGACACCTTCGGACGTTCCTTGGGCGTCAAGCTGGGCAGCAGTGATTTACGTGGTGTGCGCGGAGGCGATGCCGGTTACGCTCTGGGCAGCAGCGGGAACAGGATCACCTTCGGTGGAACCTACGACGCCATTTCTGCTGCTACAGGGCAGCCTGCAGCCGCCGCCGCGGGTGGCGCGGCAACCGGCGGCGGCGCCAATGCCAACTTCGTGAACTTGCCTGCCGTTGGCCAAGGCGGCTACACGCCGGCCACCTTTGCCGTCTCGCTTTTCAGTTCGGCGGCGAATCGCTTCCTGAACCTGGAGTTGTCGGCGCTCGAAGCTGACGGAAAGGGCAAGCTGGTGTCCAGCCCGCGCATCGTGACGGCTGACAAGACCAAGGCCCGCATCGAGCAGGGCACCGAGTTTCCGTACCAGCAGGCCACGGCCAGCGGTGCGACTGCGGTGGCTTTCCGCCGCGCGACGCTCAAGCTGGAGGTCACCCCGCAGATCACACCGGAAGGCAACATCATTCTTGATTTGGACATCAACAAGGACAGCCGTGGCGAGACCACCGCGGCCGGCATTGCCATCAACACCAAGCAGATCAAGACGCAGGTGCTGGTGGAAAACGGCGGAACTGTCGTGATTGGCGGCATCTTTGAGTTGACCGAGAACGATTCCGAGTCCAAGGTGCCGCTGCTCGGCGACTTGCCTGTGGCCGGTAACCTGTTCAAGAGCCGCCAACGCAATACCAGCAAGCAGGAAATGCTGGTGTTCATCACGCCCAAAATGATTGCGGATCGCGGGATTGGCCGCTGAGCTGCCACCGAATCTGACAGAGGGTTTCGCCATGCGTGTGATCAAATTGTTGTCGTGCTTGCTTGTTGCTGCCGCGCTGTGGGCGTGCGGCGGTGGAGGGGGCTCGCCTGGGTCAAGCGGTAGCACCGCAAAGCCGCTTGGTACGGGTGCGCCTGCTGCACTGACCATCCCGGCTGGAACAGCGCTTACTTTCCCGGTCTCGGGTGGGGTTCCTCCTTACAGCGCTGCCTCACCTAACGCCGGTATTGTTGGCGCCAGGGTCGATGGCCTAAATCTGATCGTCACCGGGGTAAATGCTTCGTCAACGCCTGTTGGTGTTGTTTTGCGTGACAACTCGGGCGCGACCACATCGGTGACCGTGACAGTTAGTTCGTCCGTCACGGGCCTGGACTTGAAGCTTTCGCCTGCCACGCTCACCATTTCAGAGGGTTACGGGCAGCCCGTTTCATTTCTTGTTGGCGGCGGGGCCCCTCCCTATCGGGCGCTCGTCGACAATCTGGCCAGGGTTGCAGTTGATTCAGTCGACGCCAGGGCCATTGTTCTAAGCGGTGTTGGTGGTGAATATTGCGGTGATAAAGCCACGACGGTGACACTAACTGTCTTAGACAGCCAGGGGATGACCGCGACGAGTACCTTGGTCATCAATGACGACGAAAGTTGTCCGTAGCACCACTTTCCCTCATCGGCCTGCCCGGCTCCGGCAAAACCACCGTCGGCCGGCAGGTCGCCCGCAAGCTGGGGTTGCCCTTCATTGATTGCGACGCGGTGGCCGAGGAGCGGCTGGGCTGCTCCATCCGCGTCTACTTCGAGCAGCAGGGCGAGGCAGCGTTTCGCGATGTCGAAGAGCAGCTGGTCGACGAACTCACGCAGTCGGCCGCTGGCGTGCTTTCCACCGGCGGCGGTGTGGTTCTGCGGCCTGTCAACCGTGAGCGGTTGCGCGAGCGCACGCATGTGTTCTACCTGCGATCCACCCCGGAGACCCTGATCCACCGCCTGCGTCGCGACACGCAGCGCCCGCTGCTGCAGGTGGCCGATCCGCTGGCGCGTCTGCGGGAACTGTTCGCAGTGCGCGACCCGCTGTATCTGGAGACGGCGCACACGGTGATCGAAACTGGCCGCCCCTCGGTGCAGGCGCTGGTGCGTCAGGTGGTGGAGCGCTGGGAGTCGCTGCCGCGCAAGTGATCCTCGCGTGGCGCTTTCCTGTGCGGACGGGCCACTGCGGCGTGTCTCAACCCACCGTTGCCCACGGTCGCGCCCTTTACACTTGGGGCAACCCTCGCGCCCATGACCGTGCAGACCGTTTCCATCGCGCTCGGCGAGCGCAGCTATCCCATCCTGATCGGCCCGGGCCTGCTGGACCGCGCCGACACCTGGGATGGCCTGCCGCGCTCGGACGCAGCGATGATCGTGACCAATACCACCGTCGCGCCGCTGTACGCGCATCGCCTGCGCGCGGCCATCGCAGCGCGTCACCGGGTGGTGCATGAGGTGCAGTTGCCCGACGGCGAGGCGCACAAGGACTGGGCTTCGCTCAACGCCATCTTCGATGCGCTGCTGGGCCACGGCTGCGACCGCAAGACGGTGCTCTACGCCCTCGGAGGCGGCGTGGTGGGCGACATGACCGGCTTTGCCGCAGCTTGCTATATGCGCGGCGTGCCCTTCGTACAGGTGCCGACCACGCTGCTGGCGCAGGTGGATTCGTCGGTGGGTGGCAAGACCGCCATCAACCATCCGCTGGGCAAGAACATGATCGGCGCGTTCTACCAGCCGCTGCGGGTGGTGTGCGACCTCGACACCCTTGCCACACTGCCTGCGCGTGAGTTCAGCGCGGGCCTGGCGGAGGTGATCAAGTACGGCCCGATCGCCGACATGGCCTTCCTTGCGTGGATCGAGGCCCACATCGACGCGCTGATGGCGCGCGATGCCGCGGCACTGGCCCACGCGGTCAAGCGCAGCTGCGAGATCAAGGCAGCGGTGGTGGGGCAGGACGAGCGCGAAAGCGGCCTGCGCGCCATCCTCAATTTCGGCCATACCTTCGGGCACGCCATCGAGGCGGGCATGGGTTACGGCGAGTGGCTGCACGGCGAGGCGGTGGGCTGCGGCATGGTGATGGCCGCGCACCTCTCGCAGCGGCTGGGCGGTGTGGATGCCGCGTTCGTGCAGCGGCTGACGCGCCTGATCGAAAAGGCAGGCCTGCCGGTGCGCGGCCCCGCTCTCGGCGCCGGGCGATATCTCGAGCTCATGCGCGTGGACAAGAAGGCCGAGGCCGGCGAGATCCGCTTTGTGGTGATCCCCGAGCCGGGGCGTGCCGAGCTGCGTGGCGCGCCCGATGACCTTGCCCGCGAGGTCATCGACGCCTGCTGCGCATGACGCTGGCGCCCTACGCCTGCGACCCCGAGCGCTCGCGCGGGCGCATCCGCAGCGAGCCGCGCGCACCCACCCGCAACGCGTTCCAGCGCGACCGCGACCGCATCGTCCACTCCACCGCCTTCCGGCGGCTGGTCTACAAGACGCAGGTATTCCTTAACCATGAAGGCGACCTGTTTCGCACGCGGCTGACGCATTCGATCGAAGTCGCGCAGCTGGGACGCTCCATCGCACGCGCGCTTGCGCTCAACGAAGACCTGGTCGAAGCGATCGCGCTGGCGCATGACCTGGGCCACACGCCCTTCGGCCATGCCGGGCAGGATGCCCTGAACGAATGCATGCGCGCGCACGGCGGCTTCGAGCACAACCTGCAGAGCCTGCGGGTGGTCGACGAACTGGAAGAGCGCTACCCGGAGCACGACGGCCTCAACCTGAGCTTCGAGACGCGCGAGGGCATCCTGAAGCACTGCTCGCGGCGCAACGCCGAGCTGCTGGAAGCACGCGAGCCAGGAGGCGTGGGCCGGCGGTTTCTGGATGGCACGCAGCCCGGCCTCGAGGCGCAGCTGTGCAACCTGGCCGACGAGATTGCCTACAACGCGCACGACATCGATGACGGTGTGCGATCGGGCCTGCTGCAGCTCGAGCAACTGCGCGATGTCCCCCTGTTCGAAGATTTCCGCCAGCAGGTGCTCGGGCAGCATCCGCAGCTGCAGGGGCGACGCCTGCTGTACGAATCGATCCGCCGCATGCTGAGTGCGCAGGTGTACGACGTGATCGACGCCACGCGGGCTGCGCTCGAAGACGCCCAACCGGTGGACGCCGATGCCGCGCGCCGCTGCCCGCCGCTGGTGCGGTTCAGCGAGGCGATGCGAGACCAGTCCACCGCGCTCAAGCGCTTCTTGTTTGCCAACCTGTACCGCCACGCGCAGGTGATCGACACCACGCAGCAGGCGCAGCAGGTGGTGCGCGAACTGTTTGCGGTGTACCTCGAAAGCCCCGCCGAAATGCAGACGGGCTTTGCCACGCGCGCGCAGCACGGCGGCGACGCAGCCGCCCGCGCCGTGGCCGACTACATCGCCGGCATGACCGACCGCTTTGCCGCGCGCGAGCACGAGCGCCTGACCGGCCAGCGGCTGTGGCTGGTGCATGCGGGCACGGTGGATCGCGCGGTCGAGTGATCAACCGATGACACAGCGAACGGGGGGAAGTGCGTCGGTGTCTTCGGGTACCGCTGCGCCACGCATCGATGCATCGCTGATCGTGGTGCTGGCGGGCGTGAGCGCCGCGCTGCACGTGGGCAAGCTGCCGCCTGCCATTGCGGTGCTGCGCGATGCGCTCGGTGTGACGCTGGTGCAGGCGGGCTTTCTGCTGTCGCTGGTGCAAATGGCGGGCATGGCGCTGGGCCTGGTGGTGGGCGTGATGGCCGACGGCTTTGGCCTGCGGCGCACGGTCATCAGCGGCTTGCTGCTGCTGTCGCTGGCCAGCGCCTGGGGCGCCACGGCGGTGGATGCCAACACCTTGCTGCTGTCGCGTGCGGCCGAGGGCGCGGGGTTCTTGCTGGCATCGCTGCCTGGCCCGGCGCTGATTCGCCAGCTGGTCGACCCTGCGCGACTGAACGCGCGTCTTGGCTTGTGGGGTACCTACATGCCGATGGGTACGGCGCTTGCGCTGCTGCTCGGGCCGCTGTCCATCGCGGCGTGGGGCTGGCCGGTGTGGTGGTGGTCGCTGTCGGCGCTGTCGGTACTGATGGCGCTGGTGGTGTGGCGGGTCGTGCCTGCAGATGCGGTGCGTCTCGCCTTTTCAGCGCAAAGCGGCATTGCCACAAACAGCGGCAGCCCAGGCCCTGGCGGTGCAGAGGGCGGGTGGCACCGATTCGCGCAGACGCTGTCGCACCGCGGGCCCTGGCTGGTGTCGCTCGCGTTTGCGGTCTATTCGGCGCAGTGGTTGGCGGTGATCGGCTTCTTGCCGGTGATTTACGCGCAGGCGGGCGTGGCGGCGGCGCAGGGCGCGGTGCTGACGGCGCTGGCGGCAGCGGTCAACATGGTGGGCAATCTGCTCTCGGGTCGGCTGCTGCAGCGGGGCATCTCCGCGCGGCAAACCCTCACGCTGGGCTACCTGGCCATGGCCGTTGGCGCGGTGCTGGCCTTTGCCGAATGGGGGCAAGGCGCTGCGCTGCGCTACGCCGGGGTGCTGCTGTTCTCGACCGTGGGGGGGCTGATTCCCGGCACCCTGTTTGCCACCGCCGTGCGGCTGGCGCCCGGGGAGCGCACCGTGGCGCCCACCGTGGGTTTCATGCAGCAGCTCTCGTTCACCGGCCAGTTCGTGGGCCCGCCGCTGGTGGCGTGGGTCGCGTCGCGCGCGGGCGCATGGCACTGGACCTGGGCCGTCACCGGCACGCTGGCGCTCACCGGCATCTTCATCGCGCAGCTCATCCACCAGGCCTTGACACGCAGCGCCAGGCGCTGAGATGCGTTGCGTTGAGGGCGCTTATGCGCTGTGATGGATGCCAGCACACAGATTTCCAGGCGCGGTGCCGTGCCCGTGCCTCATTACACTGCCGCCATGGTTGATGCTCCATCGCCCAGGGATACGGCGCACCGCGACGGCTGCGCTGGTACCGCCGAGTGCGACGACACACAGGTGATCGCGCGCACGCTGCGCTGGATGGAGCGTGCGGTGATCGGCCTGAACCTGTGTCCGTTTGCGAAGGCGGTGCATGCCAAGGGGCAGGTGCATGTGGCCGTGAGCCACGCCAGCGGTGCCGACGGCGTGCTGGCTGACCTGCAGCGCGAGATGCAGGATCTGGTTGCGCTGGACTCGGCAGTGCGCGACACCACGCTGCTGGTGCTGCCTCATGCATTGACCGAGTTCCTTGAGTTCAATGATTTCCTTGACCCGGCCGAGGCACTGCTGGATGCGCTGGGCCTGCACGGCGTGCTGCAGATCGCAAGCTTCCATCCGCGCTACCAGTTCGCAGGCACCGAGCCGGACGACATCACCAACTTCAGCAACCGCTCGCCGTGGCCCACGTTGCACCTGCTGCGCGAAGACAGCATCGCGCGCGCGGTCGACGCCTTTCCGGACCCCGAGGCGATCTTCGGCGCGAACATGAAGACGCTGCAGCAGCTCGGTGTGGAGGGTTGGAGCCGCCTTGATGTGGGGGCACACCCCGCCGCAGGTGCGGCGCCATCCGTGGCAGGCAAGGCCCGCCCATGAAGAAGACCGCTTCGTCTGCATCGCCAGGACTGCGGGCACGCGCCGCGGGCATGAGCGCAGACGACGCCGTGCGTGCCCAGCTCGAAGGCCTGCGCCCGGGGCAGTCGCTCGAGCTGCTGAAGGAGCTGCACATCCTCACCCGCGAGGGGCGGATCAATCAGGACTCGCGGCGCAAGCTCAAGCAGGTGATGCACCTGGCGCACTTCATCGAGGAGATGCTGGCCGAGCTGCCTGCCGATGCCGACTTCACGCTGGTGGACCATGGCGCGGGCAAGTCGTACCTGGGCTTCGTGCTGTACGACCTGGTGTGCCGTGCACATGGGGAGCAACAGGGGCGGGGGCAGGTCATCGGCATCGAGACGCGGGCCGATCTGGTGCAGCGCTCGCGCGATCTGGCGCAGCGGCTGGGCTTCGAGCGGATGCGCTTCCTGCCGATGGCAGCCGCCGATGCGACCCAATCATCCGAGCTGCCCGAGCAGGTGGAGATGGTCACCGCGCTGCATGCCTGCGACACCGCCACCGACGACGCCATCGACTTTGCGTTGCGCAAGGCGGCACGCTTCATTGCGCTGGTGCCGTGTTGCCAGGCCGAAGTGGCTGGTCGCCTGCGGGCCGGCAAGGCGCTGTCGTTGGCACGCACGCCGCTGGCCGAGCTGTGGCGGCATCCGCTGCACACCCGCGAGGTCGGAAGCCAGCTCACCAATGTGCTGCGCTGTCTGTACCTTGAGGCGATGGGCTACCAGGTCACCGTGACCGAGCTCGTGGGCTGGGAGCACAGCCTGAAAAACGAGCTGATCCTTGCGCGCCACACCGGGCAGCGCAAGCGCGCCGCGGCCGAGCGCCTGAAAGCACTGCTCGCCGAGTTCGGCCTTTCGGATTTAATCGGGGTCAGATTCCAATTACTGGACTGAGCGGATGCATCGGTCCGCGATTCAATGGCCCGACTGCCCCGGCTCACCGTCACCGGATATCCGCACCATGTGATCCTGCGCGGCAACAACCGCCAGGACATCTTTGTCGACGGGCGCGACCGAGAGCGGATGCTCGCGTTGCTGCAAGAGCATGCCGAGCGGGAGGAAGTGGACATCCACGCCTACGTGCTGATGAGCAACCATCTGCACTTGCTGCTGACGCCGCAGCAAGACGGTGCGCTGCCCCGGCTGATGCAGTCCGTCGGCCGCGCCTACGTGCTGTACTTCAACAAGCGCCACGGGCGCACCGGCACGCTGTGGGAGGGGCGCTACCGCTCCACGCTGATCGAAACCGAGCGCTATCTGCTCGCCTGCATGGTCTACATCGACCTGAACCCGGTGCGCGCCGGTATGGTGGCCGACCCGGCAGACCACGCGTGGTCCAGCCACGCGCACTATCTGGGGCGACGGGTCGACCGCCTCGTCACGCCGCATCCGCTGTACTGGGCGCTGGGCAACACCCCGTTTGCCCGTGAGGCTGCGTACGCCGAGTTGGTGCGTGCCGGCCTGAAGGCCGACCAGCAGGCGGCGCTGACCGATTCGGCGCTGAAGGGCTGGGCCCTGGGCAGCCCCGGTTTCGTCGCGGGCTTGCAGAGGCAGACCGAGCGGCGGGTGCAAAAAGGCAAGCCGGGGCGCCCCTTCAGCAAGAGCCGGCCGGGGCAGGGCTGAGGACGGAGGGCGAGGGGCCTAACGTCGCAGTCAGCCGACTTAATGATCTGTCCCTAATTATTTAGTAGGAATTGATTCGGGCAAATTAATTGGAATCTGACCCCAATTAATTTGCTTGGCATTGTTGTTGCAGTGCACTATGCTCCCCCTCCTTTCGCACTTTCCTGGAGCGCGCGATGACGACGCCTGCCGAACAAGAACAACTGATCCAACACGGCCTGTACGACCCGGCGAACGAGCATGACGCCTGCGGCGTGGGTTTTGTGGCACACATCAAGGGCGTCAAAAGCCACGACATCGTCACCGGCGCGCTGAAGATCCTCGAGAACCTCGACCACCGCGGCGCGGTCGGCGCCGACAAGCTGATGGGCGACGGCGCGGGCATCCTGATCCAGCTGCCTGACGCGCTGTACCGCGAAGAGATGGCCAAGCAAGGTGTGACGCTGCCGCCCCCCGGCGAGTACGGCGTGGGCATGATCTTCCTGCCCAAGGAACACGCCAGCCGCCTGGCTTGCGAGCAGGAGATGGAGCGTGCCATCAAGGCCGAGGGCCAGGTGCTGCTGGGCTGGCGCGACGTGCCGGTCAACCGCGAGATGCCGATGTCGCCCGCGGTGCGCGAGAAGGAGCCGGTGATCCGCCAGGTCTTCATCGGCCGCGGCAACGACGTGATCGTGCAGGACGCCCTGGAGCGCAAGCTCTACGTCATCCGCAAGACGGCCAGTGCGGCCATCCAGCGCCTGAAGCTCAAGCACTCCAAGGAGTACTACGTCCCCAGCATGTCCAGCCGCACCATGGTCTACAAGGGCCTGCTGCTGGCCGATCAGGTGGGCACCTACTTCCTGGACCTGCAGGACGCGCGCTGCGTCTCGGCCCTGGGCCTGGTGCACCAGCGCTTTTCGACCAACACCTTCCCCGAGTGGCCGCTCGCGCACCCGTACCGCTACGTCGCGCACAACGGCGAGATCAACACCGTCAAGGGCAACTACAACTGGATGAAGGCGCGCGAGGGCGTGATGTCTTCGCCGGTGCTGGGCGCCGACCTGAAAAAGCTCTATCCGATCAGTTTTGCGGATCAGTCCGACACCGCCACCTTCGACAACTGCCTGGAACTGCTGACGATGTCGGGTTACCCGATCAGCCAGGCGGTGATGATGATGATCCCCGAGCCGTGGGAGCAGCACACGCTGATGGACGAGCGCCGTCGCGCCTTCTACGAATACCACGCAGCCATGCTCGAGCCGTGGGACGGCCCGGCCTCGATCGTCTTCACCGACGGCCGCCAGATTGGCGCCACGCTCGACCGCAACGGCCTGCGCCCCTCGCGCTACTGCATCACCGACGACGACATCGTGATCATGGGCTCGGAATCGGGTGTGCTGCCGGTGCCCGAGAACAAGATCGTGCGCAAGTGGCGCCTGCAGCCCGGCAAGATGTTCCTGATTGACCTGGAGCAGGGCCGCATGATCGATGACGAGGAGCTCAAGGCCAACCTCGCCAACAGCAAGCCCTACAAGCAGTGGATCGAGAACCTGCGCATCAAGCTCGACGACGTCGAGGGCGAAGGTGCCGGCAACGCGTCGGCCAGCGAAATCTCGCTGCTGGACCGTCAGCAGGCCTTCGGCTACACGCAGGAAGACCTCAAGTTCCTGATGAGCCCGATGGCGCAGGCCGGCGAAGAGGCCATCGGCTCCATGGGCAACGACAGCCCGCTGGCGGTGCTCTCCAGCAAGAACAAGCCGCTGTACAACTACTTCAAGCAGCTGTTCGCGCAGGTGACCAACCCGCCGATCGACCCGATCCGCGAAGCGATCGTGATGTCGTTGGTGTCCTTCATCGGCCCCAAGCCCAACCTGCTGGACATCAACCAGGTGAACCCGCCGATGCGGCTGGAGGTCTCGCAGCCCATCCTCGACTTCGCCGACATGGCGAAGCTGCGCGACATCGAGAAGTTCACCCAGGGCAAGTTCCGCAGCCACACGCTGGACATCACCTACCCGCTGGCCTGGGGCCACGAGGGCGTGGAAGCGAAGCTGGCCTCGCTGTGCGCGGAGGCGGTGGACGCGATCAACGGCGGCAAGAACATCCTGATCATCAGCGACCGCGCGGTCAGCACGCAGCAAGTGGCCATCCCCGCGCTGCTCGCGCTGTCGGCCATTCACCAGCACCTGGTGCGCGAGGGCCTGCGCACCAACGCCGGCCTGGTGGTGGAGACCGGCAGCGCGCGTGAGGTGCACCACTTCGGCGTGCTCGCCGGCTACGGCGCCGAGGCTGTGCACCCGTACCTGGCGATGGAGACGCTGGCCTCGCTGCACAAGGAGCTGCCGGGCGACCTGTCGGCCGACAAGGCGATCTACAACTACGTCAAGGCCATCGGCAAGGGCCTGTCGAAGATCATGTCCAAGATGGGCGTGAGCACCTACATGTCGTACTGCGGCGCGCAGCTGTTCGAGGCGATCGGTCTGAACAGCGAGACGGTGGCGAAGTACTTCACCGGCACCGCCAGCCGCGTCGAGGGCATCGGCGTGTTCGAGATCGCCGAAGAGGCGATCCGCACCCACAAGGCCGCCTTCGGCGACGACCCGGTGCTCGAGACCATGCTCGACGCCGGCGGCGAATACGCCTGGCGCGCGCGCGGCGAAGAGCACATGTGGACGCCGGATGCGATTGCCAAGCTGCAGCACAGCACCCGCGCCAACAACTTCAGCACCTACAAGGAATACGCGCAGATCATCAACGACCAGAGCCGTCGCCACATGACGCTGCGCGGCCTGTTCGAGTTCAAGGTCGACCCGTCCAAGGCGATCCCGATCGACGAGGTCGAGCCGGCCGCCGAGATCGTCAAGCGCTTTGCCACCGGCGCGATGTCGCTGGGCTCCATCTCCACCGAGGCGCACGCCACGCTGGCCGTCGCGATGAACCGCATCGGCGGCAAGAGCAACACCGGCGAGGGCGGCGAAGACCCGGCGCGCTACCGCCAGGAGCTCAAGGGCATCCCGATCAAGGCAGGCGAGACGCTGGGCTCGGTGATCGGTGCCGACAAGGTCGAGTCCGACATTGCACTGAACGCCGGTGACAGCCTGCGCAGCAAGATCAAGCAGGTGGCCTCGGGCCGCTTCGGCGTGACGGCCGAGTACCTGGCCAGTGCCGACCAGATCCAGATCAAGATGGCGCAGGGCGCCAAGCCTGGCGAGGGCGGCCAGCTGCCCGGTGGCAAGGTGTCCGAGTACATCGGCTTCCTGCGCTACAGCGTGCCGGGCGTCGGCCTCATCAGCCCGCCGCCGCACCACGACATCTACTCGATTGAAGACCTGGCCCAGCTGATCCACGACCTGAAGAACGTGGCACCGCACGCCAGCATCAGCGTCAAGCTGGTGTCCGAAGTCGGCGTGGGCACGATCGCCGCGGGCGTGTCGAAGTGCAAGGCCGACCATGTGGTGATCGCCGGCCACGATGGCGGCACCGGCGCCTCGCCGTGGTCGTCGATCAAGCACGCGGGCAGCCCGTGGGAAATCGGCCTGGCCGAGACGCAGCAGACGCTGGTGCTCAACCGGCTGCGCAGCCGCATCCGCGTGCAGGCCGACGGCCAGATGAAGACCGGCCGCGATGTGGTGATCGGCGCGCTGCTGGGTGCGGACGAGTTCGGCTTTGCGACCGCACCGCTGGTGGTCGAGGGCTGCATCATGATGCGCAAGTGCCACCTCAATACCTGCCCGGTGGGCGTGGCCACACAAGATCCGGCGCTGCGCGCCAAGTTCGCCGGCAAGCCCGAGCATGTCGTCAACTACTTCTTCTTTGTTGCCGAAGAAGTGCGCCAGATCATGGCGCAGCTGGGCATCCGCACCTTCGACGAGATGATCGGCCGCGCCGACTTGCTCGACACGAAGAAGGGCCTGGAGCACTGGAAGGCGCGCGGCCTGGACTTCGGTCGCCTGTTTGCGATGCCCGCAGTGCCGGCCGAAGTGCCGCGCTTCCACACGCAGGAGCAGGACCACGGCCTGGAGAAGTCGCTGGACCGCGTGCTGATCGAGAAGTCGCGCGCGGCCATCGACAAGGGCGAGAAGGTGCAGTTCATGGAGGTGGCGCGCAACGTCAATCGCTCGGTGGGCGCGATGCTGTCGGGCGCCTTGACCCAGAAGCACCCCGAAGGCCTGCCCGACGACACCGTGCGCATCCAGCTTGAGGGCACCGGTGGCCAGAGCTTTGGCGCCTTCCTGGCCAAGGGCATCACGCTGTACCTGATCGGGGACGCCAACGACTACACCGGCAAGGGCCTGTCGGGTGGCCGCGTGGTGGTGCGCCCGAGCATCGACTTCCGCGGCGAAGCCACGCGCAACATCATCATCGGCAACACCGCGCTGTATGGCGCGACCACGGGTGAAGCCTTCTTCAGCGGCGTGGCTGGCGAGCGCTTTGCAGTGCGCCTGTCGGGCGCCACTGCGGTGGTGGAGGGCACCGGCGACCACGGCTGCGAATACATGACCGGCGGCACGGTGGCGGTGCTGGGCAAGACCGGCCGCAACTTCGCTGCTGGCATGAGCGGCGGCGTAGCCTATGTGTACGACGAAGACGGCCTGTTCGCCAAGCGCTGCAACACCGCGATGGTCACGCTTGAGAAAGTGCTGAGCGCCGCCGAGCAAGAGGCGCAGGTGGACCGCGCGGTGTGGCACCGCGGCCAGAGCGACGAGGCGCAACTCAAGAAGCTGCTGGAAGACCACAACCGCTGGACCGGCAGCAAGCGTGCGCGCGAACTGCTGGACGACTGGGCGAATGCCCGCACCAAGTTCGTGAAGGTGTTCCCCACCGAATACAAGCGCGCACTGGGTGAACTGCATGCGAAGAAGGCCGCTGCGGCGGCCACCGGCAAGGCCCAGGCCACCGCCAAGAAGGCCACGGCCCCTGCCAAGTAAGCACCAGGAACCGAGATAGGAACCGACATCATGGGAAAAGTCACCGGCTTCATGGAATACGAGCGCCTCGAGGAGGGCTACAAGCCCGTGCCCGAGCGCGTGAAGCACTACAAGGAATTCGTGATCGGCCTCGACGAGAGCCAGGCCAAGCTGCAAAGCGCGCGCTGCATGGACTGCGGCACACCGTTTTGCAACAGCGGCTGCCCGGTCAACAACATCATTCCGGACTTCAACGACCTGGTGTACCGGGGCGACTGGAAGAACGCGATCACCGTGCTTCACAGCACCAACAACTTCCCCGAGTTCACCGGCCGCATCTGCCCTGCGCCCTGCGAGGCCGCCTGCACGCTGAACGTGAACGATGACGCGGTGGGCATCAAGTCGATCGAGCACGCGATCATCGACCGCGCCTGGGCCGAGGGCTGGGTGCAGCCGCAGCCGCCCAAGCACAAGACCAGCAAGAAGGTGGCGGTGGTGGGCTCGGGCCCGGCCGGCCTGGCGGCCGCGCAGCAGCTGGCGCGCGCCGGTCACGACGTGACGGTGTTCGAGAAGAACAGTCGCATCGGCGGCCTGCTGCGCTACGGCATCCCCGACTTCAAGATGGAGAAGTCGCACATCGACCGCCGCATCGAGCAAATGCAGGCCGAAGGCGTGCGCTTCGAGACCGGCGTGCTGGTGGGTGCGATGCCTGCTTCGGGCGCCGCATCGAAGGTCACCAACGACGCGCAAAAGACGATCACGCCCGAGCAGCTCAAGAAAGACTTTGACGCGGTGTTGCTGACAGGCGGCGCCGAGCAGTCGCGCGACCTGCCGGTGCCGGGCCGTGATCTGGCCGGCATCCACTTTGCGATGGAGTTCCTGCCGCAGCAAAACAAGGTGAACGCCGGCGACAAGCTCAAGGGCCAGCTGCGCGCCGACGGCAAGCATGTCATCGTGATCGGTGGCGGCGACACCGGGTCTGACTGCGTGGGCACCAGCAACCGCCACGGCGCGGCCAGCGTCACCCAGTTCGAGGTGATGCCCCAGCCACCCGAGCAGGAAAACAAGCCGCTGGTCTGGCCGTACTGGCCGCTCAAGCTGCGCACCTCGTCCAGCCACGAAGAAGGCTGCGTGCGCGAGTTCGCCGTGTCCACCAAGGAATTCCTCGGCAAGGATGGCAAGGTCACCGGCCTGAAGACGGTGCATGTGGAAATGAAAGACGGCAAGTTCGTCGAGATCGCCGGCACCGAGAAGGAATACAAGGCCGACCTCGTGCTGCTGGCCATGGGCTTCGTCAGCCCGGTGGCGTCGGTGCTCGATGCCTTCGGCGTCGAGAAGGACGGCCGCGGCAACGCCAAGGCCAGCACCGACTTCACCGGCGGCTATGTGACCAACGTGCCCAAGGTGTTTGCCGCCGGCGACATGCGCCGCGGCCAGAGCCTGGTGGTGTGGGCCATCCGCGAGGGCCGGCAGGCCGCGCGCGCGGTCGACGAGTTCCTGATGGGTTACTCGGACCTGCCGCGCTGAGCGGCAGGGATGGGCCTGCGTCCCGCGCTGACCTCCATGCCCGCCACCGATGCCCTCGTCGAGCTGCGCAGCCTCACCTTCGGGTACGGCCAGCGGGTGATCCTTGACGACGTCAGCCTGACCATTCCGCGCGGCAAGGTGACCGCGCTCATGGGCGCGTCGGGGGGCGGCAAGACGACGGTGCTGCGACTGATCGGCGGCCAGCAGCGCGCGCAAAAGGGCCAGCTGCTCTTCGATGGCGCCGATGTGGGTGCGATGGACCAGCCCGCGCTGTACGCCGCTCGCCGGCGCATGGGCATGCTGTTCCAGTTCGGCGCGCTGTTCACCGACCTCAGCGTGTTTGACAACGTGGCCTTCCCGCTGCGTGAGCACACCGCGCTGCCCGAGCCGCTGATCCGCGACATCGTGCTGATGAAGCTCCATGCGGTGGGGCTGCGCGGCGCGCGTGACCTGATGCCGTCGGAAATTTCGGGCGGCATGAACCGCCGCGTGGCGCTGGCGCGCGCGATCGCGCTCGACCCGGAGCTCGTGATGTACGACGAGCCGTTCTCGGGGCTCGACCCGATCTCGGTAGGCACCGCCGCGCGGCTGATCCGTCAGCTCAACGACACGCTGGGCATCACCAGCGTGGTGGTCTCGCACGAGATCAACGAAACCTTCCGCATTGCCGACCAGGTGATCATCCTCGCCAACGGACGCATCGCCGCCCAGGGCACGCCCGAAGAGGTGCGCCAGTCCACCAACCCGCTGGTGGTGCAGTTCGTCAACGCGCTGAGCGACGGCCCGGTGCAGTTCCACTACCCGGGCCCGGCCGTCGCCGAGGATTTCGGGGTGGGTCCCCGTGGGGGCAAGGCATGACCTGGTACCGCCCCGCCGATGTCGGGCTGCGCGCCCGCGTGGTTCTGGGCGCGTGGGGCTATGCCACGCGGCTGCTGGTGCGCCTGCTGCTGCTCTTCGGTGCGGCGATGCGGCGCTTTTCGCTGGTGCGCGACCAGGTGTTCTTCCTGGGCAACCACTCGCTGGCCATCATCACCGTGTCGGGGTTGTTCGTCGGCTTCGTGCTGGGCCTGCAGGGCTACTACACGCTGCAGCGCTACGGCTCGTCCGAGGCGGTGGGCCTGCTGGTGGCCCTCAGCCTGGTGCGCGAACTCGGGCCGGTGATCTCGGCGCTGCTGTTTGCCGGGCGGGCGGGCGCGTCGCTCACCGCCGAAATCGGCCTGATGCGCGCTGGAGAGCAGATCCTTGCGATGGAGATGATGGCGGTCGACCCGGTGCGCCGCATCCTCGCGCCGCGCTTCTGGGGCGGCGTGATCGCCATGCCGCTGCTGGCCGCCGTGTTCAGCGCGGTCGGCATCCTGGGCGGCTGGCTGGTGTCGGTGCCGCTGATCGGCATCGACCCCGGCTCCTTCTGGAGCCAGATGCAAAACGGTGTGGATGTGTGGCGCGACGTCGGCAATGGCATGATCAAGGCTCTGGTATTCGGCGTGGCGGTGACCTTCATCGCGCTGCTGCAGGGCTACGAGGCCCAGCCCACCCCCGAGGGCGTGTCCAGTGCCACCACGCGCACCGTGGTCATGGCCTCGCTCACGGTGCTGGGGCTCGACTTCGTGCTCACCATCATGATGTTCAGCATCTGAGGGCGCCGCAAGCCACTATCAGGGAGAGCAAGCAATGCAAAGATCCAAGAACGACGTGTGGGTGGGCCTGTTCGTGATGATCGGACTGGCGGCCATCCTGTTCCTCGCGCTCAAGTCAGCCAACCTGCTGACGCTGAGCTTCCAGCCCGAGTACCGCATCAGCGCCAACTTCGACAACGTGGGTGGCCTCAAGCCGCGCGCGGCGGTCAAGAGCGCGGGCGTGGTGGTGGGCCGGGTCGAGTCGATCGAACTCGACAACCAGAGCTTCCAGGCGCGGGTGACGATCGCGCTGCAAAACAGCTACACCTTCCCCAAGGACAGCTCGCTGAAGATCCTGACCAGCGGCCTGCTGGGCGAGCAGTACGTCGGCATCGAGGCTGGCGCCGACGACAAGAACCTGGCCGGCGGCGACCGCGTGGGCAACACCCAGTCGGCGGTGGTGCTGGAAAACCTGATCGGTCAGTTCCTCTACAGCAAGGCGGCCGACGGGCCGGACAAGGGCGCCGACGCCAAGGGCGGTGCCACAGGGGCGGCCAAATGAGCGTGTCAGTGATGTGTGCTGCATCCACATGGCGCCGTGCGCTGGCGCTGTGTGCGCTGGCGGTGGCCACGCTGCTCACGGGTTGCGCCAGCGGGCCGCTGAGCACGGCGCGCGATCCGCTCGAGCCGCTGAACCGGCAGGTGTACGCCTTCAACGAAGGTGCCGACCAGCTGGTGGTCAAGCCGGTGGCCACCCTCTACCGCGAAGGCGTGCCTGACCTGGTGCGCACTGGCGTCAACAACTTCTTCTCGAACCTGGGTGACGCGTGGTCGGCGGTCAACAGCGCGCTTCAGCTGCGGGTGCAAGACGCCGCCGAAAACCTGATGCGCTTTTCGGTCAACTCGGTGTTCGGCCTGGCGGGCGTGCTCGACATTGCCAGCGAAGCCAACATCGACCGCCATCCGGCCGACTTCGGCTCGACGCTGGCGCGCTGGGGCGTGCCGCCCGGGCCGTATCTGGTGCTGCCGCTGATGGGCCCGTCCACCCTGCGCGATGCGAGCGGTGTGGTGATCGACCGGCGCTTTGACCCGTTGCGCGAATTCGAGTCGGTGCAGGACCGCAACACGCTCAATGTGGTGCGCCTGATCGACACCCGCAGCAACCTGCTGCGCGCCACCGACCTGATCGAGGGCGTGGCGCTGGACAAGTACAGCTTTGTGCGCGACGTGTACCTGCAGCGCCGTGGCGTGTCGATCGAAGACCCGCCGCCCACGGAACCTGCGGGGGGCGGGCAGAATCCCACACGCTGATGGAACACAAGGAGTCAGGGATGCATCGACGACGTGAATGGCTGCTCCGTGGCGGCCTGCTGGCTGCGCTGGCGCTGGCCCCCGTGTTCGGCCACGCCCAGGCCGAAGAGGCGCCCGATGCGCTGATCAAGCGCCTGTCTGACGACGTGCTCGGTGCGGTGAAGGCCGACGCCACGCTGAAGACCGGCGACATCTCGCGCCTGATGGCGCTGGTGGACACCAAGGTGATGCCCAGCGTGAACTTCCAGCGCATGACGGCTGGCGCGGTGGGGCCGGCCTGGCGCCAGGCCACGCCCGAGCAGCGCACGCGGCTGCAGGAAGAGTTCAAGACGCTGCTGGTGCGCACCTACGCCGGAGCGGTGGCGCAGGTGAGCGACCAGACGGTGACCGTCAAGCCGCTGCGCGCCGGCGCCGGCGACACCGAAGTGGTGGTGCGCACCGAGGTGCGCGGCAAGGGGGAGCCGATCCAGCTCGACTACCGCCTGGAGAAGACGCCGGGCCAGGGCGCCGGCTGGAAGATCTACAACCTCAATGTCCTGGGTGTGTGGCTGATGGAGACCTACCGCAGCCAGTTCGCGCAGGAAATCAACGCCCGTGGCATCGACGGGCTGATCACGACGCTGGCCGAGCGCAACCGCGCGGGCAATGCCGCTGCCCGCAAGGGCTGACACTCTCGCGCCCTGAGCCCCCAAGCCCCCAAGCTCCCCGCGCCCCCGCAACGCTGACCGCCAAGCGATGACCATCCTTGCCCTGCCCGCACGCCTGACCCACGCCGAGGCCGGCCCCTGTGCCACGGCGCTGGTGGCGCAGGTGCTGCAGTTCGCTGGCCAGGGGAACACGGGGCCAGGCGCCACCGTGGCCGCCGACGCCTCGGCGCTGCAGCACTTCGATTCTTCGGCGCTGGCAGTGCTGCTGGAATGCGGACGCGCTGCGCAGCGGGCCGGCGCGCGGCTGGTGGTGCGCGGCCTGCCCGAGCGGCTGCGGGCCCTGGCGGCGCTGTACGGCGTGGCCGAGCTGCTGCCCGAAGCCTGAGCGGCGCCCTTTGGGCCTGTGTGGCGCGCGGGCGAGGCGCCCACCCCCGCCACCTACAATCGCGGGTTCCCCATGAGTGCCCTGTCCTTCCAGTCGGTCAGCAAGACCTACCGATCCGCGCGCGGCACCGTCCAGGCCCTGGATTCGGTGTCCTTCGACATCGAGCCCGGTGAGTTTTTCGGCCTGCTCGGTCCTAACGGCGCCGGCAAGACCACGCTGATCAGCATCCTGGCCGGTCTGGCGCGCGCCAGCGCGGGCCGCGTCAGCGTGCTCGGCCACGACGTGCAGACCGACTACGCCACCGCCCGCAGCCTGCTGGGCGTGGTGCCGCAAGAACTGGTGTTCGACCCCTTCTTCAATGTGCGCGAGGCGCTGCGCATCCAGTCGGGCTACTTCGGCGTGCGCCACAACGACGACTGGATCGATGAGCTGCTGCAAAGCCTGGGCCTGGCCGACAAGGCCAACGCCAACATGCGGCAACTCTCGGGCGGCATGAAGCGCCGCGTGCTGGTGGCGCAGGCGCTGGTGCACCGCCCGCCGGTGATCGTGCTAGACGAGCCCACCGCCGGTGTGGATGTGGAGCTGCGCCAGACGCTGTGGCAGTTCATCGCACGGCTCAACAAGCAGGGCCACACGGTGCTGCTGACCACCCATTACCTCGAAGAGGCCGAGGCGCTGTGCTCGCGCATCGCGATGCTCAAGCAGGGCCGCGTGATTGCGCTGGAGCGCACCAGCGAGCTGCTGCGCCGCTCGGCAGCGAGTGTGTTGCGCTTCAAGCTCGACGGCGACCTGCCGGCCGCACTGGCGCCGCTGGCGCGTGTGACCGGCCGCGTGGTGCAGCTGCCCGCGCACGACGCCGCCGAGATCGAGCGTCATCTGCAGGTGGTGCGTGCCGCCGGCCTGCAGGCCGAGGATGTGGAGGTGCGCAAGGCCGACCTCGAGGATGTCTTCCTTGACCTGATGGGAAGCGCTGCCAGCAGTGCGCCGGGTGAGGTGCCTGCAGCGGCTGATGCTGCGCCCGCCGGGGCCGCCGCATGAGCACGACGGATCTCACCGGGCAGGCGCAGACGCTGGCGCGCTCGCCGGGCTGGCAGACGCTGCTGTACAAGGAAGTGCTGCGCTTCTGGAAGGTGAGCTTCCAGACGATTGCCGCGCCGGTGCTGACCGCCGTGCTGTACCTGCTGATCTTCGGCCATGTGCTCGACGGCAATGTGCGGGTGTACGACAAGCTCAGCTACACCGCCTTCCTGATCCCCGGGCTGGTGATGATGAGCGTGCTGCAAAACGCGTTTGCCAACAGCTCGTCGTCGCTGGTGCAAAGCAAGATCACCGGCAACCTGGTGTTCATCCTGCTCACGCCCCTGTCGGCGTGGCACTGGTTCGTGGCCTATGTGGGTGCGGCCATGGTGCGCGGCCTGATCGTGGGCCTGGGTGTGTTTGCGGTGACCGCCTGGTTTGGCGACCTGCGCTTTGCCGCGCCGCTGTGGATCGTGGTGTTCGGCCTGCTGGGCGCCTGTCTGCTGGGCACGCTGGGCCTGATCGCAGGCCTGTGGGCCGACAAGTTCGACCAGATGGCAGCGTTCCAGAATTTCGTGATCATGCCCATGACCTTCCTGTCGGGCGTGTTCTATTCCATCCACTCGCTGCCGGCGTTCTGGCAGAAGGCCAGCCACCTCAATCCGTTCTTCTACATGATCGACGGCTTTCGCTATGGCTTCTTCGGCGTGAGCGATACCTCGCCGTGGGTCAGCCTGGCGGTGGTGGGCGTGGCCTGTGCAGCGGTGGCGGCCGTCGCGCTGCACCTGCTGCGCATCGGCTACAAGATCCGCGGATGACCCCATGACTGCCGACCAACTCAAGGCCCTGATTGCACAGCACCTGCCCTGCGAACACATCGCGCTGGAGGGGGATGGCCGCCACTGGTACGCCACCATCGTCTCGCGCGAGTTCGAGGGCAAGCGCCTGATCGCGCGGCACCAGCGCGTCTATGCCACGCTGGGCAGCCGCATGCACACCGACGAGGTGCATGCGCTGTCGATGAAGACCTTCACCCCCGCCGAATGGGCGGCACAGGGCGGGGCGGCCGCGGCAGGGCAGGGCTGAGCGCATGGACAAGCTTCGTATCCGGGGCGGCCGGGCGCTGCACGGCGAAATCGAGATCGCTGGCGCGAAGAACGCGGCACTGCCCGAGCTGTGCGCCGCGCTGCTGACCGCCGAGCCGGTCACGCTGCTGAATGTGCCGCGCCTGCAGGACGTGGCTACCATGCTCAAGCTCATCCGCAACATGGGCGTGGGTGTGGAGCGCGCCGAGCCCGACACGCCTGAGGGGCAGCAGGGCCAGGTTCGCATCGACGCGTCGGCGCTGCACACGCCCGAGGCGCCCTACGACCTGGTCAAGACCATGCGCGCCTCTGTGCTGGCGCTTGGCCCCTTGCTGGCGCGCTTTGGCCGCGCCACGGTGTCGCTGCCCGGCGGCTGCGCGATCGGCTCGCGCCCGGTGGACCAGCACATCAAGGGGCTGCAGGCGATGGGCGCGCTGATCACGGTGGAGCACGGCTACATGGTCGCGCGATTGCCCGAGGGGCGCACCCGACTGAAGGGCGCGCGCATCGCTACCGACATGGTCACCGTCACTGGCACCGAGAACCTGCTGATGGCCGCCACGCTGGCCGAGGGCGAGACGGTGCTGGAAAACGCCGCCCAGGAGCCGGAAATCCCCGACCTGGCCGAGATGCTGATCGCCATGGGCGCGCGCATCGAGGGCCACGGCACCAGCCGCATCCGCATCCAGGGCGTCGAGCGGCTGCACGGCTGCACGCATCGCGTGGTGGCCGACCGCATCGAAGCCGGCACCTTTTTGTGTGCGGTGGCGGCCACCGGCGGCGA
>JBDLRH010000071.1:0-6166 GCA_039800165.1 Pseudomonadota bacterium
GATGCGCGCGGGCAAGAGCGACTTTGCCGATGTCGCCATCTACGGCGGCATCCTCGCGGTGCTGCTGGGCTGGCGTGTGTGGCGCTGGTTGCGGTGAGCGTGCGGCACAGCGCGCGGCCAAGCCCCCGGGCTGATTTCTAGAGCGTGCGCTCCGAGCGCATCTGCTCGGCCACCGTCTCGCGCTCGCGGATCAGGTGCGCCTGCTTGCCATCGACCAGCACCTCTGCCGCGCGGCCGCGGCTGTTGTAGTTGCTGGCCATGCTCATGCAGTAGGCGCCTGCCGACAGCACCGCCAACAGGTCGCCTGGCTGCACGGACAGGTCGCGGTCGTGCCCCAGCCAGTCGCCGCTTTCGCAGACCGGGCCGACCACCTCCCAGGTCTGCTGTGGTGCCGATGCGGTCGCTGCCACCGGCACGTCCACAGGAACATCCACTGGAACAATCGCGTGCCAGGCCTCGTACATCGCCGGGCGCGGCAGGTCGTTCATCGCCGCATCCACGATGCAGAAGTTCTTCTCGCCGCCAGCCTTGAGGTACAGCACCTCGGTCACGCACACGCCCGCGTTGCCCACCAGCGAACGGCCGGGCTCGATCATCAGCAGGCGCTGCCCGTAGCCGCGCGCGTCGAGCTTGGACAGCAGCTGGCCCCACAGCGCGTCGGCCGCAGGCGGCGTGTCGCCGCGGTAGTTGATGCCCAGCCCGCCGCCGAAGTCGATGTGGTGGATGGGAATGCCGGCCGCCTCGATCGCATCCACCAGATCCAGCACCCGGTCCATCGCGTCGAGGTAGGGGTCGGCCTCGGTGATCTGCGAGCCGATGTGGCAGTCGATTCCCACCACGTGCAGGCCCGGCAGCGCCGCGGCACGCTGGTAGGTGGCCAGTGCCCGGTCGTGGGCCACGCCGAACTTGTTGCCCTTGAGGCCGGTGGAGATGTAGGGGTGCGTCTTCGGGTCCACATCCGGATTCACGCGGATGCTGACCGGCGCCGTGCGGCCCACCGACTGCGCCACCGCGCTCAGCACCTCAAGTTCGGCGTCGCTTTCCACGTTGAAGCAGCCGATGCCCGCTTCGAGCGCACGGCGCATCTCGGCGCGCGTCTTGCCCACGCCGGAGAAGATCACCTTGGCCGGATCGCCGCCGGCAGCCAGCACCCGCTCGAGTTCGCCGCCCGAGACGATGTCAAAGCCGCAACCGGCCTGCGCAAACACCTGCAGCACGCCCAGGGTGGAGTTGGCCTTCATCGCGTAGCAGATCTGCGCCTTGCGGCCGGCAAAGCCGCGCTGGTAGGCGGCCAGCGCCTCCAGCATGGCGGCCTTGGAATACACAAACAGGGGCGTGCCGAACTCGCGCGCCAGCGCATCCAGCGCCACCTGCTCGACATGCAGTCGGGTGGCGGCGCCCGCAGGGGTGTTCGCAGCGCGGTAGGCCACATGCGGGTGGCCGGGCAGAAGGTCAGTCATCGGGCGTCAGGGGGTGGAAGGCGCGTTGCGCCGCGCAGGCGACAGCGTTTCGGGCAGCGTCGCGCGCTGGGCAGCGGCCGGGTCGGTGGGCAGCACCAGCGGGCCCTTTTGCCCGCAACCGGCGGCCGACAGCAGCGCGCACAGGCCCACCGCAGCCAGGGAGACTCGCCAGAGCCGCGCTGCCGCAGGGCGGTCGCTGCATAGAATCGCGGCTCGCTTGCGCATGGGCAAATTGTAATGACCGACCTTGAATACATGGACCGCGCCGAGGCGCTGCTGAAGCATGTGGAGGCTGCCTGTGACCGCATCAATGCCGACACCGACGCCGACATCGACAACCAGCGCGTGGGCGGCATGATCACGCTCGTGTTTCGCAACCGGTCGCAAATCATCATCAACCTGCAAAAGCCGCTGCAAGAGGTGTGGCTGGCCGCGCGCGCAGGTGGCTTTCACTACAAGTTCGATGGCGCCGCCTGGCAGGACACCAAGGGCCAGGGCGAATTTCTGGCGCACCTGAGCCGCTACGCGAGCGAGCAGTCGGGGCAGGCGCTGGACTTCACGCGGGCCTGATGCGGCGGCCGGCAGCGCCGGCTCAGTTGCGGAACAGGTCCAGGATGCTGCGGCGCTCGTCGGCGCTGGGCAGCCCGACACGGCCCGCTTCGCCGCCCTTGCTGTCGCCCAGGCTGGTGACGCCGCCACCGCGCGCGAACTCGTCGTAGTACCAGTCGCCGCTCACGCTGACCACGCCCTCGGGGGGCGTGTACTCCGACACCGGCACGCCCTTGAGCGCGGTTTCCATGAAGCTGATCCACACCGGAAGGCTGAGGCCCCCGCCGGTTTCGCGGTCGCCCAGCGAGCGCGGGTTGTCGTAGCCCATCCAGACCACCGCCACGTTGGTGGGGTGGTAGCCGGCAAACCAGGTGTCGATGGAATCATTGGTGGTGCCGGTCTTGCCGTACAGGTCGGGCCGCTGCAGCGTGGCCTGTGCGCGCGCCGCGGTACCTGCGCGGGTGATCTCCTGCAGCAGGCGGCTCATCACAAACGCGTTGCGTGGCGCCACCGCGCGCACCGCGTCGTCAAGCTGCGGCGGCTCGACCTGCACCAGCAGCTTGCCCTTCTGGTCGGTGATGCGGGTGATGATCCACGGGCTGATGCGGTAGCCGCCGTTGGCAAACACCGCATAGCCGCTGGCCAGCTGCATCGGCGTGACCGACCCGGCGCCCAATGCCATCGTCAGGTAGGGCGGATGGCGCTCGGCCTCGAACCCAAAGCGGGTGATCCAGTTCTGCGCGTTCTGGGTGCCCACCGACTGCAGCACCCGGATCGACACCATGTTCTTGGACTTGGCCAGCGCGGTGTGCAGCGGCATCGGCCCTTCGAACTTGCCGTCGTAGTTCTTGGGTTCCCACGGCTGCCCGCCGGTGACGCTGGCATCGAAGAACAGCGGTGAGTCGGGCACCATGGTGGTGGGCGTGAAGCCCTTCTCCAGCGCGGCCGAGTAGATGAAGGGCTTGAAGCTCGAACCCGGCTGGCGCCAGGCCTGGGTGACATGGTTGAACTTGTTCTTGGCAAAGTCGAAGCCGCCGACCATCGCCCGCACCGCACCGTCGCGCGGATCAAGCGACACAAAGGCGCCCTCGACCTCGGGCAGCTGCGTGATCTCCCAGCCCCCCTTGGGCAGCCGGACCACGCGGATCACCGCGCCCGGGCGGATCTTGATCTTCGGCGGTGCATTGGCCTGCAGACCCGATTGCGCAGGCTTGAGGCCTTCGCCGGTGATCTCGAACTGCTCGCCGTTGCCGCGCACCGCGACGATCTTCTTCGGGTCGGCCTTGAGCACCACCGCAGAGAGCACGTCGCCGTTGTCGGGGCGCTCGGCCAGCGCCTCGTCGATCGCGTCGTCGAGCTCCTTGGGGTCGGCAGGCAGCTCGATGAACTTCTCGGGGCCGCGGTAAATCTGGCGGCGCTCGTAGTCCATGATGCCGCGGCGCAGTGCCTTGTAGGCGGCGTCCTGCTGGTCGGCGCGCACGGTGGTGTAGACGTTCAGGCCGCGGGTGTAGGTCTCATCGCCGTACTGGGCAAAGACCAGCTGCCGCACCGTCTCGGCCACGTATTCGGCGTGGATGCGTCCGTCATCGCTGCCCGCGCGGATCTTCAGCGGCTGCTTCTTCGCGACCTCGGCCTGCGCTTCGGTGATGAAGCCGTTGTCGAGCATGCGCTCGATGATGTGCAGCTGCCGGGCGCGGGCACGCCGCGGGTTGCTGACCGGGTTGTAGGCCGACGGCGCCTTGGGCAGGCCGGCCAGCATGGCGGCTTCGGCCACGGTGATCTCCTGCAGCGGCTTGCCGAAGTAGGTTTCGGAAGCGGCAGCAAAGCCGTAGGCGCGCTGACCCAGGAAGATCTGGTTCATGTAGATCTCGAGGATCTGGTCCTTGCTGAGCAGGTGCTCGAGCTTGAAGGTCAGCAGGATCTCGTAGATCTTGCGCATGAAGGTCTTCTCGGAGCTGAGATAGACGTTGCGCGCTACCTGCATGGTGATGGTGGACGCGCCCTGGCTCTTGAGCCGCCCCACGTTGGCCAGCCCCGCGCGCACCACGCCCACATAGTCCACCCCGCCGTGCTGGTAGAAGCGCGCGTCTTCGATGGCCAGCACCGCATCCTTCATCACCTTGGGGATCTGGGCGATCGGCGTCAGGCTGCGCCGCTCCTCACCGAATTCGCCGAGCAGCACGCCGTCGGACGAATACACCCGCAGCGGCAGCTTGGGCCGGTAGTCGGAGATGTCGGCGATGTCCGGCAGGTTCGGGTAGGCCACCGCCAGCGCGAGCAGCACCACCATCAGCAGCGCGCCCAGTGCCGCCGAGCCGAGCGCAGCCGCCCAGGCCAGGCCACGCAGGGCGAGCCTTCCCCATGACTGCGGGGCGCGGGGGGCGGCGGAAGCCTGCGGACCGTCGGTTGGAGGAGGCATCTTTACCGGGTGGAAACTTGGGCGGCGTTTCGCGGTTCGCGCGAAGTCACAGGGATGGGCGAGGCGCCTGCCAGCACGGCAGCATGGCGCGAGCGTAGCGGCAGCGACAACGGCAGCGCGTCAGAGGGCGAGGGCGGTGCGCGCATGCGATGCCAAATTATAGGAAGCGAAGGCGCCCGACCCTGCGTCGGTTTTTGACAACGACGGTGCCGCAGCCCCTTAGCAAAGATGCCGAAACGCGGATCACCCTGCTACTATCCATGCAAGTTGAAACACTCTAATACAAGGTTTCGGCGTGCTGCAGCAGTGGCAGCGCGTCGCGGAGGTGCGCTGGGGGAGATGAGGTGCTGAACCGTCTGATTGCCCGTGAACCGGCCCCGCTGATCGGGCTGGACATCAGTTCGTCCAGCGTCAAGCTGGTGGAACTGGGCCGCGACCGTCACGGCAACCTGGTGCTGGAGCGCTGCGCCACCGAGCCGCTGGAGCGCGGCTGGGTCTCCGACGGCAACATCGAAAAGTTCGACCAGGTGGCCGAGGCGGTGCGCCGCCTGGTCCGCAAGAGCGGCACCAAGGTCAAGGACGTGGCGATGGCGCTGCCGCCCTCGGCCGTGATCACCAAGAAGGTGATCCTGCCGGCCGGCCTCAACGAGAAGGACCTCGAGGTGCAGGTCGAGGCCGAGGCCAACCAGTACATCCCGTTCCCGCTGGAAGAGGTCGCGCTTGACTTCTGCGTGATCGGGCCAAGCGCCGCCTCATCCGACAACATCGACGTGATGATTGCGGCTTCGCGGCGCGAGAAGGTCGAAGACCGCCAAGGCCTCGCCGAGGCCGCTGGCCTCAACCCGATCATCCTGGACGTGGAGTCGTACGCCGCGCGCTTGGCGCTGTCGCGGCTGCTGGACGTGCTGCCCAACCGCGCGTCGGGGCTGATCCTTGCGCTGTTCGAGGTGGGCGCCTTCAGCACCCGCATGCAGGTCGTCCGTGATGGCGAGGTGCTGTACGAGCGCGACCAGGCCTTCGGCGGCGCACAGCTCACCCAGCAGTTGGTGCGCCAGTACGGCTATTCGCTGGAAGAAGCCGAGGCGCGCAAGCGCAGCGGCGATTTGCCCGATACCTACGCGGCAGAGGTGCTTGCGCCTTTCATCGAGACGATGAGCAACGACATCTCGCGCTCACTGCAGTTCTTCTTCACCAGTACCCCGCACAACCGCGTGGACCATGTGCTGCTGGCCGGTGGCACCGCCACGCTGCCGGGTCTTGTGGAAGCGGTGGCCACGGTCACTTCATCGGCGTGTGCGGTGATCGATCCGTTCGAGGGCATGCAGGTGCGCCCCAATACGCCTGAAGACCGCATCCGGCGCGAGGCGCCTGCCTACCTGACCGCCTGCGGCCTGGCCATGCGGAGGTTCCTGCAGTGATCCGCATCAACCTGCTGCCCCACCGCGAAGCGGCACGGCGCCGCCGGCTGGAGTCGTTTTATGCGACCGTCGGCGGCTTTGCAGTGATCGGCGTGGTGGTGTCGGGCTTGCTGTACGTGCTGCTGGACATGCAGCTCACCGCGCAAAACCAGACCAACCAGCTTCTGCAAAATGAAATCAAGCGGATTGAGGGCCAGATCAAGGATGTGGCGACCGTGCAGGCCGAGCTGGCCACGCTGCGCGCGCGGCAGCAGGCAGTCGAAAGCCTGCAGACCCAGCGCAACCAGCCGGTGCGCCTGCTCAATGAACTGGTGCGCCAG
>JBDLRH010000072.1:0-3629 GCA_039800165.1 Pseudomonadota bacterium
GCTCGCGCTGCGCCGGTGTCGCGCGCATGGATGGCCTGCTCCAGATCTTGCAGGCCCACATGCAACTCAGCCCAGGCCGGGTGGGCCTCACGCGCCTTCCAGATGCGCGGATGCGCGGAGGGCTGCTGCTCTCCACCAATCAGCAGTTCCTCGAACAGTTTCTCGCCCGGTCGCAGGCCAGTCACCTCGATCCGAATATCACCGCTCGGGTTGGCCGCATCCGCCACGGTACGGCCAAGCAGTTGCACCATGCGACGCGCCAGATCCATGATGCGAACCGGCTCACCCATGTCCAGCACGAACAGGTCGCCGTCGTCGGCCATGGCGCCGGCTTCCAGCACCAGGTGCGCTGCCTCAGGGATGGTCATGAAGAAGCGCGTGACATCCGGGTGGGTGACCGTGACGGGGCCACCACGGCGAATCTGTTCACGGAACAGCGGTACCACCGAACCAGAGGAGCCAAGCACATTGCCAAATCGGACCATCGCATACGCAGGGCTCGCCCGTACACCAGCCTGCGCTGCAGCGCGCGCCTGAAGCACCATCTCGGCCAGTCGCTTGCTGGCGCCCATCACATTGGTGGGGCGCACTGCCTTGTCGGTGCTGATCAGTACAAAGCGCTTCACGCCGGCCGCCTCTGCGGCCAGTGCCGTACGCAGCGTGCCCCACACATTGTTGAGCAGCCCGTCAATCACGTTGTGCTCCACCAGGGGCACATGCTTGTAGGCGGCAGCGTGATACACGATCTGTGGATGCCAGCGTTGCATCAGTGACTGCATGCCTTGAACATCCAGCACCGAGCCGAGCAGCGGAACCACCTCTACACCCTGAAGGGCCTGCGCCTGCAACTCCTGATGGATGTTGTAGAGCGCGAATTCGCTGTGGTCCAGCAGCAGCAGCCTCGCGGGCTGGCAAGCCGCGATTTGCCTGCACAGCTCGGAGCCGATGGAGCCACCGGCGCCTGTAACCAGCACGGTGCCGCCCTGAATGCTGGCGCGCACGCGCTGCGCATCGCGGTTCACCGGCTCGCGCTCCAGCAGGTCTTCCAGGTCCAGATCACGCAGGTCGTCTGGCGAGACGCGGCCGGTGGCCAAGTCGGCCACCCCCGGCAAGGTGCGCACCAGCACCGGGTGATGCCGCAGGGAACGGAGCACGGCGTTGCGTTGCGCACGGGTGGCCGAAGGCATGGCCAGAAGCAGCTCCGCCACACCGTGGCGGTCAATCAGGTCGGGAAGGTCTGACGGCGCGTGCACACGGCGGCCATCGATATCGCTGCCATGCAGCTTCGTGTCGTCGTCAACAAAGCCCACAAGCCGGTGCTCTGGTGACCTTGCCAGCGCGGCGGCCAGTTGCCGCCCGGCTGCCCCCGCCCCGTAGATGACCAACCCGGGCAGCGTACCGCGCTGCAGCCGCTCGCGGTACAGGTCGCCCAGCCAATAGCGAACCAGCACGCGGCTGCCCGCCACGGCCACGAACAACAGCACCGGCTGAAACAGGCCCACCGTGCGCGGAATGCCGGGCACGCTGATGGCGGTGAACACGGTTGCAAACGCCAGCCCGTACAGCGCGCACGCCTGGGCCATCGCCACCATCGCATTCCAGCCCGAGTAGCGAAAGATGGCGCGGTACAGGCCAAAGCGCACGAACAGCGGCAGCGCCAGCCCGATGGAGCCGGGTACCAGCCAGAGATAGACGCCCGTGAGTGGTACCAGCGACTCAAGCCGCAGGCTCAGCGCCAGCCACACGGTCAGCACGCACAGGCAGGCATCCACTCCCATGGCCAGCATGCGCTTGCGCGGACGCGGCAGCACCAGCAACTGGTCGGCAAGGAAGCGGGGGGTCATGGTCGGGCAGGCGGCTTCACGCAAATGCGTGCATCGCCTAGTGTGTCACGCCGTCGCGTCGGATGACCTTCCACACCGTCAGCATCAGGATGCGCAAGTCGAACGCCAGCGATTGGCGCTGCAGGTATTCGGTGTCGTAGCGCACCTTCTCAGCCAGCGGTAACTCGTCACGGCCGTTCACCTGCGCCCAGCCGGTCAGGCCAGGCGTGAGCACATGTACGCCAGCGGCGGTTCGCGCCTCGATCAGGTCGGTCTGGTTGTAAAGCGCCGGCCGCGGCCCGACAAAGCTCATATCGCCCTTGAGGATGCACCACAGCTGCGGCAACTCGTCGAGGCTGGTCTTGCGCAGGAAGGAGCCGATCGGCGTGAGGTAGGCCTGCGGGTCTTTCAGCAGATGTGTCGCCACGACGGGCGCGTCGGTGCGCATGCTGCGGAACTTGGGCATGCGGAAGATGCGGTTGTGGTGGCCGACGCGATCGGACCAGTAGAGGGCGGGGCCGGGGGAGGTGAGGCGGATGGCAAGGGCGATGGCCAGCATTGGCATGGCCAGCGCTACCAGCGTGAGCACTGCGATCAAAACGTCGAGGAATCGCCTCATCGAGGAGACCCTAGGCCACGGACTGCGTCTGCTATGCCCTGCGCGACGCTCACCACAGGACGCCATCCCAGCAGTGTTCGGGCCTTGTGGATGTCTACCTGCAAATGATCAGTCAGACGTGACAGGGCTTGCTGGTGTCCGAGCAACTGTGCGGCAAGTGCGAGGATCGGTGCTGGAACTGACACAAGTCGCGTGGCTCGTCCGAGGGCGCTGGCAATCTGGCGTATCAGATCCGGCGTTGACAGGTCGGCGTCATCGCTAATGAGAAAGCACTGCCCTGCTGCTACAGGGTGGGTACCACAGAGTTGCAGGAAGTCGACAAGGTTGTCGAGCGCGACGAGGCTACGAAGGTTATGCACAGCACCAAGCGGCAATGGATAGCCGGCGCGTATCAGTTGGATGAGCCGCTGGAAATTACCCTTGACGCCCGCTCCATAGACAAGGGGCGATCGAACAACCACTACTTCGAGTCCCGTTCTTTCGGCCAAGCTGAAAAGGGCGTGCTCGGCGTCTGCCTTGCTTTGCGCGTAGGCGTCGTAGGGCGCTTGCCTACAGGTTTCGACGAATGGCTGGCCAGGTCGAGTACGTTCGCCATGCACCTTGACCGTGCTCATGAATACAAGTCGGCGAACACCTGCCTCGGCAGCTTGTCGAGCAAGGCCTAAGGTTCCACCAACATTTACTTGGCTAAAAGAACGCCAAGGGTCAGCCACAGTCTCACGCATTACGTGGACTCGGGCTGCCAGATGCACAATCACCTCAACGCCCCGCAGAGCATCCCCCCAGTCTGTCGAAGGTTGCAGGTCAGCAGTCGGAATCCATTCAATTCCTGCAAAAGCAGGATACGGTTGGGTTGGCACGGTACACGACGAAAGTCGTAGTCGAATCCCCTTGCGATGCAAGTTACTCGCGAGCCGGGTGCCTATGAATCCACTCGCGCCAGTCAGGAGCCAGGTCATGGGCTGTACCTGCCCCGGAATATCCGCTTGCAGAGTCGGCTGAATGCTTCTCCAATCTTTAACTTTAAGATACCGAAGAAAACTGGAGATAAAAAGAAACGCAGGGCACTTTCAAGATGCCAGCGCAAGTAAGTCCACTGTTGTCGACTGGATCGGCGTGCATCGTGAATAACTGACACTTTGCCAGACCAAGTAATACTTCTGCCGGTTATGCGCAGACGAGCGCAA
>JBDLRH010000073.1:0-4449 GCA_039800165.1 Pseudomonadota bacterium
GGCCTTCCAGCGCCAGCGCGGTCAGGCCCACGATGCCGTTCATCGGCGTGCGGATTTCGTGGCTCATCGTCGCCAGAAACTCCGACTTGGCGCGGTTGGCGGCGTCGGCCTCTTGCTTGGCCGCCAGCAGTTCGGCTTCCCTTTTCTTGCGGTCCTCGATGTCGGTGACGCGTCCGCGGTACCCCTGGAACTCGCCATCCGGCCCGAAGATCGGGACCCCTGAAATGCTGACCCAGCGGCGGCTTCCGTCAGGCTGCGCGGTCGGGTATTCGAACTCGTAAAACGGCTCGCGCGCCTGCAGTGTTGCCCGGTGGTCGGCCCACATCTGCGCTTCGCTGTCGTTGCGCGCCGGCGAGACCTCCCAGCGGGTGCGCCCCAGCATGGTGTCCTTGGGCGTGAGTTGCGTCGCCGCCTTGGAGCCCCACATGTCGGTGAAGCGGTGGTTGGCGTCGGTCTCCCAGAAGCGGTCGGTGCCGGCGCCGGCAAAGTCAGAAAGCCTTTGGTTGGCCGACTCGGCCTTCTGCAGGGCCTCGGCCAGTTCAGCCTCTTTCTTCTTGCGCCAGTCGATGCGGCTGCTGACCCCCCGATAACCGAGGAAGGTGCCGTCTGGATCGAAGCGCGGTTTGGCCGAAACGCTCAGCCATCCCGGCTGGCCATCCGGCCCGATGCGTTGCACTTCGAGGTTGTAGAAAGGCAAGCGGGCCTCCATCGCGATGCGGTAGGCGCTCCACTCCTCCACATCCCCGGGGCTGCTTTGAACGGGCCGGCTCCACGGCTCACGGCCAATCCAGTGTTTGCGCATCGCAACCTGATCGCTGCCGCGGCCGCCCCACATCGCCGCAAAGCGGTGGTTGGCGTCGGTCTCCCAGAACCAGTCTGCGCCGAGCTCTGCCAGATCCTGCTGGCGCTGGTTCAGCGCACGCGCGGATGCAAGCGCCGCCTGCAGCGCCGCCTCGGTGCGCTTGCGGGCCGTGATGTCGCTGGCAGTGCCGCGATAGCCCAGAAACTGCCCGTCGTCAGACCACATGGGCACACCGGCTACCCGCATCCAGCGCGGATTGCCGTCGATGCCGATGGCCTGGTATTCGAGGTTTGAAAACGGCTCGCGCGCGTCCAGTGCGGCGCGATGTTTGGCCCACAGCGCTTCTTGCGCCGGCCCCGGCAGCTCCCAGCGGGTCTTGCCGCGCAGGCGGTTGTCCGCTCTTCCGAAAATGGCTCGGCACCGCTGTAGAACGCGCTAAAGCGATGTTGCGCGTCGGTTTCCCAGAACCAGTCGTTGGACGCGCGCGCGAAATCCCGAAACTGTTGCTCGGCCTGTCGGCGCTCGGTAATGTCCACCGACCAGCCAACAATGCCGTCCTCGCCGTTCATCTGCCAGCGCATCAGCGTCAGCAGAACCGTGCGCACGGTGCCGTCTTTTGCGCGCAGCTGCGCCTCTTGCCCGCGCACCGCCTCGCCGCGGGCCAGCGCAGCGCGAATCGCATCACGCTGCTGCACGTCTACATAGAGGTTGGTTGCCTGCTCGCCCGCCTGATAGCCCAGCAGCTGCACAGACGCGGCATTGGCATACCGCACCGCCGTGCCCACAGAAAACATCATCGCTACCGGGCTGGCATCCAGCATCGGCAGCACGTGTTGCGGGTCTGCTGCCAAATCAGCGCGCGGCGGGGGCGGCCCTTGGGTCATACGGATCAATATAGCGTGGTGAGTTGCCTCACGCCGGCTTCCACCCCTTGGGCACCCGCGCACGCGGGATCTTCGCCAGATCGCACACCGCATCGGCCATGGCCGAGAAGTCGTTGGCGCCGCAGCCGTTGGCGCGTGCCTGGCTGTACGACTCGAACACCGCGCCGGCCACCGGCATCGGCACGCGCGCGGCGTGGGCGGCGCCCAGAATCAGCGACAAGTCCTTATGCGCCAGGTCGATGGTGAAGCCCGGCTCGGTGTCGCCCTGCAGCACCTTGTTGGCAAAGTTCATGCGTAGCTGGCCGTTGTTGGCCGAGGTGCCCAGCAGCACCGCCAGCGTCTTCGTCAGGTCCAGGCCAAAGCGCTGCGACAGCGCGATCGCCTCGGAGTTGACCTGCGTGAGCGTGATCGCCACATAGTTGTTGACCAGCTTGGTGCGCTGGCCGGTGCCCACCGGGCCACAGTGGTAGGTGGTGGTGCCCATGGCGTCGAGCATGGGCTTGACGCGCGCAAAGTCGGCGTCGCTGGCGCCCACCATGAACAGGCTCTCTCCGCGGTCGGCATGCTCGGCCAGGCGCCCCACCGGCGCGTCCACCAGCGTCATGCCGCGCGCCTGCGCCGCCGCGCCCAGCCGGTCGGTGGCCAGCGGGTCGATGGTGCTCATGTCCATCAGCAGCGTGCCGGGCTGGGCGTTGGCAAACACGCCGTCGGCGCCCAGCGCCACCTGCTCCACCTCCACCGCGGTGGGCAGCATGGTGATGACGATGCCGCACTCGCGCGCGATCTGCTTCACGTCTGCCGCGGCCTGCGCGCCCAGCGCCACCAGCTCGGCCACCGGCGCGGGGTTGATGTCCAGCACCATCAGCCCGAAGCCCTTGCGCTGCAGGTTGCTGGCCATGCCCTTGCCCATGCGGCCCAGGCCAATGAATCCGATCTTGCTCACGGGGTCTCCTTCGCTTGTGCTTGCAGCCATTGTGCAGGCGTGCCGCCCGACACAGGAAACACCTGTGGTAACGATGGTGACGCCCGTGCCGATAATCCCTGCACCCGCAGTACCCCAAGGAGTTCCGCCATGCCGATGACCACCATCACCGCCGACGACCTGCCGCTGCAGCGCATCTACCGGTGGGAGCGCGAGCGCGCCAGCCAGCCCTGGTTCACCCAGCCGGTGGGCACCGACGGCGTGCGCGAATTCACCTGGGCGCAGGCGATGGACGAAACCCGCCGCATGGCCGCGTGGCTGCAGGCGCAGGGCTTTGAGCCGGGCTCGCGCATCGCCCTGATGAGCAAGAACACCGCCTGGTGGATCATGGCCGACGTGGCGATCTGGATGGCCGGCCATGTCAGCGTGCCGATCTATCCCAACCTGACGGCCGATTCGGTGCGCGCCATCCTCGAGCATTCGGAAAGCCGGCTCATCTTCGTGGGCAAGCTCGACGACTGGCGGCCCATGGTGGGCGGCATTCCGGCCGGTGTGGTGACGGTGGGCACGCCGCTCAACGAGGCGCCGGTGCAGCACCAGTGGGACGACATCGTGGCCCGCACCGCGCCGATGAGCAACAGCCCCACCTTCGCCGCAGACGCGATGGCCACCATCATCTACACCTCGGGCACCACCGGAATGCCCAAGGGCGCGGTGCATCCGTTTGCGTCGTTCGCCCACACCGCCAAGGCGCTGGTGCAGGTGCTGGGCAGCACCGCCAACGAACGCGCGCTGTCGTACCTGCCGCTGGCCCACGTGGCCGAGCGCTGCCTGATCGAGGGTCAATCCTTCTACGCCGGCTTCCGGCTGTACTTTGCGCGCTCGCTCGACACCTTCATCGACGACCTCAAGCGCGCGCAGCCCACCTTCTTCTTCTCGGTGCCGCGGCTGTGGGTGAAGTTCCAGCAGGGCGTGCTAGCCAAGGTGCCGCCGCACAAGCTCAACCGCCTGATCTCGATTCCGCTTTTGGGAAGCATCGTCAAGAAGAAGGTGCTGACCCAGCTGGGCCTGGGGCAGGCGCGGTTTGCCGGCACCGGTGCGGCACCGCTGCCGCCCGAGGTGATGGCCTGGTACCGCAAGCTCGGGCTGGAGCTGCTCGAGGGCTACGGCATGACCGAGCAGTTTGCGTTTGCCACCACCAACATGCCCGGCCGCTCGCGCGTAGGCTATGTGGGCGAGCCCACGCCGTGCTGCGAGGTGAAGCTGTCTGACGAAGGCGAAATTCTCACCCGCGGGCCGGCGCACATGCAGGGCTACTACAAGGAGCCGGCCAAGACCGCCGATACGATGACCGCCGACGGCTGGCTCAAGACCGGCGACCTGGGCGCGTTTGACGAGGCCGGGCGGCTGAAGATCGTGGGCCGCGCCAAGGAGCAGTTCAAGACCAGCAAGGGCAAGTACGTGTCGCCCGCGCCGATCGAAGGCAAGCTGGCCGCCTTTACCCGCATCGAGGCGGTGATGGTGTCAGGTGGCTCGGGCGGCGTGTTTGCCCAGCCGTTTGCGCTGGCCATGCTGCCGCTGGGCGCGTGGGACGCCCTGCGCGCCGGCCCCGCGCGGCAGGCCTTCAGCGACGAGCTGCTGGCGCACCTGAACAAGGTCAACACCGAGCTCGACCCGCACGAGCGGCTGGACTTCATTGCAGTGGTGCCCGAGCAGTGGACGGTGGAGGCCGGCTTTGTGACGCCCACGCTCAAGCTCAAGCGCAACATCATCGAGCAACACTACGGCCCGCACTTCGAGGCATGGGCCGCCGCGCGCAAGCCGGTGGTGTGGCACGAGGG
>JBDLRH010000074.1:0-19812 GCA_039800165.1 Pseudomonadota bacterium
CGCGTAGGGCGACTGCCTTAGCCACTTCGTGGCGATCCACTTGTCGCCCTTCAGTACGGGCATGCCGGCATGCAGACAGCGAGGATCGAGTTCGCCTGCCGCGTTGAGATACTCGAAGTACACGGCGCAGCCGCGGCGGGGCCGGACCGACAGCTCGAGCTCGGGGAAGTAGGTGTCGCCACCCTCCGCGGGCTCCTGCAGGTACATCACGACGGTGGCGACGCGTTGCCCGCCCTGGGCGAGCTGCAGTGCGGCGCCGGCGAACGCGGGATCGAAGTAGTCGTGGTGAGGCTCGTACTCGCCGCCGACCGGGTAGTGCAGCAGCTGCAGCGGCTCGCCATGGCTGATCGGCAACCCGGTCAGGGCCGCGACCCGGGCCTCGATGCGCGCGACGATCGCGTTCTCGCCGTACGAGAAATGGGCGCCCTCGCTGCGACGCACGCCGCTGATCTCGAGCCGCCCGGAGGTCGGGTCGACCACCTCGGAACGGCGGACCTTGCCCCGCGCGAGCTGGATGAGCTTCTCGCACTCCTGCTCGGTCAAGAGGTCCTCGACGAGCACGACGTTCGGGTTGGCCAGCACCATCGCGAACCGGACCTCGCGATCGGCGACCCGCACGCGCGTGCCGGAGACCGCGAGCCGGATCGGATCGGGAACGTACTCGCGCAACAGCGCCGGGTCCTGCGTACGGATCCGATCGGTCATCGAGCGAACGACGGAGATGGCGACGCGCGCATAGGCAGGATCGAATCCCGCCCGGCGCATCGTCTCGAACAGCGAGCCGTCCCCGACACCGCGCACGAGCGAGGCCGTCAGCCAGTCCTGCCAGTCGGCATGGAGCAGGCCGACCGCCGCCTCGCCGGACGCGCCGGAACCGGACACGACCGGCGCCGACGGCGCCGTGCCGTCGACGGCCGGCTCGTCGTTGGCGGCCCCGGGTGAAGGACCCGACGACATGGGCTCAGTTGCGCGAGCGGTCGACCAGCTTGTTGGCCTTGATCCAGGGCATCATCGCGCGCAGCTTTTCGCCGACCTGCTCGATCGGGTGCTCGGCCATGAGGCGGCGCTTCGAGAGCAGGGTCGGTGCACCGGCCCGGTTCTCGAGGATGAAGCGCTTGGCGTAATCACCCGACTGGATGTCGTCGAGGACGCGCTTCATTTCCTTCTTGGTCTCGGCGGTGATCAGCCGGGGCCCAGTCTCGTACTCGCCGAACTCGGCGTTGTTCGAGATCGAGTAATTCATGTTCGCGATGCCGCCTTCGTAGATCAGGTCGACGATCAGCTTGAGCTCGTGCAGGCACTCGAAGTACGCCATCTCGGGCGCGTAGCCGGCCTCGATCAGCACCTCGTAGCCCATCTTGATCAGCTCGACCGCACCACCGCACAGCACGGTCTGCTCGCCGAACAGGTCGGTCTCGGTCTCTTCCTTGAAGTTGGTCTCGATGATGCCGGCCTTGCCGCCACCATTGGCCATGGCATAGGACAGCGCCAGGTCACGCGCCTTGCCCGACTGGTCCTGGTGCACCGCCACCAGGTGCGGAACGCCGCCTCCCTGGGCGTAGGTGCTGCGCACGGTGTGGCCAGGGGCCTTGGGCGCCACCATCCACACATCCAGGTCGGCGCGCGGCACGACCTGGTTGTAGTGCACGTTGAAGCCGTGCGCGAACGCCAGCGAAGCGCCCTTCTTGATGTTTGGCTCGACGTTGTTCTTGTAGACCTCGGAAATCTGCTCGTCGGGCAGCAGGATCATCACCACGTCTGCGGCCTTGACCGCGTCGTTGACTTCCATCACCGTCAGGCCGGCCTTGCCGACCTTGTCCCACGAAGCGCCGCCCTTGCGCAGGCCCACCACCACCTTCACGCCGCTGTCGTTGAGGTTCTGTGCATGCGCATGGCCCTGCGAGCCGTAGCCGATGATCGCCACCGTCTTGCCCTTGATCAGGCTCAGGTCACAGTCCTTGTCGTAGAAAACTTTCATGGTTGCTCCGTTGGAAAAAACTCAGACGCGCAGGATGCGCTCGCCGCGGCCAATGCCGCAGGCGCCCGTGCGCACCGTCTCGAGGATGGCGGTGCGGTCGATCGCCTCGAGGAAGGCGTCGTTCTTGGACTGGTCGCCGGTGAGCTCGATGGTGTAGCTCTTCTCGGTGACGTCGATGATGCGTCCGCGGAAGATGTCGGCCATGCGCTTCATCTCCTCGCGTTCCTTGCCGACCGCGCGCACCTTCACCAGCATCAGCTCGCGCTCGGTGTAGGCACCCTCGGTCAGGTCCACCACCTTCACCACCTCGATCAGGCGGTTGAGGTGCTTGGTGATCTGCTCGATCACGTCATCTGACCCGGTGGTCTGGATGGTCATGCGCGACAGGCTGGCGTCCTCGGTGGGCGCGACCGTCAGCGATTCGATGTTGTAGCCGCGCGCCGAAAACAGGCCGACCACTCGGGACAGGGCGCCGGGCTCGTTTTCGAGCAGCACCGCAATGATGTGTTTCATGTTCGATTCCTCTTTTCGGGCGCCCTCCCCGCGCGGCGGTAACCGCGCGGCTTGGCGCCCAATAGATTCGTCTCAGGGATGGACGGGGTGCAGGCTCAGAGTTCCTCTGAACCCAGCAGCATTTCGGTGATGCCCTTGCCGGCCTGCACCATCGGGAAAACGTTCTCGGTCGGGTCGGTGCGGAAGTCCATGAAGACGGTACGGTCCTTCAAGCGACGCGCTTCGCGCAGCGCCGGCTCCACGTCCTGCGGCTTCTCGATCAGCATGCCGACGTGGCCATACGCCTCGGCCAGCTTCACGAAGTTCGGCAGCGCGTCCATGTAGCTGTGGCTGTAGCGGCCCTCGTAGTCAAGTTCCTGCCACTGGCGCACCATGCCCAGGTAACGGTTGTTCAGGCTCACCACCTTGATCGGGGTGTTGTACTGCAGGCAGGTGGACAGTTCCTGGATGCACATCTGCACCGAGCCTTCGCCGGTGATGCAGTACACCTCGGATTCCGGCTTGGCGAGCTTGATGCCCATGGCATACGGAATGCCCACGCCCATGGTGCCCAGGCCGCCGGAGTTGATCCAGCGACGCGGCTCGTTGAAGCGGTAGAACTGCGCCGCCCACATCTGGTGCTGGCCGACGTCCGAGGTGATGTAGGTCTCGACGTCCTTGGTCATGTTCCACAGCGTCTCGATGACGTACTGCGGCTTGATCACGTCCTGGTTGGCGCGGTCGTAGCGCAGGCAATCGCGCTTGCGCCAGCCTTCGATGGTGTCCCACCACGAACCGAGCGCGTTGTTGTCGGGCTTGAGGCCGGACTCACGGATCATCGCGATCAGTTCGGTCAGCACTTCCTTGACGTCGCCGACGATCGGCACGTCGACCTTCACCCGCTTGGAGATCGACGACGGGTCGATGTCGATGTGGATGATCTTGCGCTCGTTCTGCGCAAAGTGCTTGGGGTTGCCGATCACGCGGTCGTCAAAGCGCGCGCCGACGGCCAGCAGCACATCGCAGTGCTGCATGGTGTTGTTGGCCTCGATGGTGCCGTGCATGCCCAGCATGCCGAGGAACTTGCGGTCGGCGGCCGGGTACGCGCCCAGCCCCATCAGGGTGTTGGTGACCGGATAGCCCAGCATGTCCACCAGCGTGCGCAGCTCGGCCGTGGCATTGCTCAGCAGCACGCCGCCACCGGTGTAGATATAGGGCCGCTTGGCGCCCATCAGCAGCTGCAGCGCCTTGCGGATCTGCCCGCCGTGGCCCTTGCGCACCGGGTTGTACGAGCGCATCTCGACGTCGTCCGGATAGCCCTTCCAAGCAGTCTTGTTGAAAGACACATCCTTCGGGATGTCGACCACCACCGGGCCCGGACGGCCGCTGCGCGCGATGTGGAAGGCCTTCTTCATCACCCCAGCCAGCTCGCGCACATCCTTCACCAGGAAGTTGTGCTTGACGATCGGGCGGGTGATGCCGACCGTGTCGCATTCCTGGAACGCGTCCAGGCCGATCGCATGGGTGGGCACCTGTCCGGTGATGATCACCATGGGGATGCTGTCCATGTAGGCCGTGGCGATGCCGGTGACCGCATTGGTCACGCCCGGGCCGCTGGTGACCAGCGCCACGCCCACCTCACCGGTCGCACGCGCGTAGCCGTCGGCAGCATGCACGGCGGCCTGTTCATGGCGCACCAGAACGTGCTGCATCGTGTCCTGCTTGTACAGGGCGTCGTAAATGTGCAACACCGCGCCGCCGGGATAGCCCCAGATGAACTTCACGCCTTCGGCCTGAAGTGACTTGACGAGGATTTCGGAGCCGCGCGGCTCGCTGGAGGGCGCAGACGAAGCCGCCGATGCGGCTGCAGCCGAGAGCTCGGCCTTGGAGATTTCCATCTTCAACCTTTGCGAATTTCTCTGACGAAATACCTTGGGTGCCCCTTGCCACGGCTCTCGTGGAGCCCGCTCGGGACTTGAAGCCCGCGTCCATGGCCATCGCTTGTACGACGGCGGGTCGGGGCTCTTTTCCGTTTGGAGCCTTGGATTATCGCATTGCAGCATCAAAGACGTCACGATTGGCCCCGCCCGATGCAATAATTTTTGTTCGCAGTTGTCACGGCACCTGCTGCCGCATCGCCCGCGGCGCCCCGTTGCGGTGCGTTGCAGGCGAGGCCGCAGGCCCTGCTGCAGCCCGAACCGCATCACCTTTCCCGCCCCCATCGGCATCTTCGTGGCCAGCACGCAGGAACTCTCGGACTTTCTCCGCTCGGTCGAGCGCCGCGCCTTCAAGCGCGCACTGTTCCATGTGCGCGACGACGAAGCGGCGCTGGACATCGTGCAGGACAGCATGATGAAGCTTGCCGAGCATTACGCCGACAAGCCGGTGGCCGAATTGCCGATGCTGTTTCAGCGCATCCTGTCGAACTGCATGCTCGACTGGTTCCGGCGGCAGAAGACTCGCAATGCCCTGTTCACCAACATGGGTGAATTTGAATCCGCCACGGAGGATGGGGATTTCGACCTTCTGGAAAGCTTGGCGCTTGCTGATGACCCGCGCGCCGAAAGCTCCGAAGCGTCGCTTGACCGGGCTCAGGTCTTGAGTGCGATCGAACAGGCGCTGCAAGGCCTGCCTGCCCGTCAACGGGAAGCCTTCCTGCTGCGTTACTGGGAGGAGCTTGACGTTGCGGAAACCGCAGCGGTCATGGGCTGCTCCGAAGGCAGTGTCAAAACGCACTGTTCCAGGGCAGTCCAGGCCCTCAGTAAAGCGCTGAAGGTCAAAGGTATCCATCCATGATCCAACGTTCTGTCACACACCTGCCGGATGACGCGCCCGGGGCCCAAGCCCTCGGTCGCTTTGTGGCTGCCCGGCTGAACGAAGCGGTGGCCAGCATCGACCGCGACAGCGCCGAGCGCCTGCGCGCCGCCCGCGAACGCGCCCTGGCCTCGCGCAAGCGCGCTGTGGTTTCGGCTCGCCCGACCCGGCTTGCTGCGCCCCAGCCTGCATTGGCCGGCGCCGGCAGTGCGCATGGCGCCTCCGGTGCTGGGCTGGGCCCGGAATGGGGCAGCGAAGCCCCGGGCCTGTGGACGCGCCTGGCGTCCCTGGTTCCGCTGGTCGCCCTGCTAGCGGGGCTGGCCTTCATCAACGGGGTGCAAAACCAGTACCGCGCTGCCGAACTCGCCGACGTGGACGCACAACTGCTCACCGACGATCTGCCGCCCGCGGCCTTCACTGACCCCGGCTTCATCGAGTTTCTCCGCTCCTCCGCCGAACAGGCCACCGCCCCGGGCACACCTGACGAATCGGCCGCCGAAGGCGAGCGGCCCGCGCCCGCCAAAGACTGACGGCCATGGTCGCGCCGCCTTTGGGCCCCTGCACACCAGCCCGCGCTGCAAGGTTTGCGCTGCACTGGGCGGCGCTTGCCTTGGCCTTCGGGGTGGCCATTCCGTCGGTATGGGCTCAGGTTGGGGCGCAGCGTGCGCCAGCGTCTGCACACGCCACAGCCCACGCCGCCTGGGCACAGCTCACACCCGCCCAGCGCGTGGCGCTGGCGCCCCTGGCCGCCACCTGGCCGCAAATCAGCGAGGGGCAAAAGCGCAAGTGGATCGCCCTGTCCCGCAACTTTGACCAGCTGTCGGACGCGGAACGCCGTCGCCTGCACGAACGCATGGGTGAATGGGTGGCACTGAGCCCGGCCGACCGCGCCCGCGCCCGCCTGAACTTCGCCGACCTGCGCCAGCACCCGGCCGACGACCGGCGCGCCAAGTGGGAGGCCTACAACGCGCTGAGCGACGAAGACAAGCGCCGCCTGGCCCAGCGCGTGCCGGCGCCGCCCGCGGGCGCCGCGGTGGCGGCACGCCCGGCTCCCGAGGGGCGCCTGGCGCGCCTGCCCCAAGCCCGCCCGGACGAAAAGCCTTTGCCCCGCATCGCCGCGTCCCCCGAGCACGTGGACCACAATACGCTGTTGCCGGCTTCGCCGGTGCAGTGATCTTGACCCCTGATGCCCGCTTCTGCGCCCGGCGCCGGCGCCTCCGCTGCTGCGCCCCCTGATCCTTCTGCCCCGCCTTCCCTCACCGCCCCGGGCCTCGGTCGCCGCATGGGCTGCTGGCTGTACGAAGGCATGCTGCTGTTTGCGGTGGTGTTCGTCGCCGGCTGGCTGTTCAGCACGCTGGGCCAGATGCGCAACGCGATGGACGAGCGCCGCTGGCTGCTGCAGGCGTTCCTGTTCGTCGTGTTCGGTGTGTACTTCGGCTGGTTCTGGGCGCGCGGCCAGACTCTCGCGATGAAAACCTGGCACATCCGCGTGGTGGATCGCCTGGGCCGCCCGGTGACGCAGGCGCGCGCCGTCTTGCGCTACCTGCTGTCGTGGCTGTGGTTCTTGCCGCCGCTGGCCCTGATGGCGCCCTTCAACCTGAGCGGCGGCGAAATCGCGGTGCTGATCCTGGGCTGGATCTGGGTGTGGGCGCTGCTCAGCCGCTTTCACCCCCAACGGCAGTTCCTGCACGACGCCCTCGCCGGCACCCGCCTCATCCACGACGCAGGCCCGGCTGGCGCGGCCAAGCCCGCGCGCTGAGTCCATGCACAGCGCTACCTCACTGCCCCGGCGGTCCGCACCGGCGTTCTCGCTGTGCGTGTATTGCGGCTCACGCTTCGGGGCGCACCCGGCTTACGCCGCAGCGGCCGAAGCGGTGGGCCGGTGGATCGGACAGCATGGCGGGCAGCTGGTCTACGGCGGTGGCAACAACGGGCTGATGGGTCGGGTCGCCGACGCCACACTCGCCGCGGGCGGCCAGGTCATCGGCGTCATTCCACGGGCGCTGATGGAGCGCGAATGGGCCAAGACCGACTGCACCGAGCTGCATGTGGTGGAGACGATGCACGACCGCAAGCGCATGATGGCCGAACGCGCCGATGCGTTCGTCGCGCTGCCTGGAGGCATCGGCACCCTGGAAGAGCTGTTCGAGATGTGGGCGTGGCGCCAGCTCGGCTATCACGACAAGCCGATCGGTCTGCTGGATGCCGAAGGCTACTGGCAGCCCTTGTGGCAGCTGATGCAGCACACGTTGCAGCAGGGCTTTGTCGCTGCGCCGCAGCTGGGTCTGGCGCACATCGATGAAGACGCCGACGCGCTGCTGCGCCGTCTGGTGCAGCAAGCGGGGCTTGCAGCGAACCGGGTCGACCTCGGAACGATCTGAGGCACGCGCCTCAGATGGCGCTGTCGTCCGTCTCTCCGGTGCGGATGCGCACCACCTGCTCCACCGAAGTCACGAAGATCTTTCCGTCGCCGATCTTGCCGGTGCGCGCGGCGCGCACGATCGCGTCCATGCAGCGCTCCACATCGTCGTCCTTCACGACCACCTCGACCTTGACCTTGGGCAGGAAGTCCACCACATACTCGGCGCCGCGGTACAGCTCGGTGTGCCCTTTCTGGCGACCGAACCCCTTGACCTCGGTCACCGTCAGGCCGGTGACGCCGCAATCGGCCAGCGCCTCGCGCACTTCCTCGAGCTTGAAGGGTTTGACGACGGCGGTGATCTGTTTCATGGCGGGCCTTGGCAGAGGGTGGCGAGACGGCCGAAGCCGTCGCGCCCGGTGGGTCAAGCGCGGAACTTGCTGGTAATAGGATAGCGCCAATCCTTGCCGAAGCTGCGGTGGGTGACCCGAATGCCCACCGGCGCCTGGCGACGCTTGTACTCATTGATCTTGACCAGCCGCGTCACCCGCTCGACGTCGGCCCGGTCAAAGCCGGCCTGCACGATCGCCTCCAGCGACTCGTCGTTTTCCATATAGCGCTCCAGGATGGCGTCCAGCACCTCGTACGGCGGCAGGCTGTCCTGGTCCTTCTGGTCGGGCCGCAGCTCGGCGCTCGGCGGCCGGGTGATGATGCGCTCGGGGATGGGGTTGGCGCCGGTGCCGTAGGGGTCATGGGCGTTGCGCCAGCGGGCCAGGCGAAACACCATGGTCTTGAGCACGTCCTTGATGACGGCAAAGCCGCCGGCCATGTCGCCATACAGCGTGCAGTAGCCGGTGGCCATCTCGCTCTTGTTGCCGGTGGTCAGCACGATGCTGCCGAACTTGTTGGACAGCGCCATCAGCAGCGTGCCGCGAATGCGCGCCTGCAGGTTTTCCTCGGCGGTGTCTTCCTTCATCCCCGCGAATTCATCGGCCAGCGCGGCCTTGAACGCCTCGAACTGCGGCACGATGGAAATCTCGTCGTAGCGCACGCCCAGCCGCGCCGCCATGTCGCGCGCGTCGATCCACGAGATGTCTGCGGTGTAGGGCGAGGGCATCATCACCGCGCGCACCCGGTCACGGCCCAGCGCATCGACCGCCACCGCCAGCACCAGCGCCGAATCGATGCCGCCCGACAGGCCGATGATCGCGCCCGGAAACCCGTTCTTGCCGATGTAGTCACGCACGCCCAGCACCAGTGCGTCCCACAGCTCGGCGTCGTTATTGCCAGCGGAGGCAACCGGACCGTGCAGCGCCACTGCGCTGCCCGCGCCTGCAGGCTGCACCGTCAGTGCAAACAGGTCTTCGCGAAAGGACGCGGCCCGGCCCGCCAGCGTGCCGTCGGCCTGCAGCGCAAACGACCGGCCCTCGAACACCACTTCGTCCTGACCGCCCACCAGATGCGCGTAGATCAGCGGCAGCGCACAGTCGCGCGAACGCTGCGCCATGGTGGATTCGCGCTCGTCACCCTTGCCCACATGGAACGGGGACGCATTGATCACCGCAAGCAGCTCGGCACCCTGGGCCTTGGCGTCGCGTGCGGGTGCATCAAACCACGCGTCTTCGCAGATCAGCAGCCCGATGCGCACCCCTTCGCATTCAAAGACACAGCTGCCCTGCCCCGGCGTGAAATAGCGCCGCTCGTCGAACACCTGGTAGTTGGGCAGCTCGCGCTTGGCGTAGGTGGCCAGCACCTTCCCGCCCCTGAGCACGCTGGCTGCGTTGTAGCGCTGCGGTACGGCCACGCTGCGGGTGCGTGCATCGCCGCCGCTGGGGTGACCGACGACCACCGTCATGTCGGCAAGCCCCGCAAGTTCGCGGGCCACCCCGTTCACGGCATCATCGCAGGCGGCGATGAATGACGGACGCAGGAACAGGTCCTCGGCGGCGTAGCCGCAGATCGACAGTTCGGGGGTGAGCAGCAGGCGCGCGCCCTGGGCATGCGCCGAGCGCGCGGCCTCGACGATCCTGCGCGCGTTGCCCGTCATGTCGCCCACGACGAAATTGAGCTGGGCGACACAAATTTTCAGAGGCATGACAAGGGTGCGAGGCGAAGCGTTTGATTATGTCACCCGTGTGCACGACACGCCGCTGGACGTGCCTGCATCCGAGTGGAATGCCCTGCTGGCCATGCAGCGCGCACCCACGCCCTTCATGCGCCACGAGTACCTGGCGGCCCTGCACACCTCGGGCAGCGCGGTCGAGCGCACCGGCTGGGCGCCGCATTTCGTCACCCTGTGGCACAACGACGCACTGCACGCGGCCTGCGCGCTGTACCACAAGACGCATTCCTACGGCGAATATGTGTTTGACTGGGCCTGGGCCAATGCCTATGAGCAGCACGGGCTGGCGTACTTCCCCAAGGGCACGCTGGCGGTGCCGTTCACGCCGGTGCCCGGCGCGCGACTGCTCGCCCGCGACGCCGCAGCGCGCCGGGCGCTGGTGCGTGCCGTGCTGGCGCATGCGCAACAACAGGCGTGGTCATCGCTGCACATGCTGTTCGGAGCCGACGACGACATCGCCGCCTGCGAGGCCGAAGGCATGATGCTGCGCCACACGGTTCAGTTTCACTGGCAGGCCGGCGACCACCGGAGCTTCGATGACTTCCTGGCCAGTCTGAGCCAGGACAAGCGCAAGAAGATCCGCCAGGAGCGGCGCAAGGTCAGCGAGGCCGGTGTGCGCTTTCGCTGGGCGCGCGGGCGCGACATCACGCCAGCCGACTGGGACTTCTTCTACCGCTGCTACGAGCGCACCTACCTCGAGCACGGCAACGCGCCCTACCTCACCCGCGACTTCTTCGCCTGCATGGCGCGCGACCTGCCCGACGCCTGGCTGCTGTTCGTGGCCGAGCGCGACGGCCGCGCGATCGCCAGCAGCCTGATCGGGCTGTCCGCAGACGGCCAGGTGGCCTACGGCCGCTACTGGGGAGCGCTGGAGCGGGTGGACTGCCTGCACTTCGAGGCGTGCTACTACCAGCCGCTGCAGTGGTGCATCGAGCATGGCGTCAGCCGCTTCGAGGGCGGCGCGCAGGGAGAGCACAAGATGGCGCGGGCGCTGATGCCGGTGCGCACCACCAGCGCCCACTGGCTGGCGCACCCGGCGTTTGCCGACGCAGTGCAGCGCTTCTTGCAGCGCGAGGGGGCAGGCGTCGAGGGCTACCTCGAACACCTGCAGGACCGGTCGCCGTTCAGGCGTTCGCCTTCTTGAAGTTGGCGATGCCGTCCAGGATTTCCTTCTTGGCGGCCTCGGGGCCTTCCCAGCCGAGGATCTTGACCCACTTGCCGGGCTCCAGGTCCTTGTAGTGCTCGAAGAAGTGCGCGATCGTCTTCAGGCGCAGCGGGTTCAGGTCTTCGGGCTTTTGCCACTGGGTGTAGATCGCCAGGATCTTGTCGACCGGCACCGCCAGCACCTTGCCGTCTTCGCCGGCCTCGTCCTGCATCTTCAGGATGCCGATCGGGCGGCACGGCACCACCACGCCGGGAATCAGCGGCACCGGGGTGATGACCAGCACATCCACCGGGTCGCCGTCGCCGCTGATGGTCTGCGGCACGTAGCCGTAGTTGGTGGGGTAATGCATGGACGTGCTCATGAAGCGGTCCACGAAGATGGCGCCGGTTTCCTTGTCGACCTCGTATTTCACCGGGTCGGCGTTCATCGGGATTTCGATGATCACATTGAAGGCTTCGGGCGCGTTCTTGCCCGGCGAGACTTTGTCGAGTGCCATGGTCTGCGGATGAAGAGTTGGGAAATCGGGGCGGCTGGTGCGCAAATGAGGCACCAGCGAAGGCAAACAGTGCCGCCGGCGACAGCCGGCGCTCAGGATTAACCCTGATTTTACTTTCATCGGGCTTGCGAGCGGCGCTCCATCCGCTACATTCGCCGCGTTGGCCAATCGTCTCCGGTCGGAGCCACGAGGAAGCAACGCCCCGGGAGGTCATCCGGCGCGTTGATCTCCCCCGAGCTATAGACAACAAGGAGACTCTTCGATGACTGGCAACTCGGCGCTGATTCTGGCGCTCGTCTGTGGCCTGATTGCCGTGGCATACGGCTTCTGGGCCCGATCCTCCATCCTCTCGCTTGATGCCGGCAATGCCCGCATGCAGGAGATTGCCGCGGCCATCCAGACCGGCGCGGCTGCCTACCTGGCGCGGCAGTACCGCACCATCGCCATCGTCGGCGTGGTGCTGACCGTGCTGATTGCGGTGTTCCTGGACCTCAACACCGCGCTGGGCTTCGTGGTCGGCGCGGTGCTGTCCGGCGCCTGCGGCTTCATCGGCATGAATGTGTCGGTGCGGGCCAACGTGCGCACGGCGCAGGCGGCCACCCAGGGCATCGGCCCGGCGCTGGACGTGGCCTTCAAGGGCGGCGCCATCACCGGCATGCTGGTGGTGGGCCTGGGCCTGCTGGGCGTGACGCTGTTCTACTGGTACCTGGGCGGTGCTGCAGCCGACGCCAAGGCGCTCACGCCGCTGATCGGCCTGGCCTTCGGCTCCTCGCTGATCTCGATCTTTGCGCGCCTTGGCGGCGGCATCTTCACCAAGGGCGCTGACGTCGGCGCCGACCTGGTGGGCAAGGTCGAGGCCGGCATCCCCGAAGACGATCCGCGCAACCCGGCGGTGATCGCCGACAACGTGGGCGACAACGTCGGCGACTGCGCCGGCATGGCGGCCGACCTGTTCGAGACCTACGCGGTCACGCTGATCGCCACCATGGTGCTCGGTGGCCTGATGGTGGCCGGCAGCGGCGCCAACGCGGTGCTGTATCCGCTGGCCCTGGGCGCGGTGTCCATCATCGCTTCGATCATCGGCTGCTTCTTCGTGAAGGCCAAGCCCGGCATGAAGAACGTGATGCCTGCGCTGTACAAGGGCCTGATCGTCGCTGGCGTGCTGAGCCTGGTGGCCTTCTTCTTTGTCACGCAGATGCTGTTCCCCAACGGCCTGAAGGTGCAGGGAACGTCCTACAGCATGATGGCGCTGTTCGGCACCTGCGTGGTCGGCCTGCTGCTGACCGCCGGCATGGTGTGGATCACCGAGTACTACACCGGCACCGACTACCCGCCGGTCAAGCATGTGGCCCAGGCCTCCACCACCGGTCACGCCACCAACATCATCGCCGGCATCGGCGTAAGCATGAAGTCGACCGCCTGGCCGGTGCTGATGGTCTGCGTGGCCATTGTCGCGAGCTACAGCATGGCCGGACTGTACGGGGTGGCCATCGCCGCCACCTCCATGCTGAGCATGGCCGGCATCGTGGTGGCGCTCGACGCCTACGGCCCGATCACCGACAACGCCGGCGGCATCGCCGAGATGGCCGAACTGCCCAGCAGCGTGCGTGACGTGACCGACCCGCTCGATGCAGTGGGCAACACCACCAAGGCCGTCACCAAGGGCTACGCGATCGGCTCGGCCGGCCTCGCCGCGCTGGTGCTGTTTGCCGACTACACCCACAAGCTCGAGAGCTACGGCAAGAAGATCAGCTTCGACCTGTCTGACCCGATGGTGATCGTGGGCCTGTTCATTGGCGGCCTGATCCCCTACCTGTTCGGTGCCATGGCCATGGAGGCGGTGGGGCGCTCCGCCGGCGCGGTGGTCGAGGAAGTGCGCCGCCAGTTCCGCGAGATCAAGGGCATCATGGAAGGCACCGCCAAGCCGGAATACGGGCGCGCGGTGGACATGCTGACCACGGCGGCGATCAAGGAAATGATGATTCCGTCGCTGCTGCCGGTGGTGGTGCCGATCCTGGTCGGCCTGATCCTCGGGCCGCAGGCGCTGGGCGGATTGCTGATGGGCACCATCGTCACCGGTCTGTTCGTGGCGATTTCCATGTGCACCGGCGGTGGCGCATGGGACAACGCCAAGAAGTACATCGAAGACGGCCACCACGGCGGCAAGGGAAGCGATGCACACAAGGCGGCCGTCACCGGCGACACGGTGGGCGACCCGTACAAGGACACCGCCGGCCCCGCAGTCAACCCGCTGATCAAGATCATCAACATCGTGGCGCTGCTGATCGTGCCGCTGGTGGTGAAGTTCCACAGCTGAGGCGGATGCCGACACCCGCGCTGACAGCGCTCAAGGCCCGCTTCGGCGGGCCTTTTTCATGCGCCGCCGAGGCCCTGCAAGGCCGGCGCTGACGCGGCACAATGCGGCCATGACCGACGCCGTCGTCCGACGCCTGCTGATCGACCTGCAAGCCCCCATCGAGCGCCACTGGTGCGATGGCGACGCATTTCGCACCGCGCTGTTCAATGCGCTGTCGATGAGCTTCCCTGTAGGCGAACAGTTCTTTCTGGACTCGGTGCGCAACGGCTTCAAGGCGCTGCCTGCCGAACGACAGGAACCGTTTCGCGAGACGGTGCAGGTCTTCATCGGCCAGGAGGCAACGCACCGGCACCTGCACGGCCTGTTCAACCAGCACCTGGAGCGCCAGGGTCTGGTGAACCATTGGGGCCCGCGCGCGCAGTCGCGCCTGAAGCTTCTGGCGGGTGCCGATGTGCGGCACGCGCTGGCCATCACCGCGGCCAACGAGCACTTCACCGCCATCCTGGCGGACTGGCTGCTCGAGCATCCGCAAGCGGTCGCCTCGCGCGACGAGCGGCTGAGCACGTTGTGGCTGTGGCACAGCGCCGAGGAATCCGAGCACAAGGCCACCGCGTTCGACCTGTATGGGGCGCTGGGCGGCAACACCGACTGGCGGCTGAAGTGGTTTCGCCGCATCACATGGGTGTTCATCGCTGACCTCACGCGCCAGACGCTGCACAACCTGTGGCGCGACGGCAGCCTGTTCAGGCCATCCACCTGGCGCAGCGCGGCGCGCACCCTGTTCGGGCGCGACGGCCTGGTGCGCCAGACGCGGGCGCCGTGGCGCGCGTACCTGCGTGCCAGCTTCCACCCCAACGACCTGCACACCGCGCGTGCCGCGCACTGGCTGAGCGACCACGCGCAGCGCTACACCCCGGTGAAACCGGTCACGGCATGAAAACGCTGACGCAACAGCTGACCCAGTACGCGGCCTATCACCGCGACCCGCGCAACATCGCGACGCACTTCGTCGGCATCCCGATGATCGTGCTGGCCGTGGCGGTGCTGTTGTCGCGCCCCACGCTCTTCACGGCGGCAGGGGTGCCCGTCACGCCGGCCTGCATCGTCACCCTGCTCACCGTGCTGTACTACCTGAAGCTGGACCTGCGGTTCGGTGCGCTGATGGCCGCCGCGATGGGCTTGAACCTGGGGGCGGCGCATGGCATCGCGCAGGGCAGCACGGCGCTCTGGCTGGGCTGCGGAATCGCGCTGTTCGTCATTGGCTGGGTGATCCAGTTCATCGGCCATGTGTACGAGGGCCGCAAGCCCGCCTTCGTGGATGACATCACCGGGCTCATCATCGGCCCGCTGTTCGTGGTGGCCGAGGCGGTGTTTGCCGCCGGCCTGCGCGCCGAGGTGCTGCGCGCGATCGAAGCGGAGGTCGGCCCGGTGCGCCGACGCGACGCGCAGGCCACCGCGCGCGGCTGAGCTTTCCCGTCCCGTGCGGGACTGCCGGGCTGTCTGGCATGCAGGCGCTGTCGCAAAATCCCGGCATGCAACTCAACTACATCGCCAACCAGAACGTGGCGTCGGCCAGCGGCCGCACCCTGCCGGTGATTGACCCGTCCGACGGCCAGCCTTTTGACGAGATCCAGCGCAGCGACGCCGCCGACATCGACGCAGCGGTGCGCGCCGCACGCGAGCGCTGGCCGCTGTGGCAGAAGGTCACTGCGGCCGAGCGCGGCCGACTCTTGATGAAGCTGTCGGCCAAGGTGGCCGAGCATGCCGACGAGCTGGCCGCGCTGGAGCAGCGCGACTGCGGCAAACCGACCAAGCAGGCCCGCGCCGATGCGCTGGCGCTGGTGCGCTACTTCGAGTTTTACGCGGGCGCCTGCGACAAGCTGCACGGCGAAACGATTCCCTACCTGGACGGCTACAGCGTGCTCACCTGGCGCGAGCCGCACGGCGTCACCGGCCATGTGATCCCGTGGAACTACCCGATGCAGATCTTCGGCCGCTCGGTCGGCGGTGCGCTGGCCGCGGGCAATGTGTGCGTGGTCAAGCCGTCGGAGGACGCCTGCCTGAGCCTGATCCGCGTGGCCCAGCTGGCTGCCGAGGTCGGCTTTCCGCCGGGCGTGATCAACATCGTCACCGGCTACGGCCATGAGGTGGGCGACGCGCTGGCACGGCACCCGGGCATCGACCACATCAGCTTCACCGGCAGCCCGCGCGTGGGCACGATCATCCAGCAGGTGGCGGCCGAGCGGCACTGCCCGGTGACGCTGGAACTCGGCGGCAAGAGCCCGCAGGTCGTCTTTGCCGACGCCGACGTGGACGCAGCCCTGCCCTTCCTCATCAATGCGATCGTGCAGAACTCGGGCCAGACCTGCAGCGCCGGTTCGCGCCTGCTGGTCGAGAAGTCCCTGTACGAGCCCCTGCTCGAGCGCCTGGGCAAGCTGTTCTCGGGCCTGCGTGTGGGGCCAGCGACGATGGACCTCGACGTCGGCCCGCTGATCCGCAAGACGCAGCAAGAGCGCGTGGAGGGCTTTCTGGCCGAGGTCAAGGCCAGCGGCATCCCCACCGTGGCGCAAGGGCAGATCGTGGCCGAGGCGCCCGCCAGCGGCTACTACGCCGCGCCCACCCTGCTGCGCGATGTGCCGATCGGCCACCGCGTGGCGCAGGAAGAAGTGTTTGGCCCGGTGCTCAGTGCGATGAGCTTCACCGACGAAGACCACGCGGTGGAACTGGCCAACGGCACGAACTTCGGCCTGGTCTCGGGCATCTGGACGCGCGATGGCGGCCGCCAGCTGCGCATGGCCAAGCGCGTCAAGAGCGGCCAGGTGTTCATCAACAACTACGGCGCCGGCGGCGGCGTCGAGTTGCCGTTTGGCGGCGTCAAGGCCTCCGGCTACGGCCGCGAAAAGGGCTTTGAGGCGCTGCTCGGCTTCACCACCCTCAAGACCGTGGCCATCCGGCACGGCTGATCTGAAACGACCTCAGGAGACATTCGCATGCGCGTGGCAGGCAAATCCATCATCGTCACCGGCTCGGGCGGCGGCATCGGCGAAGGCATCGCCAAACGGCTGGCCGCCGAAGGCGCGAGCGTCATCGTCAACGACATCAACGCCGCCAGCGGCGAGCGCGTGGCCGCCGAAATCGTCAAGGCAGGCGGCAAGGCCTCGTTCTTTGCGGCCGACGTGACCCAGAGCGACGACGTCAAGGCGCTGGTGGCCGCCGCGGTGCAGCGCCACGGCAAGCTGGACGTGATGGTGAACAACGCGGGCTGGACGCACCGCAACCAGCCGGCCCTGCAAACCACCGAGGCCGACTTCGACAAGGTCTATGCGGTCAACGTGAAGAGCATTTATTTGTCCACCATCCACGCGGTGCCGGCCTTCCGCGCCAACAAGGGCGGCGCGTTCATCAACATCGCCTCTACCGCCGGCGTGCGGCCGCGCCCAGGCCTCAGCTGGTACAACGGCTCCAAGGGCGCAGTGATCACCACCAGCAAGTCGCTTGCGGCCGAACTCGGCCCAGAGAACATCCGGGTGAACTGCATCAACCCGGTGTTCAACCCCGACACCGGCCTGTCCGCCGAATTCGCCGGCGGACCGGTGGACGATGCGCGCCGCGCCAAGTTTCTCGCCACCATTCCGCTCGGGCGCTTTTCCACCGCGCTGGATGTGGCCAATGCGGCGCTGTACCTCTCAAGCGACGAGGCTGCCTTCATCTCCGGCGTGTGCATCGAGGTGGACGGCGCACGCTGCGTCTGAGGCGCGGCGCCTCCGGGCATGCCGCGGGGCTTGACCCTGCCCTGGCCGCGGCATGCCGGCCGGGTGCCACAATCGGTGCCATGTCGGAAGTCCATGGCACGGCAATCGGGTCCTGAGGTCGGGCCCTGAAGTTTGATATGGCCGAGCGCGTCATCCCCCTGGTCGATCAGCGCATCGCCGCCCTCAAGGCGGTGGTGCCGCGCGAGCGCATTGATGCCAACGGGCTGGTGGCAGACGCGCGCGGGCGGCCGCTGCGTGACCTGCGCATCAGCGTCACCGACCGCTGCAACTTTCGCTGCAGCTACTGCATGCCCAAGGAAGTCTTTGACAAGGACTACCCCTACCTGCCGCATGCCGAGCTGCTGAGCTTCGAAGAGATCACCCGCGTGGCGCGGCAGTTCGTGGCCCACGGCGTGCGCAAGATCCGACTGACCGGTGGCGAGCCACTGCTGCGCAAGAACCTCGAGGTGCTGATCGGGCAGCTGGCTGCCCTGCGCACGGCCGATGGCGACCCGCTGGACCTGACGCTCACCACCAATGGCTCGCTGCTGCGCAAGAAGGCACGCCTGCTAAAGAGCGCCGGCCTGCAGCGCGTGACGGTCAGCCTGGATGGCCTGGACGACGCGGTCTTTCGCCACATGAACGATGTAGACTTTCCGGTGGCCGAGGTGCTGGACGGCATCGCTGCGGCGCGCGACGCAGGCCTGGGCCCGATCAAGGTCAACATGGTGGTCAAGCGCGGCACCAACGAGCACGAGATCCTGCCGATGGCGCAGCATTTCCGCGGCAGTGGCGTCACGCTTCGCTTCATCGAATACATGGACGTGGGCGCCACCAACGGCTGGCGCATGGACGAGGTCCTGCCCTCGGCCGAGGTAGTCCGGCGCATTCACGCCGAGCTGCCGCTGGTGCAACTCGAGCCCAGCGCGCCGGGCGAGACCGCCGAGCGTTGGGGCTACGCCGGGGCCGATGGCCGCTACGACCCGGCGCTGGGCGAAATCGGCGTGATCAGCAGCGTGACGCAGGCCTTCTGCGGCGACTGCAACCGCGCTCGCCTGTCCACCGAGGGCAAGCTCTATCTGTGCCTGTTCGCGACGGCGGGCCACGATCTGCGCGGGCTGATTCGCGGTGGCGCCAGCGATGAAGACCTTGCGTCTGCGATCGGGCACATCTGGCAGCAGCGCGATGACCGCTACTCGGAAATGCGCGGATCGATGGCGCCTGACCTGGGCAGCGGCGCGCGGCGCGTCGAGATGAGCTACATCGGCGGCTGAGGGCGGCCGCTTGGGCACGGGCGCCACGAACAGCATGGATGCCATTGACAACACGCAGGGTGTCACCGGTCTTGTGCTCGCCGGCGGGCGCGGCAGCCGCATGGGGGGCGTCGACAAGGGCTTGCTGGAGTGGCATGGTGCGCCGGTAGCCCAGCAAGTGCTGGAACGGCTGCGCCCTCAGGTCAGCACCCTGCTGATCAGCGCCAACCGCAACCTCGATCGCTACCGGGCGATGGGTGTGCCGGTGCTGACCGACGACCCTGCCGGCATCACCTCAGCCAACGGCGGGGCAGCGTCGGCTTCCACTGAAACCGCTCCCCGCTTTGATGGCCCGCTGGCTGGCGTGCTGGCCGGGCTGCGCGCGTGCACCACGCCCTGGTTGGCCTGTGTGCCCTGCGATGCGCCGCTGTTCCCGCACGATCTGGTGGCGCGCCTGATGCAATCCGCGCGGGCACAGCAACGCCTGGCTGCCGTGGTGGTGCGCGCTCGGCACAGTGCGCAGCACGACACACAAAGCCTGCCGGTCGCGATGCAGATGGAGCCTGCCTTCTGCCTGTTGCGCCGTGAATTGGCCGGGCGCCTGGCTGCCACGCTGGCCGCTGGCGAGCGCCGCTGGCAGGCCTGGCTTGCCGATTGCGGCGCGGCCGAGGTGGTGTTCGCCGCGCATGCGGCAGATCCCGGCAGCGGCGCCGCCGACCCCTTTGGCAACCTGAACACGCCGCAGGACTGGGCGCGCGCTGCCGGCAGCGCCAGCGGCTGACGCCGCGGCCAGAGAATCCTGCCGGGTTACTTCGCCGGGATCACGCCAGGCCCTGCACCCGAGGCACTGGCGTGTGCGTCTTCATGCACTTCGGTGTGGATCGCACCGGGCACCTTGCTTCGGGCGAACAGCATGTACATCGTCGGCACCACAAACACGGTAAGCACCGTGCCGAGCGACATGCCGCCCACGATCACCCAGCCGATCTGAATGCGGCTTTCGGCACCTGCGCCGGTCGACAGCGCGAGCGGAACGGCCCCCAGCACCATCGCGCCAGTGGTCA
>JBDLRH010000075.1:0-3011 GCA_039800165.1 Pseudomonadota bacterium
TGGTCCACGGCACCCTGCACGCGCAGGGTTGGGACCACGAAACCAGCGACGCCGACGCCGAGGCGATGGAGACGCTGGAGTCGCTGCTGATGCTGTCGCTGGGCCTGCCCGACCCGTACGCCTGAGGCGCACAGGCCGGGCGACCGCCCTTTGTCAGTCGACGATGGACTGCGACACCAGGTTCTTCATCAGCCGGCGGTAGGACGCACGCAGCGGGCTCGGCGCCTGCGTCATGTACACCGCGCAGACCTGGTCCTTGGGCTCGGCCCAGAAGTAGGTGCCGGCGTATCCGGCCCAGGTGAACTCACCGGCCGATCCGGCCACCGGCGCGTTGCCGTCGCCCTGGCGCACCAGGAAGCCCAGGCCAAAGGTGTAGCCGGTACTGCCCAGCAGCAGGTTGCCCGGGTTCACGGTCGTGTTGATGCCCGCGAGGTGGTCCGACGTCATCAGCCGCACCGTGGTGGGCGACAGGATACGTGCACCATCGAGCTGACCGCCGTTGAGCATGGCCTGGCAGTAGCGCAGGTAGTCACCAGCGGTGCCCACGGCACCCGCGCCGCCCGAGTCGTTGCCTGGCACCTTGCTCACGTCGATCAGCTTGTTGTTGGCGCCGGTGGCGGGGTCCTTGGCGAACGGTTCGGCCAGACGTGCCGCCTTGTCGCCGGGCACGTGGAACGCGGTGTCTGTCATCTTGAGCGGCTTGAACATCCGCTCCTGCATGAAGTCGTTCAGTCGCTTGCCGCTGACCGCCTCGACCACGCGGCCCTGGATGTCGACCGACAGGCTGTATTCCCAGGTGGTACCGGGTTGCTGCGACAGCGGGGCCTTGCCCACCGCATCGGCCATCTCAGGCCCTGTGAGGGTGCGCGAGTCGTAGTCGGTGTCGGGCAGGTAGACCTTGCCGCGGGTGTAGGCGTCTCGCACCAGCTGGTTGCGCGTGAGCTCGCCGTAAGTGATGCCCGAGGTGTGGCGCAGCAGGTCCTGGATGGTGGGTTCGCGGTTGGCCGCCACCAGACGGAAGCTCACGCCGTTGAACACCGGATCGAACGTGGGCACGCTGACCATCGGGCTGCGGAACGAGGGCAGGAACTTCGATACCGGGTCGGTCAACTGCACCTTGCCGTCTTCCACCAGCATCATCAGCGCGGTGGACACCATGGGCTTGGTCATCGAATACAAACGGAAGATCGAGTCTTCCTTCATCGGTGCGCCGGCTGCGTTGTTCAGGCTGCCAAAGGCCTGCGAATAAACCAGCTTGCCCTTGCGCGCGACCATCACGACGGCGCCAGGCAGCTTCTTGTCGGCGACTTCCTTCCCGATGACCTCGGTGATCTTGGCCAGTCGCTGGCTGGACATGCCCACCGACTCGGGGGATGCTTTGGGCAGGGCCTGAGCAAAGGCACCCGCTGACAGCACGGTCAGCAGGGCCAGGGGAACGGCGCGAACGCGCCAACGCACGATGTTCATGGTGTCTCCTCGGAAATGGTGTTGCGGGTCTGAATGCCCAGCCACACCGTAACCCCTTGGGCCCATGGCCCGGTTCGCCAAGGCGACACCACAGCACGCCGGCGGATACATCCGCTCAGGAAGCCAAGGCGCTCAACGCACCTGCATCGGGATCGTGATCGGCCCGTCGTTGATCAGTTCCACCTTCATCTCGGCGGCAAAGCGGCCGGTGTGCACGATCGGGTGGGCCGCACGGGCGCTGGCGACGAAGTGGTCGAAGAGGCGCCGGCCTTCGTCGGGTGGCGCGGCGTTGGTGAAGCTGGGTCGGTTACCGCCGGCGGTATCGGCGGCCAGGGTGAACTGGCTGACCAGCAGCAGCCCGCCATGGGTGCCGCGGCCATCCAGGTCCGTGACGGCGCGGTTGATCTTGCCGGCCTCGTCGGAGAAGATCCGCAACTTCAGCAACTTGGCCAGCAGCTTGTCGGCCTGCTCCTCGGTGTCGCCACGCTCGGCGCACACCAGTACCAGCAAGCCGGCGCCGATCTGGCCGATCACCTCACCGTCCACGCGTACGCGCGCCTCGCTCACCCGCTGCACCAGCGCCAGCATCAGATCAGGTCCTTCGCATCGTCAAAGTGCGCTTCCACGTCGCCGGGCAGCAGCTGGATGGTGGCGCGCAGGCCGGGCACCGCGCTCATGAGGGCCTGCTCGACGCTGATGCGCAGCGCAGCAGCCCGGCCCAGGCTCCAGCTGGCGGGCATGTGCATGTGCAGGTCCACAAAGCGGCGCTGGCCCGACTTGCGGGTGTTCACATGGTCAAAGCGGATGATCGCCGTCTCGCCGCGCCGGTGCTCGAAGCCCTGCAGCACCTCACGGATCTTTTGCTGCAACTCGGGCTCCAGCGCCTCGTCCATCAAGCCCTGCGACGAGCGGTGCAGCAGCGCGAAGCCTTCTTTCAGGATGTTGAGCGCCACGCCGATGGCCACCACCGCATCCAGCCACAGCCAGCCGCTCCACGCCACCAGTGCGATGCCGATGACCACGCCGCCCGAGGTCCACACATCGGTGACGAGATGCTTGGCGTCCGCTTCCAGTGCGATGGAGCGGTGCACCTTCGCCGCGCGGAACATCACCCAGGCCAGCAGGCCGTTGAGCGCCGAACTCGCCACCGACAGCGCGAGGCCCCAGCCCACCTGCTCGATCGGCTGCGGATCGAACAGGCGGTGCCCCGCAGCCCAGATGATGCCGAGCGCGGCCGCGATGATCAGGATGCCCTCGAAACCCGACGAGAAGTACTCGGCCTTGTGGTGGCCATAGGGATGGTCTTCGTCGGGCGGGCGGGCGGCGACCGTCACCATCACCAACGCGAACACCGCACTGGCCAGGTTCACCAGCGACTCCATCGCGTCCGACAGCAAGCCCACCGAATCGGTGATCCACCAGGCCAGCGTCTTCAGCGCGATCGTGATGCAGGCCACCACCACCGAGATGCGCAGCAGGGTCTGCGGGCTCAGGGTGCCTTGCGTGCGCGCTGCGGCCGACTTGTCCATCGATTGATTGTGCCG
>JBDLRH010000076.1:0-2646 GCA_039800165.1 Pseudomonadota bacterium
GCCATCAACCCTGGATCTTCTCCAGGCAGTAGCCCAGCCCGCGCACGGTGGCGATGCGCACGGGCCCCTGCTCGATCTTCTTGCGCAGACGGTGGATGTAGACCTCGATGGCGTTGGTCGAGACCTCCTCGCCCCACTCGCACAGTCGCTCCACCAGCTGGTCCTTGCTGACCAGCCGCCCGGCGCGCTGCAGCAGCACCTCCAGCAGGCTGATCTCGCGCGCCGACAGCTCGATCATCCGGTCATCGAAATAGGCCACTCGGCCAGTGGCGTCGAAAGTTAGCGGCCCGTGCTTGATCAGCGCCGAGGCCGTGCCCAGACCGCGCCGGGTCAGCGCCCGCACGCGCGCCTCCAGCTCCTGCAGGGCAAAGGGCTTGGCCATGTAGTCGTCAGCGCCGAGATCCAGGCCCTTGACGCGCTGCTCCACGCTGTCGGCCGCGGTCAGGATCAGCACCGGCACGGTCGAGCCGCGTGCGCGCATGCGCTTGAGCACCTCCAGCCCGTTCATCCGTGGCAGCCCGAGATCGAGGATGAGCAGATCGAATTCGTGCGAGGCCAGCGCGGCGTCGGCCTCGGTGCCGCTGGCCACCTGGTCCACAGCGTAACCGGCCACCCTGAGCGAACGCAGCAGGCCGTCGGCCAGCACCTGGTCGTCCTCGGCGATCAATATCCGCATGAGTCTCCTCCTGGGGCTCCGCGCCGCGGCGCAGTGCAGCGCGCGAGCGGACAGTGATGATCTTTTGCAGTTTGATTCTAGGCATCCCTTGCCGAGCCCCCACCCAGCAAGCATGCGGGGCCCACCGTACCGAGCGCCACACCCCCCAAAGAGGGGGGTAGAAAGCTGGATGTTCATCCAGTTTCCTGCGATACTGAATCCATTGCAGCGACACTTGCGACACCCCCAGGAGCAACAACCATGGACGCACCCGTGAAGGCACTGAACACCGAAAAAGCCAAGGCCCTGCAGGCCGCGCTGGCACAGATCGAGAAGCAATTCGGCAAGGGCACGATCATGCGCCTGGGCGATGGCGAGGTGATCGAGGACATCCAGGTCGTCTCCACGGGCTCGCTGGGCCTGGACATCGCCCTGGGCGTGGGCGGTCTGCCGCGCGGCCGGGTGGTGGAGATCTACGGCCCGGAATCCTCCGGCAAGACGACGCTGACCTTGCAGGTCATCGCCGAGATGCAAAAGCAAGGCGGCACCTGCGCCTTCATCGACGCCGAGCATGCACTGGACGTGCAGTACGCGCAAAAGCTCGGTGTCAACCTGCAGGAAATGCTGATCTCCCAGCCCGACACGGGCGAACAGGCGCTGGAAATCGTCGACGCGCTGGTGCGCTCGGGGTCGGTCGACCTGGTCGTCATCGACTCGGTGGCCGCACTCACGCCCAAGGCGGAAATCGAAGGCGAGATGGGCGACTCCCTGCCCGGCCTGCAGGCCCGCCTGATGAGCCAGGCGCTGCGCAAGCTGACGGCCACCATCAAGAAGACCAACTGCATGGTCATCTTCATCAACCAGATCCGCATGAAGATCGGCGTGATGTTCGGCAGCCCCGAGACCACGACCGGCGGCAATGCCCTGAAGTTCTACGCTTCCGTGCGGCTGGACATCCGCCGCACCGGCAGCATCAAGAAGGGCGACGAGGTCATCGGTAACGAGACCAAGGTCAAGGTGGTCAAGAACAAGGTCAGCCCGCCTTTCAAGAGCGCCGAGTTCGACATCCTCTACGGCGAGGGCATCAGCCGCGAAGGCGAGATCATCGACATGGGCGTCAACGCCCGCGTGCTCGACAAGTCCGGGGCCTGGTACGCCTACAACGGCGAGAAGATCGGCCAGGGCAAGGACAACGCCCGTGAGTTCCTGCGCGAGAACCCCGACCTGGCCGTGGAGATCGAGAACAAGGTCCGCGCTGCCATGGGCATTCCACTGCTGCCCACGAGCGAGGCCGGCTCGGGCGCCTGAGCCCGCCCGACACACGAGTGCTGACAGGCTGAACGGCTGCGCCGGGGGCTCACCTTGCCAGGCACCACCATCTCGCTGCGCGCGCGCGCCCTGCAGTGGCTTGCCGCACGCGAGCACTCGCGCCAGGAGTTGCGCGACAAGCTCGCGCGCTGGGTCCGCGCGTCAGCGCTGGTGGCGCAGGCCACCCGGCGCGCCTCGGACGAATCCGCCTCGCCGGGCCCTGGCGACGACGCGCAGGGCTCGCTCGACGACATCGACGCACTGCTCGACCAGCTCGCCCGCGACGGCTTGCTCAGCGACGCGCGTTTTGTGGAAAGCCGCGTGCACGCGCGCAGCGGCCGCTTCGGTAACCGCCGCATCGAGCACGAGCTCAAGCACCGTGGCGTGGCGCCCTCCACCGATTTGCGCCAGCACCTTCAGCGCAGCGAGTTCGAGCGCGCCCGCGAGGTATGGCTCAAGCGCTTCGGCCGCCCTGGCGCCAAGGCTGCACCGACCGGGCAGGGCGCCGAGGGGCGGGCCGGTGATGCTGCTGAGGACGGTGCCGAGCGGGGTCCCGAGCGATCTACCGAGCGGAACTTCGATGCCGCCGAAAAGGCACGCCAGATGCGGTTTCTCGCCGCCCGGGGCTTCACCCCGGAGACCATCCGCAAGGTGCTCGACACCCGCAGAGCCCCTGAAGCCGG
>JBDLRH010000077.1:0-12435 GCA_039800165.1 Pseudomonadota bacterium
CCTCCGCGCATCCGCGCATCTGGAAGGCGCGTGAGGCCCACCCGGCCTGGGCTGAGTTGCATGTGGGCCTGCAAGATCTGGAGCAGGCCATCCATGCGCGCGACACCGGCGCAGCGCGAGCAAAACTGGCACGGTTGGTGCCCGACTATCGAACTGCACCCGGCCGAGACGGCGGGTGACGGGAATAAAATTCTGGGTTTTGTCCGGCCACCACCCCGCCATGTCCAACCCCTCCGCGCTTACCACGCCGTCCGCGCCGCCCCAGGCGCTCGACGAAAACCAGCTCATCGCCGAGCGCCGCGACAAGCTGCGCGCCCTGCGCGAGGCGCAGCAGGCCGGCAAGGGCGTGGCTTTCCCCAATGACTTCAAGCCCGGCCACCGCGCGGCTGACCTGCTGGCGCACCACGGCTCGCGCACAGCCGAACACCTGACCGAGCACGCCACGCACGCCAGCATCGCCGGCCGCATGATGCTGAAGCGGGTGATGGGCAAGGCCAGCTTCGCCACGCTGCAGGACGCCTCGGGCGGGCCCAACGGCGGGCGCTTCCAGATCTACGTGACCCGCGACGACGTGGGCGAGGAGACCTACGAGGCCTTCAAGCACTGGGACCTGGGCGATATCGTCGCGGCCGAGGGCAAGCTGTTCAAGACGCGCACCGGCGAGCTGTCCATACACGTCAGCAAGGTGCGGCTGCTGACCAAGAGCCTGCGCCCCATGCCCGACAAGTTCCACGGCGTGGCCGACCAGGAACTGAAGTACCGCCAGCGCTATGTGGACCTGATGACCGACCCCGCGGCGCGCGACCGGTTTGTGGCACGCAGCAAGGCCGTCAGTGGCATCCGCCAGTTCATGGTGGACCACGGCTTCCTAGAGGTGGAAACCCCGATGCTGCACCCCATCCCGGGCGGTGCGAACGCGCGGCCCTTCATCACCCACCACAATGCGCTCGACCAGGAGATGTACCTGCGCATCGCGCCCGAGCTGTACCTCAAGCGCCTGATCGTCGGCGGCTTCGAACGCGTGTTCGAGATCAACCGCAACTTCCGCAACGAAGGCATCTCGGTCCGCCACAACCCCGAGTTCACGATGATGGAGTTCTACGCGGCCTACTGGAACTACCGCGACCTGATGGACTTCACCGAGCAGCTGATCCGCGACGCGGCGCAAAAGGCCGTCGGTACGCTGCAGCTCAGCTACGGCGGCCAGCCGGTGGATCTGGCGGCGCCGTTCGAACGACTGACCATCCGCGAAGCCATCCTCAAGCACACGGAAGCCGGCACAGGCGTGGACGACCGCAGCTGGCTCACGAACGCGCTGCGCAAGATCGGCAAGACGGAAGAGAAAGACAAGCTTTCATCCCGATCGCTGGCCTCGTTGCAGGTGCTGTACTTCGAAGAGACGGTGGAAGAAAAGCTCTGGCAGCCGACCTTCATCATGGAACACCCCACCGAGATTTCGCCGCTGGCGCGCGCCAATGACGAGCGGCCCGAGGTGACAGAGCGCTTTGAGCTCTACATCACCGGCCGCGAATTCGGCAACGGCTTCTCGGAACTGAACGATGCCGAAGACCAGGCCGCGCGCTTCCATGCGCAGGTGGCGGCCAAGGACGGCGGCGACGACGAAGCCATGTTCTTCGACCACGACTTCGTGCGTGCGCTCGAGTACGGCATGCCGCCCACCGGCGGCTGCGGCATCGGCATCGACCGCCTGATGATGCTGCTGACCGACAGCCCCAGCATCCGCGACGTGATCCTGTTCCCGGCGCTGCGCCGCGACAACTAATCAGCTCAGGGCATCAGCCCCAGCGCATGGATGTACGGCGGATGCAGCATCAGCTCGTCCCAGCCCGGTGCGGGTGAGGCGGGCAGCAGCGCCAGCCGCCGCGCGTCCGACGACGGGTTCTGCGACCAGTGGCCTTTCTTGAGGCCGCGCTCCAGCCCCTCGAGCAGCTCGTCCACCGCTGCGCCGCCATCCACCGACTGGTTGCACAGCAACACCATGTCGCAGCCGGCCGACAGGGCTGCCACCGCCGCTTCGGTGTAGCTGACCTCGCGCCCGTCGATCAGGCGCGCGCCAGCCATGCTCAGGTCGTCGCTGAAGATGGCCCCACCAAAGCCCAGCTGCCCGCGCAGGATGTCGTTGAGCCAGCGGGATGAGAAGCCCGCCGGCCTTGCGTCTACCTTCGGGTAGATCACATGTGCGGGCATCACGCTCGCCAGGCTGGCACTCAGCCAGCCGTACGGTGCGGCGTCATCGGCCAGGATGGTCTTCAGGTTGCGGTTGTCGATCGGAATTTCATGGTGCGAGTCGGCGCGCACATAGCCGTGCCCCGGGAAGTGCTTGCCGCAATGCGCCATGCCGGCTTGCAGCAGACCCTGCATCAGGCTCTTGGCAAGCGCTGTCGCCACCCGCGCATCGCGCGCGAAGGCGCGATCACCGATCACGCCGCTTTCGCCGTGGTCGAGGTCCAGCACCGGGGTGAAGCTCAGGTCCACACCGCAGGCGCGCAGCTCCGCGCCCAACACGTAGCCCGCTGCGGTGGCGGCGTTCATCGCCTGCAGCGCAGACGGCCCCTTGCCGCCGTCGCGCATCCACAACTCGCCAAAGGCACGCATCGGCGGCAGGTGGTGAAAGCCGTCGGTGCGAAAGCGCTGCACACGACCGCCTTCATGGTCCACGCAGATCAGCAGGTCGTCGCGCACCGCCTTGATGTCGGCACACAGCTGGGTGAGCTGCCTGCGGTCGTGCCAGTTGCGCGCAAACAGGATCACGCCGCCGGTCAGCGGGTTCTTCAGGCGGCGGCGGTCGGCGGCGCTCAGTTCGAGGCCAGCCACATCAAGGATCAGGGGGGCGTGCGATGGGTTCATGGGGTTGCGTGTTCAGGTCGTGTGAATGCCCGTGGCGGGCTCTGGCGCTTGCTCGACGATGACAAAGCTGGCTGCGTAGTCCGATTCATCGGTGACGCTGACGATGGCGCTCAGCCGCCGCGCGTCGCACCAGTCCTTCAGCACGCCGTGGGTGATGATGACCGGCTTGCCGCTGGGCAGGTTGCCGATTTCGCACAGGCGCCAGGTCATCGGCATACGCATGCCCAGGCCGATCGCCTTGCTGAAGGCTTCCTTGGCGGAAAAGCGGGTTGCAAGAAAGCGTATGCCGCGCTCGGGCCAGCGCGCGCTGCGCGCCTTCCACTTGGTCAGCTCACCGTCGCTCAGCACCTTGCGCGCAAAGCGCTCGCCATGCCGCTCCAGTGAGGCACGGATGCGCCGCACGTCGCAGATGTCGGTGCCGATGCCGTAGATCACGCCACTGCCTTCAGCGTCTGAACGCTTCAGCGCCCCAGGCACTGCAGGTACGCGCGCACCGTGGCCGCGTAGCCCAGTTCCAGCGCGTCGGACATCAGCGCGTGGCCGATGGAAACCTCCTCGACGCCAGGTACCGCTGCCACAAATGCCGGCAGGTTGTCCTGGGTGAGGTCGTGCCCGGCATTCACCTGCAAGCCGGCATCGAGCGCCGCCTGCGCTGCTGCGGCGAAGCGGTGAAGCACCTCGTTGTGGCGCGGTGTGCCGAAGGCGCGCGCATAGGGCTCGGTGTAAAGCTCGATGCGGTCGGCGCCCACCGCCTTGGCAGCCGCCATGGCCGCGGGATCGGCATCCATGAACAGGCTGACGCGCACGCCCAGCGCATGGCATTCGTCGATCAGCGGCTTCAGGCGGGCGCCGTCGGCAGCCAGGTCCCAGCCGTGGTCGCTGGTGGGCTGGTCTTCGCTGTCGGGCACAAAGGTGGCCTGGTGCGGGCGCGACGCGCGGATGTGCGCCATCAGGTTCTGGAAGGGATTGCCCTCGATGTTGAATTCGCGGTCAGGCCACGCCTTCAGAAGCGTCGCCAGGTCGCGCACATCGTGCGGGCGGATGTGCCGCTCATCGGGGCGCGGATGCACCGTGATGCCGTGCGCACCGGCCTGCAGGCAGATCTCGGCGGCACGCACCACGCTGGGGTAGGCCAGGTTGCGCCGGTTGCGCACCTGCGCCACCAGGTTCACGTTCACGGACAGGCGGGTGCGGGCGGGGGCGCTGGAAGGGGTGGCGGGGTGGCTCATGGGCACGGCGATCACAGCGCCTGCAGCTCCAGCATCATCTGGCGGGTGCGCAGCGCATCAACGCCGCAATGGTAGTGCAGCAGCGCGCGCAGCTGCGGCTTGAGCGCGGCGTCGCAGTCGGCATCGGCGCAGATGCGCATGGCAGCGAGCATCGGCGCCGCATCGTCCAGCGCCTGCTGCAGCCGCTGCCAGAACGCGGCGTCCATGCCGGTGCCAGCGCGTTCGTTGCCGTCCTCGCGCTCATCCACCCGGCGAAGGCCGGCTTCGGGCACCAGCGCGTAGCGCTCGCCCTCGGCCAGCGGGGCCAGGGTCAGCGTCTGTGCATCCAGCGCGGGCAGCACGCCGACTTCGCGCAGCAGCAGCAACTCAAACGCACGCAGCGCTGGCGACAGCGCCGCCTCGGCGCCCGAGGCGAGCATCTGCACCGCCGCGGCATAGGCGTCAAACAGCGCCGGATGCGGGTCGTCGCGCGCCAGCAGGCGCATCAGCAGCTCATTGAGATAGCAGCCCGACAGCAGCGCCTCGCCGGTGGGCATGACATGGCCGCCGCCCCATTCGGCAGACTTCAGGGTGCGGATTTCGGCGTCGCCGCCATAGGCCAGGCGCAGCGGCTGCAGCGGCAGCAGCACCGGCCGGAAATTCGAGGTCGGCCGCTTGGCGCCCTTGGCCACCAGCGCCACACGCCCGTGGCGGCGGGTGAACACCTCCAGGATCAGGCTGGATTCGCTCCAGTCATAGCGGTGCAGCACATAGGCCGGCTCGTCGCTGACGCGGGCAGCAGGCATGCTTTCAGCGAGCGGTCGCGGCGGCCACCGGTCACTCGTAGCCGAACGAGCGCACACGGGCCTCGTCGTCGGCCCAGCCCGAGCGCACCTTGACCCACAGCTCGATGAACACCTTGGCGCCGAGCAGCTTCTCAAGCTCCATGCGGGCCTCGGTGCCGATGCGCTTGAGGCGCTCGCCGCCCTCGCCGATCACCATCGCCTTGTGGCCGTCGCGCTCGACCACGATGGTGGCGGCGATGCGCACCAGCCGGTCGTGCTTGGGGCTGGGCTCTTCCTCGAACTTGTCGATGACCACGGTGGAGGTGTAGGGCAGCTCGTCGCCGGTCAGGCGGAACAGCTTCTCGCGCACCGTCTCGCTGGCCAGGAATTTCTCGCTGCGGTCGGTCAGCTCGTCCTCGCCGTACCACCACGGCTGCTCGGGCAGGTACTTGGCACAGATCTCAAACAGGCGTTCGATGTCCTTGGGGTTCTTGGCCGACATCGGCACGAACTCGTCGAAGGGGTGGCGCTGCTGCATCTCGCGCAGCCAGGGCGCGATCTCTGCCCGGCGGTGGACCTGATCGAGCTTGTTGGCCACCAGCAGCGCCGGCACGCCGGGCCTCAGCAGCGCCAGCACCTTGGCATCCGCCGGCGTGAACTGGCCCGCCTCCACCACGAACAGCACCAGGTCCACATCGCCCACCGCCCCCAGCACCGTCTTGTTCAGCGACCGGTTCAGTGCATTGGCATGCCGCGTCTGAAAGCCCGGCGTGTCCACAAAGATGAACTGCGCGTCGCCCACCGTGCGGATGCCGGTGATGCGGTGGCGCGTGGTCTGCGCCTTGCGCGAAGTGATGCTGATCTTCTGGCCCACCAGCGCATTGAGCAGCGTGGACTTGCCCACGTTGGGCTTGCCGACGATGGCGATCACCCCGCAGCGCTGCCCCGGCGTGGCGCCTGGCGCACCGTCCGCGGCAGAGCCCACGCCCGGCTCGGTCGGCAGATCGGGATGCTCAGCCATGCCGCGCCTTCAGCCGCATCAGCACCGCCGCGGCGGCAGCCTGCTCGCCCGCACGGCGCGAGGCGCCCAGTCCGCGCTCGGTGATGGACAGCTCGGCCACCTCGCATTCGACCTCGAAGGTCTGCTGGTGCGCCGCACCGATGGTCGAGACGATGCGGTACGCCGGCAGCGGGTGCTTGCGCCCCTGCAGCCACTCCTGCAATTCGGTCTTCGGGTCTTTCGCGGCGGCCTGCATCTGCGGCGTGATCTCGACCGCGCCGAACAACCGGCGCACCAGCGCCTCGGCAGCCGGGTAGCCGGCGTCCAGGTGCACCGCGCCGATGACCGCCTCCAGCGCATCGGCCAGGATGGACGGCCTGCGGTGCCCGCCAGAGCGGGCCTCGCCCTCGCCCAGGCGCAGCACCTCGGGCAGGCCCAGGTCCACCGCCAGGCGGTGCAGCGTCTCCTGGCGCACCAGGTTGGCCCGCACCCGCGACAGGTCGCCTTCGGGCTGGTCTTTCAGCCGGTCAAACAGAAGCGCGGCCACCGCGAGGTTGAGCACCGAGTCGCCCAGGAATTCGAGCCGCTCGTTGTGGTCGGCGCTGTGGCTGCGGTGCGTGACCGCGCGCTGCAACAGGCGCGGCTGGGCGAAAGGGTGCTGCAGGCGCTGCTGCAGCGCGTCGAGGCCCGGGTCCACGCTACTTGGAGCGCCCCGAGAGCTTGAACAGCAGGTAGGCCGGGCCCACCAGATGCTGCTGGCGCTCGTAGGCAAAGATCACCACCACGCGCTCGCCTTCGCGCGTGACCTCGATGTCCTTGCTGGTGATCTGCGACACCTGATCGGTCTGCAGCTGCTTGTCGAACAGTTCGCGCACCTCGGCCACCGACTTGCCGGCCGCCGCACGCGTCGCCGCCTTGCTGACCGACTGGTATTCGATGACCACCGGAATCAGCCGCACGCCGAACAGGCCGACGATGGCGATCAGGATGGCAATGAACAGCATGCCGGTGAGCGACACCCCACGCTGACGACGGACGGGAGAAGCGGACTGGATCATGGACAGCGCCCTCAATGGAAGGAACCGATGCGGCCGAAGTTGCCGAAGTTCAACCAGATGAACGACGCGCGACCGACGATGTGCCCCTCGGGCACGAAGCCCCAGAAGCGCGAATCGAGAGAGTTGTCGCGGTTGTCGCCCATCACGAAGTAGTGGCCCGGTGGCACCTTGCACACCACGCCCTCGACACTGTAGCGGCAATTCTCGCGATAGGGAAACTCCTCGACACCGGGCACGAAGGCCGGGCGGTCGGCGTCGTTGAGGATGCGATACGTCTTGTTGCCAGCGCGCTCCTCAAAATGCTTCGAGTAGCGCATCGCGTCTTCGTCAAAGAAGTCGGGCAGTGCCTGGCGCGGCACCGGCTGACCGTTCACCGACAGCTGCTTGTTCAGGTAGGCCACCTCGTCGCCCGGCGCGCCGACGATGCGCTTGATGTAGTCCAGGCTCGGCTTGGGCGGGTAGCGGAACACGACCACGTCGCCTCGCTGCGGCGGCGTGCCCTCGGTGATGCGGGTGTTGGCCACCGGCAGGCGCAGGCCGTAGGTGTACTTGTTGACGAGGATCAGGTCGCCAATCAGCAGGGTCGGGATCATCGAGCCCGACGGGATCTTGAACGGCTCGAAGACGAACGAGCGCAGCACGAACACCACCACGATCACCGGGAACAGCCCGGCCGTCCAGTCCAGCCACCAGGGCTGCGCCAGCACCTGGCGGCGCGCCTCGTCGATGTCGGTGGTGTCGGCCTTGACACCCAGCCGGTCAAGCTCGGCCTGGCGCTGCGCCGCATTGGCCGTCAGCTGTTCGGCCGCCTTGCGGCGCTGCGGCAAAAAGTACAGCTTCTCGGCGGCCCAGTACGCGCCGGTCACCACCGTGGCCAGCAGCAGCAGCAGCGGAAAGTTGCCGTCCACCACGCCGCTGTACCAGGCGCCGGCGTAGGCAACGAAGGCGGCGAGCACCGCCGCGGTGATGCCCTGCATCATTCTTCCACCTGCAGGATCGCGAGGAAGGCCTCTTGCGGCACCTCGACCGAGCCGATCTGCTTCATGCGTTTCTTGCCTGCCTTCTGTTTTTCAAGCAGCTTGCGCTTGCGCGTGATGTCGCCACCATAGCACTTGGCCAGCACGTTCTTGCGCAAGGCCTTGATCGTCTCGCGCGCGATGATGTTCGCACCGATCGCCGCCTGGATGGCCACGTCGAACTGCTGGCGGCTGATGATCTCGCGCATCTTGGCAGCCACCGCGCGGCCGCGGTACTGCGCCTGGGTGCGGTGCACGATGATCGACAGCGCGTCGACCTTCTCGCCGTTGAGCAGGATGTCGACCTTCACCACGTCGGACGCCCGGTACTCCTTGAACTCGTAGTCCATTGACGCGTAGCCGCGGCTCACCGACTTGAGCTTGTCGAAGAAGTCCAGCACGATCTCGCCGAGCGGCAGGTCGTAGGTCAGCATGACCTGGCGGCCGTGGTAGGCCATGTTGAGCTGCACTCCGCGCTTCTGGTTGGCCAGGGTCATCACCGGGCCCACATATTCCTGCGGCATGTACAGGTGCACGGTGACGATGGGTTCGCGGATCTCCTGGATGCGGCCCTGCTCGGGCATCTTCGACGGGTTCTCGACCATCAGCACCTCGCCGTCGCCCCGCACCACCTGGTAGACCACCGACGGCGCGGTGGTGATCAGGTCCTGGTCGAACTCGCGCTCCAGGCGCTCCTGCACGATCTCCATGTGCAGCAGGCCGAGGAAGCCGCAGCGAAAGCCGAAGCCCAGCGCCTGCGACACCTCGGGCTCGAAGTGCAGCGACGCGTCGTTCAGCTTGAGCTTCTCCAGGCTGTCGCGCAGCGCGTCGTACTGGTTGGCCTCGGTCGGGTACAGGCCGGCGAAGACCTGCGGCTGGATCTCCTTGAAGCCCGGCAGCGGCTCGGACGCCGGCCCGGCGTTTTGCGGCAGCTTTTTCTCCAGCGTGATGGTGTCGCCCACCCGCGCGGCCTGCAGTTCCTTGATGCCGGCGATCACATAGCCCACCTCGCCGGCGTTCAGCGAATCGCGCGGCTCGTTGCCGGGGGTGAACACGCCCAGGCTGCCGGCTTCATAGACGGCGTCACTCGCCATCAGGCGGATACGCTCGCCCTTGGACAGGCGGCCGTCGACCACGCGCACGAGCATCACCACGCCCACGTAGCTGTCGAACCAGCTGTCGATGATCATCGCGCGCAGCGGGCCGTCGGGGTTGCCGCGCGGCGCCGGAATGCGCGCCACGATCGCCTCGAGGATGTCGTCCACACCCATGCCGGTCTTGGCGCTGCAGGGAATGGCTTCGCTCGCGTCGATGCCGATCACGTCTTCGATCTCTTCCTTGGCGCGCTCGGGGTCGGCCTGCGGGAGATCCATCTTGTTGAGCACCGGCACCACCTCCACGCCGAGGTCCAGCGCGGTGTAGCAGTTGGCCACCGTCTGCGCTTCCACGCCCTGCGATGCATCCACCACCAGCAGCGCGCCCTCGCACGCACTCAGCGAGCGCGACACCTCGTACGAGAAATCCACATGGCCGGGCGTGTCGATCAGGTTGAGGTTGTAGACCTGCCCGTCGCGGGCGGTGTAGCGCAGCGCAGCGGTCTGCGCCTTGATGGTTATCCCACGCTCTTTCTCGAGATCCATCGAGTCGAGCACCTGGTCTTCCATCTCGCGGTCGCTCAGGCCACCGCAGCGCTGGATGATGCGATCGGCGAGCGTCGACTTGCCATGGTCGATGTGCGCAATGATCGAAAAGTTTCTGATGTGATTCATCAACGCGAACGCGTAAGTGTTTGAATTAGAACGGCGCAGGCAAGAAAAAAGGGCGCGTCGAGTGGCGACGCGCCCTGAACCAACTATCTATGGCAACTGCGATGGTTGGAGCTTCATTGTAGGGAAAACGGGCGACGCGTACAGCCGAAAACCCGGGTCCGAAACCTCGTTGCGAGGTCACAACAAGCTTTTTAATCACAGCTTATCCACAATTTGGTGGGGCAACCTGCGGAACAACTTGTGGGCGAGGTGTGGATCGCCTGTGCGCTCTTCGCGCGGATTCCGCATGATGGTGAAACAGCCCGTCTTTATGCAATTTCGGGCGGTCGATTCGGGCCGAATTCTACCAAATCCCCCATCCGACTCTTCATTAGTTAGTGCTCGCACACAAATATGGCGGGTGCGCGGTGGGAAAAATTTTTTGTAACTGGTGCCGATTCGGCGCATATCCGCGCCTTCCGTCGGCACCCCCACCTCGCCCGCCCGCCGGTCCGCCCCGCCCCGCGCGTGCTCAGCGCTGCGGACGGATCAGCGCGAACTGCGCCAGCTCGCCACGGCGGAACAGCAGCGCGATCGGCTTGCTGCGGTCAGCGCGTGCCAGCGCGGCATCGAACTCCTTGACGTTGCTGACCTCGGTGTTGGAGATCGCGGTGATGATGTCGCCCTCGCGCAGGCCGGCGCGCGCCGCCGCTTCGGTGGCGGCATCCACCTTCACGCCACCGCGCACCTGCAGCTCGCGCTTTTGCGCATCGCTCAGGTCGCTCACCGTCAGGCCCACCGCCTGCCCCGCCCCTGAAGGCTTGGGCTTCTCTTCACGGTCCGCAGCGCGGCGCACCGGACGGTCGGGCTCGAGCTCGGCCACGGTCACCGTGAGGTCCCGGCTGGCGCCGCGGCGAAACACCGTCAGCGTGGCCTTGCTGCCGGGCTTGGTGTTGCCCACCATGCGCGGCAGGTCGGATGACTTCTCGATCGTCTTGCCGTCAAAGCGGGTGATGATGTCGCCCGCCTCCACGCCAGCGACGGCCGCCGGCGCGCCGCTTTCGACGCTGCGCACCAGCGCGCCCTGCGGCTTGCCCAGGCCGATGGATTCGGCCACGTCCTTGGTGACGTCGGCGATCTGCACGCCGATGCGCCCGCGCTGCACCCGGCCGCTGGCACGCAGCTGGTCAGACACGCGGGTGGCCTCGTCGATCGGGATCGCGAACGAGATGCCCATGAAGCCGCCCGAGCGGCTGTAGATCTGGCTGTTGATGCCTACCACCTCGCCGCGCATGTTGATCAGCGGGCCGCCCGAGTTGCCGGGGTTGATCGCCACGTCGGTCTGGATCAGCGGCAGCAGTTCACCCGTATCGCGCTGCTTGGCACTCACGATGCCCGCCGTCACGGTGTTCTCCAGGCCGAAGGGCGAGCCGATCGCCATCACCCACTCGCCCACGCGCAGTTTGCTCACGTCGCCGATCTTCACCGCCGGCAGCCCCGCGGCATCGATCTTCACCACGGCCACGTCGCTGCGCTTGTCCAGGCCGACGATGCGGGCCTTGAACTCACGCTTGTCGGGCAGTGTCACGAGCAGCTCGTCGGCACCGTCGACCACGTGCGCGTTGGTCATCACGAAGCCGTCGGCGGAGAGGATGAAGCCCGAGCCCACGCCGCGCTGCGTTGGCTCCTCGTCCTGCGGGTTGCCGCGGCGCTGGCCCGGCCCGGGCATCGGGATGCCGAAGCGGCGGAAGAACTCCTCCATCCCGGGCGGCACCTCCTGTGCGCCGCGGGTGCCCGCGCGCTCGAGCGTGCGGATGTTCACCACCGAAGGCCCAACCCGTTCGGCCAGGTCCGCGAAATCGGGCAACTGCTGGGCGCGTGCCATCACGGGCGCGAACAAACCCGCGGCCGTTGCGCCAATCGCGGCCCCCAGGGCCGCGCGCCGCACCCAGCGCATCGCTGCACGCCAGGTGCCCGGCATGGCCTGCATCGCCGGCACGCCGGCGCTCGTCACGTACGCATGCATGTTCTTCCTCTTTTCCTGCTAGGGGTGTGGCCGCGGCCCCTGCCGCGGCGCTGTCTAAGTGGGGTTCAAGGGTGCCGATGCAAGGCGCCGGCGAACTGCTGCAGCGTCTGCAGCGGAACCTCACCCATCACGGTCACGAAGGCGCCCTGGCCATGCGGCACCATCAGCACGGTGGTCGCGCCGGCGCGCAAGGCCAGCGGCTCGCGCGGCTGGCCCGGCTCGGCGGGGTCGATGAACACGGACACCCGCTGCGCACCCTGCCCGTACACGGCCTGCACCTGCTGCGCGGGCGGTGCCCCCGACACGGCCGACGCAGCGTGGTCGGCCAGGCGCCTGACGGTGGCCTGCAACGCGAAGCCCTCGGGCACCCGCGAGAGGGCCCAACCTTCCGCCTCGAGCCGCACAGGCGCCTGCTGCGAGCCTGGAACCGGGGCGCGCAGCGCGCCCTGATGCACGCGAAGGTAGTCTTCGAGCAGGCCCGCCCCGCGCGCCACCGAGCGTGGGGGCTGCACCGCCACGGGCTGCACGCCATCGGCCGCGCCGCTGCGCCAGGCGGAGGTGGACGCCGGGGCACTCGCCAGCATCGTGCCTGCCGGCCCCTCGTCCTGCACCTGCACCACCCAGGTGACCAGCGCGACCGCGGCCACGCCGGCCGCCGCTGCCGTCGCCCCGAGCCAGGCCGGCACGCGCCAGTGGGCACGGCGCCGGGCCGAAGAACCGTCGCCC
>JBDLRH010000078.1:0-4133 GCA_039800165.1 Pseudomonadota bacterium
GCTGGTGCAAGGCAAGAGCGACTTCGACGCGGTCGAGAACTACCGGGGCGACAAGTTCTTCAAGGAAGCTTTGGGCATCGGGCTGCTGCCGTCGAGCCCGACGCTGCGTCAGCGCCTGGACGCGCAGGCAGACGCCATGTTCGAGCATGTCCCCGGGATGATCGAGCGGCTGCTGGGCAGCCAGCGGCCAGACTACGGCGTGTTGGCGTGCGGCTGGCTGCCGCTGGACGTGGACACCTTCGCGATGGACAACGGCGGTACGCGCAAGCAAGGTGTGGGGCGCACCTACACCGGGGTGGACGGCTACTGTCCGCTGGCGGCCTACCTGGGCTCGCACGGCTTTTGCCTGGAGTTGGCACTGCGCCCTGGGGTTCAGCACTCGACGCGCGAGACCGACTTCACCCTGGAGCGGGTGATACCGCTGGCGCAGCGCCTGAGTGCGGCCGGCCCGAAGGCGCCGATCCTGGCGCGGCTGGACTCGGGGTTCGACTCCGCCGCACTGATGCGCAGCATCGAGGCCTGCAACCAGGCGGGGCTGCCGCAGGTCGACTGGCTGATCAAGTGGAACCCGCGCGGTGTGGACAGCGCAGCCCTGCTCGCGCGCCTGGACGCCGATCCAGGCACCCACTGGCACACACCGCGAGCGGGCAAGCGCGTTGCGGTGTGGGAGCAAGCCATCAAGGTCGAAGGCGTCACCCGCCCCCTGCGCCGCGTGCTCAGGCTGGTCGAGCGCGACATCGATCGCAGCGGCCAGCAGTTGATCGCGCCTGAGGTCGAACTCGAAGGCTGGACCACCAGCCTGTGCGCAGAGCAGTTCAACGCCGACAAGATCATGGCGCTGTATGCCGACCACGGGACGCACGAGCAGTTTCATTCCGAGTTCAAGACCGACCTGGATCTGGAGCGGCTGCCCTCGGGCAAGTTCGACACCAACTACCTGGTGTGCCAGCTCGCAGCGCTGGCGATGGACATCCTGCGCCTGATGGGCCAGCGCGGCCTGCTGGGGCAGGACGCACCGGTGCGCCATGCCGCCAAGCGCAGGCGGATCAAGACGGTGATGCAAGAACTCATCTACCGGGCGGGCCGACTCATCGAGCATGGGCGCCGGCTGATCCTGGGGCTGGGCGCCAATGACCGCGCAGCCAAGGCGTTCGCCAGACTGGACGGCGAGTTGTTCGCGGCCAATGGCTGAAGCGTAAGCGCCCGGCACCGGGCGAGCCAACTCACGGGGACGAAAGACAGCGCATCGCGCTGGTTGCGGCGTGGCGCCTGAAGCGAAATCGCCAGCGCGACCAGCATCAAACGCCACAAGTGCGCGACCAAGTGCTTTGAGCGAGCCGGCTTGCCGGAATCCGGAGCAGAACTTGACGATATTCAGGGCGTCGGGCACGGCAAACTCGCTGGGGCGTGTATCGAGCTCACGGATTCAGGGAAGACTTATCGCATCGCAACCATCCCCGGCGACGGCATCGGCAAGGAAGTCATCCCGGCGGGTCAGCAGGTGCTGCAGGCCCTGGCAGGCACCGAGGCAGGCTTCGACTTCGCGTTCGAGTCCTTCGACTGGGGCGGAGATCATTACCGGCGTCATGGCGTGATGATGCCCGATGACGGGCTGCAATCCCTGCGCGACAAGGACGCCATCCTGTTCGGCTCGGCCGGTGACCCCGACATCCCCGACCACATCACGCTGTGGGGCCTGCGGCTGAAGATCTGCCAGGGCTTCGACCAGTACGCCAACGTGCGGCCCACGCGCATCCTGCCCGGCATCGACGCGCCGCTCAAGCGTTGCGGCCCGAAGGACCTGGACTGGGTGATCGTGCGCGAGAACTCCGAGGGCGAGTACGCCGGGGTGGGCGGCCGCGCCCACCAGGGGCACCCGATCGAGGTGGCCACCGACGTGTCGATCATGACCCGCGTGGGCGTGGAGCGCATCATCCGCCACGCCTTCGAGCTGGCGCACTCGCGCCCGCGCAAGCTGCTGACGGTGGTCACCAAGAGCAACGCCCAGCGCCATGCGATGGTGATGTGGGACCAGATTGCCGCCGAGGTGGCCGCCGACTTCCCCGACGTGCGCTGGGACAAGGAACTGGTGGACGCCATGACCGCACGCATGGTGAATCGCCCGGCCAGCATCGACACCGTGGTGGCCACCAACCTGCACGCCGACATCCTGAGCGACCTCGCCGCCGCGCTGGCCGGCAGCCTGGGCATCGCGCCCACCGGCAACATCGACCCGCAGCGCCGCTACCCCAGCATGTTCGAGCCCATCCACGGCTCGGCCTTCGACATCATGGGCCAGGGCCTGGCCAACCCGGTGGGCACCTTCTGGAGCTGCGTGATGCTGCTGCAGCACCTGGGCGAGGCGGCTGCCGCCACGCAGCTGATGACGGCCATCGAGGGCGTGACCGCCAACCCCGCGCTGCACACCCGCGATCTGGGTGGCCGCGCCACCACCGTGCAGGTGACCGAGGCCGTGTGCCGGGCGCTCGTCACCGCGTAGTGCTGGGCGAGGGCCCGGGCTCGCCGATCAGCGGACTACGGGTTCATGCCAGTTCCCGGGAAGATCGAGCCGTGCTGCAATCCGCGGTTGAATTTGTCCGCATGGGATGACGACCTTCGTCACCCGCTTTTCTTGACCCTCAACCTGGAGCCGACACCATGCCGATCCGCCAATTCATCCGCCTGGCCGCAGCCGCCACCCTGGCCATCGCGGCCACCGCCCCCGCTGTGGCACAGGACAAGACTGGCTGGCCCAAGAGCCTGACGCTGGCCACCGCCTCGGTCGGCGGCACCTACTTCGTCTACGGCGGCGTGGTCGCCACGCTGCTGACCGAAAAACTCGGCATTCAGGTCTCGACCCAGCAATCCCAGGGGCCGGTGTCCAACCTGCTGCTGGTGCAAAGCGGCAAGGCCGAGCTCGGCATGACGACGATGGGCCCGGCGCTGCACGCCTGGAACGGCGTGGACTGGGCCAAGTCCAACGGGCAGATGCGCAACATGCGCGCCGCGTTCCCGATGTACGACACGCCCTTCCACTTCGTCACGCTGAAGTCCACCGGCATCAAGTCGGTGGCCGACATGAAGGGCAAGACCGTGGGCGTGGGCCCGAAGGCCGGCACCTGCGGCACCTACTTCCCGAAGATGTTCGAAGCCCTCGGCCTGAACGTGAAGGTGCGCTACGGCGGTGCCTCCGACATGGGCGGCCAGCTCGGCGACGGCCTGATCGACGTCTTCGCCTTCTGCGCCGGCGTGCCGATCTCGGCCTTCTCGGCCATCGAGGCCAGCCGGCCCGCCACCTTCTTCACCTACACGGCTGATGAGCTGGCCAAGTTGAAGAAGGCGATGCCCGAGCTGACCGACTCCACCATCCCCAAGGGCACCTACAAGTCGCAGGACGCCGACCACAAGACGCTCGGCCTGTTCAACTTCTTCATCGTCCACAAGGATCTGCCGGAAAGCCTCGTCTACGAGCTGACCAAGGCCGTCATGGAGAACCACCCGCGCATGGTGCAAGGCCACTCGGCCGCGAAGGAGACGGTGCCGGCCAACGCCGTCAACAACACCTTCCTGACCTTCCACCCGGGTGCGGCGCGCTACTTCAAGGAAAAGGGCATCAAGCTCGACGCCGGCGCGATGTAAGTTCCCCCAGGGCTGGGCTGCGTCCAGCCCGTTTCAACCAACGCGATGGTCACGCAGGGTGACCGGAGGCCAGTGCCGTGACCCAGCAGGACAGCGCGCCCGCCAGCGACCCGAAGGCGCTCGAGAACCAGGCGGCCAAGGCGACGGAAGACGCCGAGCTCGGCGGCACGCTGCGGCAGTTCCGTCCCTGGGAGCAGCGCGTGTTCGTGACGGCTTGCGTGCTGTTCACGGCCTTTCACCTCGCCACGCTGAACCTCTACCCGGTCGACCCGTGGATCTACCGCAGCGTCCACGTGTCGTTCGGCAGCGTCATCGGCTTCATGATGTATCGCTTCGGCGCGCGCACGCCGCGCCTGGGCGTGCCCTGGTACGACTGGGTGCTGGCGCTGCTGTCGGTGCTTTGCTTCGTCTACCTGTTCATCGAGCTCGACGGCCTGTTGTTCCGCACCGGGGCCGCGCCGCTGCCCATGGACGTGGTGGTGGGCACCGTGGGC
>JBDLRH010000079.1:0-36577 GCA_039800165.1 Pseudomonadota bacterium
GCGCGTTTCGCGGCTGGACGGGTCAGTCGCCCGGCGCGTTTCGCATGCGCCAGGGCTAGTGCGGCAGCGCAGCCGCATCAGCGCCAGATCCACGCCAGACCCACGCCAGACCCACGCCAGACCCACGCCAGACCCACGCCAGATCCGCGCAAGGCCTGCGCGGGGTCAGCGCTGCGTCACCGCATCCAGCCGCGGTGCCAGCAGCGCCTGCACTTCGGCCATCGCCGCCAGCAGCGGCTCGATCGGCCACGGGCCCTGCCCGGCCTGCGGGTCGCGCTTGCATGCCTGCTCCAGCGCCAGCGCGGCGGCCACCAGCGGCTCGCAGCGCAGCTCGCGTGCGGTGCCCTTGATGCGGTGCGCTACCTGCGCCATGCGCGCGCCGTCGGTGGAAGCGGTGGCCGCGATCTGCGTGCGGCCCCAGTCCAGTTCGTTGATCGCCACACTCAGCAGCAACTCGTCCAGCTGCTCGAGGTGCGGCACCAGCTCGGGCGCCGCGGCCTGCGATGCCAGCGGCGGTGTGCCCTGCGGCGCGTCGGTTGCCGCATCGGATGCCGCATCGGACGCCGCACCGGATGTCACGTCAGATGCCCCGTCCGATGCCACGTCGGGCGTGGCGCCCCCGGCTACCGGGCGCGGCGTGATGCCCAGCCGCACCACCTGCACCAGCAGTTGTTCGCGCGTCATCGGCTTGCTCAGGAAGGCGGCAGCGCCCGCAGCCAGGGCGGCCTGCTGCTGCTCCACCGTCACGTCACCGGTGAGCACCAGCACCGGGATCGCACGCCAGCGCGCATCGGCACGCATCGCCCGCAGCGCGGTCAGGCCGTCCATCACCGGCATCTGCAGGTCCATCAGCACCAGATCGGGCGGCTGTGGCGCGGTGGCCAGCCACTGCAGCGCCGCACGGCCGTCGCCCGCCTCGCCCACCCGGGCGCCCTCATCGCCCATCAGCCGCTTGATGACGAAGCGGTTGAGCTCGTTGTCGTCCACCACCAGCACGCGCAGGCCCGACAGGCCGGCCTTGCGTGCAACACCGGTACCCGTACCCGACGCTTCACCGGCCGCGTCAACCGTGGCACCGGCCGCGCCGCCATGGGCTGCACCGGTGATCAGCGCTGCGCTTTCCATCGGCGCCATCGGCAGTTCGATGGAAAGCATGAATTCCGACCCTGCGCCGGGCGACGACTGCACCGTGATCTCGCCGCCCATGGCGCGCGTGATGCTCTGGCTGATGGCCAGCCCCAGCCCGGTGCCGCCATAGCGCCGGGTGATGGACGCATCGGCCTGCAGGAACGGGGCAAACAGCGCCGCCTGCGTGACCGCGTCCATGCCGATGCCGGTGTCGCGCACCGACACCACCAGCCGCAGGCGCTGCGCGTCATCCGCCAGCGGCTGGCAACCGATGCGGACCACCACCTCGCCGTGCGGCGTGAACTTCAGCGCATTGGTGCCCAGGTTGATCAGCACCTGCCGCAGGCGCGTGGGGTCGCCCACCAGCGCCACCGGCCCCTTGCAGGCGCGCTGCACCGACAGGTGCACGCCCGCTGCGCGCGGATGCGCCTGCAGCACCGAGTCGACCCCCTGCACCAGCGCATCCAGCGCAAACGGCGTGTGCTCCAGCACCAGCGCGCCGGCTTCGATCTTGCTGAAGTCCAGCACATCGCTCACCAGCGCCATCAGGCCGTGGCCGGCATGCGATGCCTTCTGCAGCAGTTCGTGCTGCGCGTCATTCAGCCGGGTCAGGCCGATCATTTCGTGCAAGTTCACCAGCGCGTGCAGCGGCGTGCGGATTTCGTGGCTGACGTTCGCAAGAAAACGGCTCTTGGCGTCGTTGGCGTCTTCGGCGGCGCGGCGTGCCGCCTCGCGCTCGGCGGCCACGCGGGCCTCTTCGGTGGCGTCCGCCCAGATCCACAGGGTGCGCAGATGCTTGTCGGCCGGGTCCGAGATGCGCACCGCCACGCCGTGCGCAAAAAAGCGCCGGCCGCTGTAGCCGCCAATCTCGTGCGTAAATTCAATGCTGCCTTCGGTGCGCAGCCGCTGCGCGTAGGTGCTGCGGGCCCAATCGCGCTCAACCTCGTCGCGCCAGAACTCCAGCGCGTTGCGGCTCAGCGCGGTGCCGGCGGGCCAGCCCATCAGGCGCTCGCACTCGGCGTTGGCCTGCACCACGCCCTCATTCACCATCACCATCATGCCCAGGGGCGCCTGATGGAAGATGGCCTCGTATTCGCGGCGCTGGGTTTCAAGCTCGGTGATCTCGGGTGCGGTACACAACAAATAGTCTTCGCCGCCCGCGCTGAATCGCCGGTATGCCAGCCGTGCCCAGATGAGCTTGCCATCGGCGCGGCGCAATTGCACATCGCGCGGTGCAGCGAGCCCCTCGCTCAGGGCCTGATCGATCAGCGCGTTGCGCTCGGCCACGTTGCCCCAGGCTTCGCCTGCCTTTAGCGCAGCCACCTCATCGCGCGAATAGCCAAACACCTGGATGTGCGCATCGTTGATACGCACGATGCGCCGGTCGGAAGCACGCGACACGGCCATCGGCATGGGGCTCGCATCAAAGGTCTGCGCATCCATGGCTTCTGCCCACTGCATGCGCCCAAGCAGTTCAGCATACTCGCGGGCCTGGCGCGAAGTACGGCGCCACAGCCACAACGCAACCGCACAAGTCGCGAGCAGGATCACCGCGCCCGCGCCCGCGCCAAAGGTGACCCACTGCCGCAGCCGGTACTCGCGCAGCGTCACCACCGGCGCGGGTTCCCACTTGCTGCGCAACGCGTCAAGCTCTCCGCTGGCGCGCAGCATGCGAATGCCTTCGTTGAGCTGCCGCAGCAACTGCGGGTTGCGCGCATGCACCAGCAGCACCTGCGGCACCACGCTCAGCTCGGGGCCCTCGATCAGGTTGGATTCCAGCAGCAACTGGTGGATGTCGCGGCGCGCAAGGTGCTCGAAACCGATCAACAGATCGGCCCGCCCGTTCACCAGCAGCTTGACCGCATCGTCAAAATCGCCGGCGGGCACGCGCACCACGCCGGGGTGGATGTTCTTGAGCCAGTTGGCGGGGTACAGCCCTTCGACCACCGCCACCCGACGGCCGGCAGCCAGGGGTTGCTCCATGGCACGAACGCCTGACGCAAGTGCGTAGGCCCGCATCGTGGCGCTGCCCACCGGTTCGGTGGCAATCAGGGTGGCCGGCAGCCACGGCGCCCGGAACATTGGCCCCAGGGCGTCGGCGCGGCCGGCCTCGACCTGCTGGATCGCAGCGGGAAAGCGGCCCAGTTGCAGCTCCAGCGGCAGGCCGGTGCTGCGTGACAGCGCAGCCGTCAGGTCATGCGCGTAGCTGCGCGCCGGCGTGCCCGGCGCAAGCAGTGGTTCATAGCTGCGCGCTTCGGCCAGCACCGGGATGCGGGCCCACGCCGGCGCAGCCGCCGCCAGCGCCCCCGCGCACAGCACCCATGCCAATAGCGCACGTACGGGCCCGAAGGCCACGCGCGCCGGCTGACGGAACGGTACTGCTGGAACCGAAAGCATGGAGTCGCCGATGCTAAGCGCGCGGCGCGGCGCGGTTGTGAGAAAGTGTCTCAGCAGGGACTAGAGCAAACCCTAGTGCCTGCCGGGCCGGTCACTGCGGCTCGATCTTCGCCTCGCGGATCGCCTTGGCCCACTTGGCCGTCTCGGTGCGGGTGCGCTCGGCCAGGGCCTGCGGCGTGCCGGGCTCGGGCACATAGCCGATGCCCGAGAAGCGGTCCATGATGTCCTTGCTGGTGGCCGCGGCGTTGAAGGCGGCGTTCAGCCGGTTGATGATCTCCGCCGGCGTGCCTGCCGGCGCAAACGCGGCAAAGTAGGCGATCAGCTCATAGTCCTTCAGGCCCAGCGCCTCGTTCACCGTGGGCAGGTCGGGCACCACTGCCGAGCGCCTGGTGGAGGTGACGGCCAGGCCGCGCACCTTGCCGCCCTTGACCTGCGGCACCATCACCGCAAAGTCGGCGGTGAACATCATCACCTGACCGCCGATCAGGTTGGTCATGGCGTCGGGGCCGCTGCGAAACGGCACGTTGGTCATCTTGATGCCGGCCATGCTGGCCAGCATCTCGGACGACACCAGCTGCGAGGTGCTGGCGCTGGCAAAGGTGATGTGGCCGGCCGGCCGCGACTTGCCCAGGTCCACCAGTTCCTTGAGCGTCTTCACCGGCAGGTCGTTGTTGACCGCCACGATCAGCGGCACCTGGCCCATGAAGGCCACCGGCGCAAAGGCGGTGTCCTGGTCGTAGGGCAGGCTCTTCATCAGGCTTTTCAGCGCCGCATTGGTGCTGTTGGTGCCGATCAGGATGGTGTAGCCGTCCGGTGCGGCCTTGGCCACCTCGGCCGCGCCCAGCATGCCATTGACGCCCGGCTTGTTCTCCACCACCACCGGCTGGCCGATCGATTCGCTGACCTTGGCGCCGAAGGCGCGCGCCAGCTGGTCGGTGGCACTGCCCGGCGCAAACGGCACGATGAACTTGACCGGCTTGTTCGGGTACGCCTGCGCCAGGGCGGGCGCAGCGCCGAGCAGCGCGGTGGCGGCCAGTGCCGCGGCCGACAGTGTGGTGGCAAGGGTGGTGGCAAGGGTGGTGGCAAGGGTGGTGGCAAGGGCGGTGCGGCGGGTGCGCGAAGCCAAAGGTGCGGTCATGCGGTGTCTCCTTGTGGTGGCGAAAAAGCGTGATGTCGGGTTGGGGGACGATCAGTGGTGTGACGATCAGTGGGGTGAAGGTCCATCGGCACGCGTGGGTGGCGCGACGCCGTGGCCCGCATTGTGCTGCCCCAGCGTGGGCGATGGCCCCCGCGGTGCCGGCCGCACGCCGTCGATCGACAGCGGCAGCGCGGTCAGCTGCAGTTCGTCGCCCGGCACCGGCTGCACGATGCCCAGCGCCTGTACCTGCGGATGCGCCACCGCCTCGGCCAGGGTGTGCAGCGGCGCGTGTGGCACGCCTGCAGCCTCCAGCGCGGCCGTCCAGTGCGCGCGTGGGTGCTGCTTGAGCAGCGGCTGCAGCTGTGCCATCAGTTCGGCCTTGTGCTGCAGGCGCGCGCGATTGGTGGCAAAGCGCTCATCGGCAGGCCAGTCGGCGCGGCCCAGCACCGCTGCAAGCTTGGCAAACAGCCGGTCGTTGCCGCAGCAGATGAGCAGCGGTGCGTCGGCGGTTTCGAACGCCTCGTACGGCACGAAGCCCGGGTGGCCCGAGCGGTGGCGCTCGGGCTCGCGGCCTTCGTTGATCCACTGGTCGGTCTTCTGGCCGTTCCACAGCATCGCGGTTTCGAGCAGCGAGGCCTGCACGATGCCGCCGCAGCCGGTGGCATGGCGGCGCTGCAGCAGCGACAGCGCGCCGATCACCACCCACATGCCGGTGCCCTGGTCGCACACCGACGCGGCGCTGCGCACCGGCGGATCACCCGGGCCGCCGTTGAGCGCGCACATGCCGCTGAAGGCCTGCAGCAGCGGCTCGTAGCCGGGGTTCATCGCCATCGGGCCGAGGTGGCCGAAGGCCGAGATCTCGCAGTAGATCAGGCGCGGGTGGCGCGCGGTGAGCGCCGGCCCGTCGATGCCCAGATCGGTCGCCACGCCCGGGCGCAGGTTGTGGATGAAGATGTCGGCTTGCGCGGCCAGTTGCTCGAAGGCCGCGCGGCCGGCCTCGCTCTTCAGATCCAGCGCCACCGACTGCTTGCCGCGGTTGAACACATGAAACGGCATCGCGTCGCCGCGCGCCGAGGGCGGCCCCATGCGCCGCGCGTCGTCACCGCCATCGACGCGCTCGACCTTCACCACCTCGGCGCCCAGGTCGGCAAAGATCGCGCCCGCAAACGGCCCGGCCAGCACCTGGCCGAGTTCCAGAACGCGCAGGCCGTGCAGGATGCCGGGGGAAGATGTCATGCGGCAGCCGGAATGCGCACCGCCTTGATGCCCGACAGCACCTTCGAGGCGCGGGCGGCTTGCCGGGCCTGCCACAGATCAAAGGCCGCCTGCTGCGCCAGCCATACCTCTGCGGCGCCGCCGTGATCACGGCCCAACCAGCGCTCGATGCGAAGCGCCATCGCCGGGCTGATGGCGGCGCGGCCATTGAGCACCTTGGACAAGGTGGTGCGGTCCACGCCCAGCTGGGCTGCCGCTTCGCCCACTTGCAGCTGCAGTGCGGGCAGAACGTCATCGCGCAGCGTCAGGCCCGGGTGCGGAGGGTTGAACATCGAAGTCATCAAAACCTCAGTGGTAATCCTGATAGTCGACCAGGACGGCGTCGCCGTCCTCGAAAGTAAAGGTCAAGCGCCAGTTGCCGTTGACGCTGACTGCCCAGTGCCCAGCAAGGCCCCCTTTGAGAGGATGCCAGGCCCATCCAGGAACGTTCATGTCTTCGGGCCGCCGCGCTACGTCCAGCGCCGACAGCTGGCGAGCCAGCCTTGCCGCATGCATTGCCTGAATGCCCGCACGCGATCCGGTCCGGAAAAAGCGCTCGACCCCCTTGTGCCTGAACGAGCGAATCATGCCGAATTGTAGCGCGTAGCGCCACAAGCCACGCCACACCGATTGCTGCCGCCCTGCGCCTCAAGGCGCTGCTCAGGCCCGCGCCAGTACCTCGGGCAGGTGGGCCATGTCCTCGAACAGGTGCAGCGCGCCGGCGTCGCGCAACTGCTGCGCGGTGCCAGGCGGTGCGTGCGGCGGTACGTAGCCCAGCACCAGCGCGCCGGCGTCCACGCCGGCACGCACGCCGGTGGGGGTGTCTTCCACCACCGCGCAGTGGGCGGCGCGCGCACCCAGTGCGGCCATCGCGGCCAGGTACACGTCGGGTGCGGGCTTGGAGCGCGGCATCTCGTGGCCGCTGAAGATGCGGCCATCAAAGTAGTGCAGCAGCGCCACCTTGCGCAGCTGGATCTCGACCTTGTAGCGGTCGGCGCCCGAGGCGCAGGCAATGCGGCCCTGCACCTGCGCATGCACCGCGTCCACGGCGGTGTGCGCGTTACGGATGGCCTGCAGGTCGCGCAGCAGCGCCACGTTGCGCCGCTCGCGGAATTCGTGCAGCCAGTCTTCGGTGAGCGGGCGCCCGGTGTTGGCTTCGATCAGCGCGGCCTCGTCCTTGACCGCCTTGCCGACGAACAGCCGCATGCATTCGGCCGGCGTGAGCGCCCAGCCCGCTTCTTGCAGCATGTCGCGCAGCACGCCATTGGTGATCGGCTCGCTGTCCACCAGCACGCCGTCGCAGTCGAACAGCACCGCCTCAAAGCGCATCGTCAGCCCTTCTGCGCGAGCTCGTCGCCATCCACATACCACCAGCGGCCTTCGTGACGCACGAAGCGGCTGCGCTCATGCAGGCGCACCGCGCGGCCCTGCATGCGGTAGCGCGCCACGAACTCGACCTCGGCATGCTCGGCGTCGATGCTGCGGTGCGACCGCACCTCCAGCCCAAGCCACTTCGTGCCGGGCATGTCAGCGAATTCCGCTGGGCAGTTGTCGGGCCACCAGGTGGCGCGCACATGGCTCCAGTGCCCCAGCGTGAAGGCGGTGTAGCGCGATCGCATCAGCGCCTCGGCATCCGGCGCGGGGTGGGCGTCGAACTGGTCGATGTACGGCCCGCAGCACTGCGCATAGGCCAGCGGCTGCGGCTTGCCGCGCGCGGCCGGCGGGCTGACGATGCGGCCGCACGGGCACGGGGCGGCCATGTCGATCGGTGCGGTCACGGAGGGCTAGGCCTTCTTTGCCTGGCGGGCCTTGCGCTCGTCCATCGTCTCGGTCGGGCCACCGGCCTTCAGCCAGTCGGTGTAGCCGCCCTCGATGTGCGCCACGTTGCCCATGCCCATGTCTTGCAGCGTCTTGGCGGCCAGCGCACTGCGCCAGCCGGCACCGCAGAACAGCACGAATTCCTTGCCCTCGTCGGCAAACAGCTTCTTGAAGTACGGCGACTCGGGGTCGACCCAGAACTCGAGCATGCAGCGCGGCGCGTGGTAGCTGCCAGGCACCGTGCCTTCGGCCTGCAGCTCGCGCACGTCGCGGATGTCAACGATCTGCAGCGTGCTGTCGCCCTGCTGCAGCCGCGCCATCACCTGCGGCACGCTGTAGGTGGTGACCTGCGCCATCGCCTCGTCGACGAGCGTCTTGTAGCCTTTGGTGATGGGCATGGTGACTCCGGGTTCCGTGAGGGGGGCAGGCGCTCATTTTCGCCAGAACTGCGCGGTGAACAGCACCATCACCGACAGCAGCTCCAGCCGCCCGAGCAACATGGCAAAGGTGCACACCCAGGTCTGGAAGTCGTTGAGCACGCCAAAGTTCGATGCCGGCCCCACCTGGCCGAGGCCAGGGCCGATGTTGTTGACGCAGGCAATCACCGCCGAGAACGCGGTCACCAGGTCCAGCCCCGACAGCAACAGCAGGAAGGTCAGGCCCACGGTACTGGCGCCGTAGATCAGCATGTAGGCCATCACCGCGGCGGTGACGGTAGCCGGCACGTTGCTTCCGCCCAGCGTAACCGGGTTGACAACGCGCGGGTGCACGATGCGCACCAGCTCGCGGTGCGCCTGCTTGACCAGCAGCAGCATGCGCACCATCTTGACGCCGCCGCCGGTGGAGCCGGCGCACGACACGAAGCAGCCCAGAAAGATCAGCAGCACCGGCGCAAACGCGGGCCACAGCAGGTAGTCGGTGGAGGCATAGCCGGTGGTGGTGGCCAGCGACACCACCTGAAAGGCCGCTGCGCGCAAGCCTTCGGTGGGGTCGTCATAGGTGCCGTGGGCCAGCAAGATCACCGTGACCAGCGCGACCGATGCCATCAGCACCACACCATACGCGCGCACCTCGGTGTCGCGCAGCAGCGGCAGCGCCGAACGCGAGCGCCAGACGATGAAGTAACGCGCAAAGCTGATGCCTGCCAGCGTCATGAAAACGATGGCCACCCATTCGATGGCCGGTGAATTCCAGTGACCGAAGCTCGCGTCGTGCGACGAAAAGCCGCCCAGGCCCATGGTGGTGCACATGTGCATGAAGGCGTCGGCCCAGCTCATGCCGGCCCAGCGGTAGGCCAGCAGGCAGGCGCCCGACATCACGAAATACACCACCCACAGGCCGCGCGCGGTTTCGGCGATGCGCGGCGTGAGCTTGGCGTCCTTCATCGGCCCGGGCGTCTCGGCGCGGTACAGCTGCATGCCGCCCAGGCCGAGCAGCGGCAGCACCGCCACCACCAGCAGGATGATGCCCAGCCCGCCGATGAACTGCAGGAAGCAGCGCCACACGTTCACCGACACCGGCAGGGCGTCCAGCCCCGACAGCGCAGTGGCCCCGGTGGCGGTGAGCGCACTCATCGCCTCGAAGTAGGCGCGCGCCACGTCGATGCCCGGCACGGTGAACATCAGCGGCACCGCCGAATACGCAGGCAGCACCACCCACACCAGGTTGACCAGCAGGAAGCCGTCCTTGGGCAGCAGCTCGCGGCGGCTGCGCCGCATGGCGCGCGCCAGCAGCCAGCCCGACAGCAGCGTGGCCACCAGCGAGGCGCCCCACACCTGCGCCAGCCACGGCTCGTCCACCGCCAGCGCCCACAGCAGCGGCACCGCAAATGCCAGCGAGAAGCCCATCAACACGCGCGCCAGCACGGCCAGGACGGGCTTGAGGCTTTCCATGCTGACCGCTCAGATGAAGGTGGCGCTGACCTGGAACAGGCGCTCGACCTCGCGCACCTGCCGCTTGTTGGGGATGAAGAAGATCAGGTGGTCGTCGGGCTCGATGCGCGTGTCGTGGTGCGGCATCAGCACCTGCTGCGCGGTGCCCTCGCCCCGCACGATGGCGCCCAGGCGCACGCCCGAGGGCAGGCCCAGCTCTTCGACGCTGCGCCCCACCAGGCGCGAGGTGCGGGCGTCGCCGCGGGCGATGCCCTCCAGCGCCTCGGCCGCACCGCGGCGCAGGCTGTGTACCGCCACCACGTCTCCGCGGCGGATGTGCGCCAGCAGTTCGCCAATGACCGTCTGCGCCGGTGACACCGCAATGTCGATGGTGCTGCCCTGGATCAGGTCTGCATAGGCGCGGCGGTTGATCAGCGCCAGCACGCGGCGTGCGCCCATGCGCTTGGCCAGCATCGCCGACAGGATGTTGTCCTCGTCGTCGCTGGTGAGCGACAGGAAGATGTCCATGCTGCCCACGTTTTCTTCGGCCAGCAGTTCTTCGTCGGTGCCGTCGCCCTGCAGCACCAGCATGTCGCTGGGCAGCTGGCTGGCCAGGTACTCGCAGCGGCGCAGGTCGCGCTCGATCATCTTCACCTGATAGCGGCCCGCCAGGCGCCGCGCCAGGCGCAGGCCCACACGGCCGCCGCCTGCAATCATCACCCGCTCCACCGGCTTGTCGAAGTTGTGGATGGCGGCCAGCACATGGCGGATGCGGTCGCGGTCGGCCAGCACGAACACTTCGTCGCCGGGCAGGATGCGGGTGCCCGCATCGCACGCCACTTCGGCGTCGTTACGGTACAGCGCCACCACCCGCATCGGTGCAGCTGGAAACAGGTCGCGGAATTCGCCGATGGTGTGGTTCACCAGCGCACTGCCGGCTGCTGCGCGCACCGCAATCAGGTGGGCCCGCCCGCGCGAGAACTCCAGCACCTGCAGCGCCTCGGGGTAGTCGATCAGCCGCTGGATGTACTGCACCACCGACTCTTCCGGGCAGATCACATGGTCCACCGAGAAGCCGCTCTTGCTCATCAGCGCGTCGCCCTCTTCGAACTCGGGCGAGCGGATGCGCGCAATCGTGGTGGGCACGCTGTAGCGGTCGTGCGCAATCTTGCAGGCCACCAGGTTGGTCTCGTCCATGGCAGCGCACGAGATCAGCATGTCCGCATCGGCAATGCCGGCGGCCTCGAGCACCGAGGGCTGGATGCCGTTGCCGACCACGCCGCGCAGGTCGATGCGCTCTTCGAGTTCGCGCAGCCGCTGCACGTCGGTGTCGATCAGGGTGATGTCGTTCTGCTCGGACGCCAGGCTCTCGGCAGCGCTTTCGCCCACCCGTCCGGCTCCAAGGATCACGATGCGCATGAATGCCCGCCTGTCTGTGTGCTTGCGCTTGTGCTGGTGGCTGTGCTTGCGTGCGCTGCGCGGATCAGGCCAGCGCGCGCTGGATCAGGATCTTCTGCACGTCGGAGGTGCCTTCGTAGATCTGGCACACCCGCACGTCGCGCCAGATGCGCTCGGCCGGGAAGTCGCTCACGTAGCCGTAGCCGCCCAGGGTCTGGATGGCGGCACTGCACACGCGCTCGGCCATCTCGCTGGCGTACAGCTTGGCCATCGCGGCTTCTTTCAGGCAGGGCCGGCCGGCATCGCGCAGAGCGGCGGCATGCAAGGTGAGCTGGCGCGCGGCCTCCACCTGCATCGCGCAGTCGGCCAGGCGGAAGCCCACCGCCTGGTGGTTGAAGATGGCGGTGCCAAAGCTCTGGCGGTCTTTTGAATACGCAATCGCCACGTCCAGCGCGCTGCGCGCCATGCCGATGCTCTGCGCCGCAATGCCGATGCGCCCGCCTTCGAGTGCGCTCAGCGCAATCTTGTAGCCCTCGCCCTCCTCGCCGATCAGGTTCTCGGCGGGCACGCGGCAGTCTTCGAAGTTGATCTGCGCCGTGTCGCTGCTGTGCTGGCCCACCTTGTCTTCCAGCCGCGCGACCACATAGCCTGGCGTGGATGTGGGCACCAGAAAGGCGCTGATGCCCTTCTTGCCCGCGGCCTTGTCGGTCACCGCCAGCACGATGGCCACCGTGCCGTGCTTGCCGCTGGTGATGAACTGCTTGACGCCGTTGATGACATAGTGGTCGCCGTCCTTCACCGCGGTGGTGCGCAGCGCCGATGCGTCGCTGCCCACATGCGGCTCGGTCAGGCAGAAGGCGCCGAGCTGCTCGCCCTGTGCCAGCGGCACCAGCCACTTCTTCTTTTGCGCCTCGTTGCCGTAGCGCATCAGGATGGCGTTGACCGGGCAGTTGGTCACGCTGATGGTGGTGGACACGCCACCGTCGCCCGCGGCAATTTCCTCCAGCACCACCGCCAGGCTCACGTAGTCCAGCCCCGCGCCGCCGTACTGTTCGGGCACGCAGATGCCGTAGGCACCCAGCGCTGCCAGGCCACGGTGCACATCCTTCGGAAAGTGGTGCTCCTTGTCCCAGCGCGCGGCGTGGGGCCACAGTTCGCGCTGCGCAAAGTCGCGCACCGCGTCGCGGATCATTTCCTGGTCTTGGGTCAACAGCATCGTCTGCGGTCCTTGTGTGTCTGGTGTACGTGACCTACTTGCCTTGCGCCACGTCCATGATGAGGCGTGCGGCCAGGTACAGCCGGCGTGGAATGGCGTCGATCATCACGTACTCGGCCTGGTTGCTGTGGTAGCCGAAACCCGGCAGGCCCAGGCCCTCGAGCACCGGCTTGCCCGACAGCGCGGCAAATGCCGCATCGGTGCCGCCGCCGGTGGACGGGATGACGGTGATCTCGGCACCCACCTCGCGGTAGATGGCCTGCGCCTTCTCGATGAGTTGCAGGCCGCGCGCATCCGCCACGAAGGAAGGCCGCGAAGTGAACAATTCGACCTTGATCTGCGATTCGCGCAGGCGCGGCTTGGCCGCGCGCTCCTGCAGCGTGGCCATGGCCTGCTTCAGGTGTTCGGGGTCGAGGTAGCGCACATTGGCGTCGATCACCGCTTCTTCAGGGATCACGTTGGCCACCTTGCCAGTGGTACCCACCGTCCAGTTAAAGCGGAAGGCGCGCCTGGCATCGTCCAGATCGAGCGTGCGCAGGATGAAGTCGGCCGCCTCGACCATCGCATTGACGCCCTGCTCTGGCGCCGCACCGGCGTGCGAGGCGCGCCCGCGGATGGTGGCACGCACCGTGGCCACGCCCGAGGTCGCGCGCACCATCATCTCGCGGATGGCCACCGTCGGCTCGAAGGACAGCACCACGTCGTGTTCGCGCGCGGTGGCCTCGATCAGCGCCGCCGAGCCGGCCGACCCGCGCTCTTCATCGGTGTTGAACAGCACGCCAATGCTCGCGAAGTCGGTGAAGCCGCGCGCCTTCAGCAGCTTGAGCGTGTGCAGGATGACCGCGATGCCGCCCTTGTCGTCGGCGATGCCGGGGCCAAAGGCACGCGCACCATCGATACGGAACGGCGCCCGGGCCAGCGTGCCGCGGGGGTACACCGTGTCCATGTGCGCCATCAGCAGGATGCGGCGCTGCCCGGTGCCGGCAAGGCGTGCCACCAGGTTCTCGCCTGCCACAGGGCCCACCGGCTTGTGGCGGGTGACGGTGGCGCCCAGTGCCTTGAGCTCGCCTTCGAGCAAGTCCACCATGGCCGCCATGCCCTCGGTGTCACCAGTGCCTGTTTCGATGTTGACCAGCCGCTCCAGCGTCTTCACCACCGCCGGCTGCTCCGCCGTGGCCGCTTGCAGCAGGGCTTCGTCACGGGCGTGCGCCCAGGGCGCCGCCAGCCAACCGGCTGCCAGCAGCCATGCCGCAGCCCTTGTTCCCCAACTCCTCATGCCCGTCTCCTCATCGTTGTGATGCCGTCCTGCGTTTGGCGCTTCACCAGCCCTTGAAAGCGTGGCCCTCAAGGTCGATGAACTGTCCGCTGCGCTCGGGCGTGAGCGCATCGATGGTGCGCCGCATCGCCTGCACGCTGTCGTCCAGCGCCACAGGCGCATTCTCGCCGCCCATGTCAGTCTTCACCCAGCCGGGCGACAGCGCCGCGAGGATGGCGCGGGGGTAGTCGTGCCGGGCGCTGGCTACCGCCATGTTCAACGCCGCCTTGCTGATGCGGTACAGCCAGGCGTTGCTGGCCGGCACCGCGCAGATCTGCGCCATCAGGCTGCTGATGAAGGCAAAGCGCCCCAGCCGATGTTCCGTGGCCGCCGCCTCAACCAGCGGCGCCACCTGCGGGATGGCCTGCATGGCGCCGAGCAGGTTCACATGCATCAGCGCATCGAAGGCCTCGCGCGTGGGCGGTGTGCGCGCGTCGGCGCGGTTCATCACGCCAGCCACATACAGCGCCACGTCGAGCTTCTCGCCATCGAGCTGCCAGCTCAGGCCGCTGATGCTGGCCGGGTCGGCCACATCCACGCGCAGCGGCTCGGCGCCCAGTTCACGCAGGCGCGCCAGCGCGACGTCATCGCGCGCGGTGGCGATCACCCGCGCGCCGGCGTCGCGGTACTGGCGTACGAATTCCAGGCCGATGCCGCGTGAGGCGCCGATGACGAGGACGGTGGACATGCGCCGCTGCGTTGCGTTGGCGTCAGATCAGCTCAAGCGCGACTGCGGTGCCCTCGCCGCCGCCGATGCACAGCGTGGCCAGGCCGCGCTTTTTGCCGTGACGCTTGAGCGCATGGATCAGCGTGACCATGATGCGCGCGCCCGACGCGCCGATCGGGTGGCCCAGCGCGCAGGCGCCGCCATGCACGTTGACGATGTCGTGGCTGACCTTGAGCTCAGCCATCAGCGCCATCGGCACCACGGCGAAGGCCTCATTCACTTCCCACAGGTCCACATCCTTCACGCTCCAGCCGGCCTTGGCCAGCGCCTTTTGCGTGGCACCCACCGGCGCGGTGGTGAACCAGTTCGGCTCCTGCGCGTGGGTGGCGTGCGAGACGATGCGCGCGATCGGCTTGCAGCCGAGCTTCTTCGCGGTGGACTCGGTCATCATCACCATCGCGGCCGCGCCGTCGTTGATGCTCGAGCTGCTGGCCGCGGTGATGGTGCCGTCCTTCTTGAACGCAGGGCGCAGCGTCGGGATCTTGTCGAGCTTGACCTTGCCCGGGCCCTCGTCGATGGAGATGACGGTGTCGCCCGCGCGGCCCTTCACCGTCACCGGCGTGATCTCGGTAGCAAACGCGCCGGATTCGGTGGCGGCCTTGGCGCGCTGCACGCTGGCCACGGCGAAAGCGTCCTGCTGCTCCCGGGTGAACTGGTACTTGGCGGCGCAGTCTTCGCCAAAGGTGCCCATCGCACGGCCGGGCTCGTAGGCGTCTTCCAGGCCATCGAGCATCATGTGGTCCATCACCCGGTCGTGGCCGATGCGGATGCCGGTGCGGCCCTTGGGCAGCAGGTGCGGCGCATTCGTCATGCTCTCCATGCCGCCGGCGATCATCACCTCGTGCGTGCCGCACAGCAGCAGGTCATGCGCCAGCATCGCGGCCTTCATGCCCGAGCCGCACATCTTGGACAGCGTGACCGCGCCTGCGCCCTTGGGCAGGCCGCCCTTGAACGCCGCCTGGCGCGCCGGCGCCTGGCCCTGGCCCGCCATCAGGCAGTTGCCGAACAGCACCTCGCCCACGACGTCAGACGAGATGCCGGCGCGCTCGACCGCGGCCTTGATGGCGGCGCCGCCGAGATCATGCGCGGCCAGCGACGCAAAGTCGCCGAGGAAGCCACCCATGGGCGTACGGGCAGCGCTGACGATGACGATGGATTCAGGCATGGGGGTTCTCCTTCAAAAGATAAAAAAGGGTCAGGCAATGGCCGCGCGCTCTTCGTCAGCAACGCGGCGGATGTACGCCTGGAAGCCCGGGTCTTCGCCGCGCAGCAGCTGCGGCAGCGTGTGGCGGAAGTCCTCCCGGCGGCACCATTCGCGCATGTAATCGTCCCAGCTGTTCCAGCGCCGCGCCTCGGCCTCGCTCATGTTGGGCTTCCATGCCACCAGATACGCGCGCTCGAACAGCGAAATCAGCATGTCGAAGATCACCAGCATGCGCTCGCGCTGCTCGGACGTGGGGTCAGGCAGTGGCTCGTGGGTGCGCAACTGCAGGTCAGGGTTGGCCAGCACCACCTTCAGGAAGTCGTTGTACGCGTCGGACAGCAACTGGTAGGCCTCTTCTTCCTCGTTGTCGCGCTGCTTGCGCTGCTCGAGGATGAAGAACAGGATCGCCACCGGCAAGCCGAGTGCCGTGACGATGTAGCTGGCCAGTTCCCAGAATTCGCGCATCGCTTCTGTACCGCAGGCCGCGCTTCAGCCGCCCTCGTAGGAGCCGGCCACACGCGCCTTGAAGCGCTTGTGCGGGTCGTAGGGAAACACGTCGTGCATGTGGCCCTTGAGGATGCGCTCCTTGTGCTGCTGCCAGAACTCCGGGTCCAGCAGGTCGGCATGGTGGCGCATGAACACCTCGCGCACCGCGTCGTTGCCCAGCAGGAAGGGGCCAAAGGTCTCGGGGAACACGTCGCGCGGGCCCACCTGGTACCAGATCTCGCCCGACATCTCGTCTTCCTCGTTGCGCGGCGGCGGCACCTTGCGGAAGTTGCAGTCGGTGATGTATTCGATCTCGTCGTAGTCGTAGAACACCACCTTGCCGTGGCGGGTGACCCCGAAGTTCTTCCACAGCATGTCGCCGGGGAAGATGTTGGCGGCCACCAGGTCCTTGATCGCATTGCCGTACTCCAGCACGGCGCGCTCCATCTGGTCGCGCGCACGCGGCGTGTCCAGGCCGGCGTCGAAGGCCTCCTGCAGGTACATGTTCAGCGGAATCATGCGCCGCTCGATGTACACATGCTTGATGATGACTTCCACCGCGCCATCGCCGTCGCGGTCGGAGATTTCGATCTGGCTGGGCGCGAACTTCTGGATCTCGGCGATCAGCTCGTCCTCGAAGCGCTCGCGCGGGAAGGCCACCTCGCTGTACTCCAGCGTGTCGGCCATGCGGCCCACGCGGTCGTGCTGCTTGACCAGCTGGTACTTGCTCTTGATCAGCTCGCGCGTGGTGTCCTTCTGCGGCGGGTAGTAGTCCTTGATGACCTTGAACACGTAGGGAAACGACGGCAGGTCGAACACCAGCATCACCATGCCCTTGATGCCCGGCGCGATGCGGAATTGGTCGGAGCTGTGGCGCAGGTGGTAGAGGAAGTCGCGATAGAACAGCGTCTTGCCCTGCTTGGCCAGCCCCAGTGCGTTGTAGATCTCGTTGCGCGGCTTGCGCGGCATCATGCTGCGCAGGAACTGCACATAGGCGCTGGGCACTTCCATGTCGACCATGAAGTAGGCCCGCGCAAAGCTGAACAGCATCAGCAGGTCTTCTTCGCCCAGCAGCACCGCGTCGATGAACAGCCGGCCCTGCCGGTTGTGCAGGATGGGCAGCGCAAACTGCAGCTCGTTGAAGCCGTTGATCAGCTTGCCCACCACATACGCGCCCTTGTTGCGGAAGAACAGGCTGGACAGCACCTGGATCTGGAAGTTGGCGCGCAGCGGCACCTCGCCCAGCTTCGCAGTCAGCGTGTCCACCACGTTGAGCGTGTCGCGCTTGAGGTCGTCGAACGGCATGCGCAGGTCGAACGCCTCGATGGCGCGCATCACCGTCTCGTGCAGCGTCTCGCGCTTGGGGTAGTAGGCGATGTAGGTGGGCTTGGCGGCAGGCTCGTCGTTCTCGATGTACTCGGTGCTGACCGCCGGGCGCACGAAGATGAAGTCGTTGTGGAAGTGCGTGCGGTGCAGGATCTTGGTGGTGACCGAGTTGAAGAAGGTCTCGGCCAGCTCCGGCTGGTGGTGGTCCACCAGCAGCCCGATGTACAGCAGCTTGACCTGCTGCCATACATCCATCGGCTGATCTCCGGCGCGGAATTCCTTTTCCAGGCGCATCACGCATTCCTTGACGCGCAGGTCGTAGAACTCGATGCGCTCGCGCTGGGCGCGCTGCTGGCCGTGCCAGTCGGCCGTCTCGAAGCGGTGCTTGGCACGCGCCGACTCGGTGCGGAACAGCCGGTAGTGGCGGTTGAAGCCTTCCATCATCGCGCGGGCGATGTCAAAGGCGATCGGCGAATCGATGCGCTGCGTCAGCATGGCCCGCCCCGTCAGTCGGTCGCGACGCCGCGCGGGTAGCGCTTGAGGGCCTGGCGGAACACGCCCACCACTTCATCGGGCCGCTGCATCGTGACCTGCAGGTCCTTGAGCAAGCCGTCCTTGAGGCCGTAGCACCAGCCGTGCACTGCCACCTTCTGGCCGCGGCGCCAGGCGTCCTGCAGCACATTGGTCAGCGCCACATGGCCCACCTGCTCGATCACGTTCATCTCGCACAGCACGTCTTCCTGCTCGGGCACGCTCAGGTGGTCGATGCGGCGGTGGTGGCGCATCTTGACGTCGTGCACATGGCGCAGCCAGTTGTCGGCCAGGCCCACGCGCGCACCGCGCAGCGCCGCCAGCACGCCGCCGCAGCCATAGTGGCCCACCACGATGATGTGCTCGACCTTGAGGTGGTCCACCGCGAACTGGATGACCGACAGCGCGTTCAGGTCGGAATGCACCACCACGTTGGCCACATTGCGGTGCACGAACACCTCGCCCGGGTCCAGGCCGGTGATCTGGTTGGCCGGCACGCGGCTGTCGGAGCAGCCGATCCACAGGTAGCGCGGCGTCTGCTGGCGCGCCAGGTGGCTGAAGAAGTCGGGATTGTCCTGCACCATGCGCGCAGCCCAGCTGCGGTTGGCATCCAGCAGGTGCTGCAGTGAACTCATGGTCGTGTCCTCCCTGGGTACCGGCGTGTGATTACATCGTCTCGGCAAACAGCTCGCGGCCGATCAGCATGCGGCGGATCTCGCTGGTGCCGGCGCCAATCTCATACAGCTTGGCGTCGCGCCACAGGCGGCCCAGCGGGTATTCGTTGATGTAGCCGTTGCCGCCGAAGATCTGGATGCCCTCGCCAGCCATCCAGGTGGCCTTCTCGGCGCACCACAGGATGACGCTGGCGCAGTCCTTGCGCACGGTGCGCACATGCTCGGCACCCAGCTGGTCAAGGTTCTTGCCCACGGTGTAGCAAAAGCTGCGCGCGGCCTGCAGCACCGTGTACATGTCGGCCACCTTGCCCTGGATGAGCTGGAATTCGCCGATGCTCTGGCCGAACTGCTTGCGGTCGTGGATGTAGGGCACCACGTTGTCCATCACGCTTTGCATGATGCCGATGGGCCCGGCGGCCAGCACCGCGCGCTCGTAGTCCAGGCCGCTCATCAGCACCTTCGCGCCGTTGTTCAGGCCACCCAGGATGTTCTGCGCCGGCACTTCCACGTTCTCGAACACCAGCTCGCCGGTGTGCGATCCGCGCATGCCCAGCTTGTCGAGCTTCTGCGCAATCGAAAAGCCGCGCATCCCGCGCTCGATCAGGAAGGCGGTCACGCCGCGCGCGCCCATCTCGGGCTCGGTCTTGGCGTACACCACCAGCGTATCGGCGTCCGGGCCGTTGGTGATCCACATCTTCGAGCCGTTGAGCAGGTAGTAGCCGCCCTTGTCCTGCGCCTTGAGCTTCATGCTGATCACGTCGCTGCCGGCGCCCGGCTCGCTCATCGCCAGCGCACCCACATGCTCGCCGCTGATCAGCTTGGGCAGGTACTTGCGCTTCTGCTCTTCGGTGCCGTTGCGCTTGATCTGGTTGACGCACAGGTTGGAGTGCGCGCCGTAGGACAGGCCCACGCTGGCGCTTGCGCGGCTGATCTCTTCCATCGCGATCATGTGGGCGAGGTAGCCCATGTTCGCCCCGCCGTATGCCTCGGGCACGGTGATGCCCAGCACGCCGAGGTCGCCCATCTTGCGCCACAGGTCCATCGGGAACTGGTCGCTGCGGTCGATCTCGGCCGCGCGCGGGGCGATCTCGGCATCGGCGAAGGCGCGCACCGCATCGCGCAGCGCGTCGATGTCTTCGCCAAGGTGAAAGTTCAGTCCGGGCAGGTTGCTCATGAATCGTCCTTGTGGGGTCTCAGCTCGGGGTGTCGCTGCGGCCGGTGACGGCCATCAGCGTTGCGGTCATGGTGGCCACCAGCCGCTCGCTGCCGTCCGCAGCCAGCGCATAGGCGCGCCCGTCGACCAGGCTGATGGTGCGCCCGGGCTTGATCACCTGGCCCACCGCGCGAAAGCGCTGGCCCTGGGCCGGCGCAACGAAATTGGTCTTGAACTCGATGGTCAGCACGCCGGTGTCCTGCGGCATCAGCGTGAAGGCGGCATAACCGCAGGCCGAGTCGAGCACCGTGGCCACCACACCGCCGTGCAGAAAGCCGTTTTGCTGCGTCAGGCCCGGCGCCCAGTCGACCAGGATCTCCACGCTGCCAGGTGCGACCGCGCCCATGCGTGCGCCCAGCGTGTGCATCACGCCCTGCAGCGCAAAGCTGTCGCGGGTGCGGGCCTCGTAGCCTTCGAAGCGGGGCTGAAACGGTGCGGTGCTCATGCGTTCTTGCGGTCGATCTTGGCCAGCAGCGCCCGCGCCTCCTTCTCGTGCACGCGCACCTCGTCCAGGTTGGCCTGCAGGTCGGCCAGCTGGTCTTCGATCTGTGCGCGGTGCTGCGCCAGCACCGCGAGGAACTTGCGCAGCTGCGGCCCGGTGTCGCGCGGGCTGTCGTACATGTCGATGATGTCTTTCGCCTCTGACAGCGACAGGCCCAGCCGCTTGGCGCGCAGCGTGAGCTTGAGCCGGGTGCGGTCGCGCGCGCTGTACACGCGGCTGCGCCCGCCCGGGCCGGTGCGCTGCGGCTGCAGCAGGCCCATGTCCTCATAAAAGCGCATCGCCCGCGTGGTCAGGTCGAATTCGCGCGCGAGGTCGCTGATGGAATAGGTGGTGGCCATGGTGGGCAGGGCAGCCGGGTCGCAAGCTGCTTTGACGTTGACGTTAACGTCAACGCGGATGGCGATCGTAACCGCTTCCGGGGGGCCCGCGCCAGTCAATCCCAGCGCGGCACCGCCTCGTCGCGCAGCAGCGCACGCCGCTCGGCGTAGTCGGGCAGCACCTGCGCCACCGTGTCCCAAAAGCGCGGGCTGTGGTCCAGCACCCGCAGGTGGCTGAGCTCGTGTACCACCACATAGTCAATCGCCGGCAGTGCCAGGTGGATCAGCCGCCAGTTGAGCCGGATCGAGCCGTCGGCGCCGGCGCTGCCCCAGCGGGTGCCCGCGCTCGACAGGCCCAGGCGCTGCCAGCGCACGCCGAGCTGCGGCGCGAAGTGGTCCAGCCGCTCGGTGAACACCCGCCGCGCCTCGCGCATCAGCCAGGCCTGCACCGCGTCGCGGATCTGCGCTGGCTCGCTGTGCAGCGGCAGCCGGATGCGCAAGGTCGCCGGCGCGTCCGGCATGCCGGGGGCGATGGGCTCGGACAGCTGCGCCATCGCGGTGGCGGTGGGGTCGAGCTGCACCCGCAGGCTGCGGCCCAGCCAGGGCAGCGTGCAGCCGTCGGCCCAGGCGATGCGCGACGACTCGAGCCGCTGCTCGCGCTCGCGCATCTCGGAGAGCTTGCGCGCAATCCAGGTCGCCTTCTCCTGCAGCGCCGATTCGATTTCGTACAGCGGCACCCAGCGCGGTGCGCTGACCACCAGGCCCTCGCCGTCCACCGCAAAGCCGATGGTGCGGCGGCGCGAGCGGCGCAGCTCGTAGGCCACCACCGCACCGGCCAGCTGCGCGCGCCGGTTGGCCCGCGGATGATCGAAGCGTGCCGGCGCGATGCTGTCGGCCAGCGCCACGGCGGGGGCGTCTTGCGCTGGGGCGGCCTGGGACGAGGGCGCGGGAACCGCCGTGGAAACCGTCGCGGGAACAGGTGAACTTGCAGGGGCCGACGACGCCTCACGCGGCGGCACCAGCAGGTCGAGCGTCAGCTGCAGCGCCCGCCACATGGCCTGCGCCTTCAGCGGTAGGCCTCGGGGTCGAGCCGCCGCATCTCCGACTCGATCCAGGCCTCGACCTCGCGCATCAGCTCCTCGGGCTCGCGCCCGGCGCTGTCGATCGGCTTGCCGATGGACACGTCCACCACCCCCGGGCGCTTGATGAAGGCCTTGCGCGGCCAGCACTTGGCAGACGTCACCGCAATCGGGATCACCGGCGCGCCGGTCTCGATGGCCAGCCGCGTGCCGCCGGTCTTGTAGGTGCCCTTCTGTCCGCGCGGGATGCGCGTGCCCTCGGGGAACATGATGATCCAGACGCCTTGCGCGAGCAGCTCCTTGCCCTGCGCCACCACCTTGTTGAAGGCCTGCGCGCGCTGGCTGCGGTCGATGTGGATCATGTCCAGCCGCCCCATCGCCCAGCCAAAGAACGGCACGTACAGCAGCTCGCGCTTGAACACATACGCCAGCGGGTGCGGCATGATGGTCGGCATCAGGAAGGTCTCGTAGGTCGACTGATGCTTGACCAGCAGGATGGCCGGACTGCGCTGCCCGACCGGCAGGTGCTCCATGCCGCTGATGCGGTAGCGGATGCCCATGATCACCCGCGCGCCTTCGATCGCCCAGCGCAGCCAGCGCGCTGCCATCCAGTACAGCGGCTCGCCGCGGCGCCAGATCGATGCCGTCAGCATGATGATGCCCCAGGGCACCACCGTGACCAGCATCCACAGCGCATGAAGGGAGGAGCGCAACAGGTTCATCAAGCGCTTTCGTGCCTTGCGTGGGTGCGTTGCGTGCGCTTTATGCCGCGGCGGGCCGGCTGCGGCCTTCCAGCAGGTCGCGTGCGTCGCGCAGCTCGCGCGCGCCGCGGGCCTCGCGTGCCAGCAGCCAGGCGGCAAAGCCGGCCAGGTCTTCGTGCACCGTGGTGGCCGGCGGAAACTCGACCGGCAGCGGTTCGCCACGCCGCGCGCTTTCGCGCAGTTGTTCGGCGCGCCCGGTCAGCACCATGTGCGGCCGGCAGCCCGCGGCCTGCGCCGCCTGCGCATCGCGCAGGTTGTCGCCCACCACCGCCACATCCGCCAGGTCCACGCCGAAGCGCTCGGCGATCTGCTCGAACAGGCCGGGCTGCGGCTTGCGGCAGCGGCACTCTTCTTCGGGCGCGTGCGGGCAATAGAACACCGCATCGATGCGCCCGCCGGCGGCCGCCAGCAGCTTGTGCATCTTGGCGTGCACCGCATTCAGGCCGGCCATGTCCAGCAGGCCACGGCCCAGGCCCGACTGGTTGGTGGCCACCACCACATGCCAGCCCGCCTGCGTGAGGCGGGCGATCGCCTCCAGCGCGCCGGGCAGCGGCTGCCATTCGTCGGGCGTCTTGATGTGCTGGGCGCTGAACTGGTTGATGGTGCCGTCGCGGCCCAGGATCACGAGTTTCATGCGCGGCGCTCCGGTGGGTGGTGCAGGGCTCGCCGCGCTCAGGCCGCCAGCCGCGACAAGTCGGCCACGCGATTCATCGCGGTGTGCAGCGTCTTGAGCAGCCCCTGGCGGTTCAGGCGCAGGTCATCTTGCTCGGCATTGACCATCACGCCGTCGAAGAACGCATCGACCGGCGCACGCAGCGCCGCCAGCGTCTTCAGTGACGCGGTGTAGTCACCGGCGGCGAACTGCGCATCGGCCTGCGGCACGCTGGCCTCAAGCGCCGCGTACAGGTCGCGCTCGGCCGCTTCATGCAGCAGGCCGGCATTCACATGCGCATCGACCTCGCCCGCCTTCTTGAGGATGTTGCCCACCCGCTTGTTGGCTGCGGCCAGCGCAGGCGCCTCGGGCAGCGCGGCGAAGGCGCGCACCGCCTGCAAGCGGCGCGCCACATCGGCCAGGCGCTGCGGCCGCAGGGCCAGCACCGCATCCACTTCTTGCGCGCTGTAGCCCTGCTCGCGCAGGCTGCCGGCCAGGCGGTCGTAGATGAAGTCGAGCAGCGCTTCGGTGGCCGGCGTGATCTTGCTGCCAAAGGCTGGCGTGGCGGCACCCACCAGCGCCGACAGATCCAGCGGCAGGTCGCGCTCGACCAGCATGCGGATCACGCCCAAAGCATGGCGGCGCAACGCGAACGGGTCCTTGTCGCCGCTGGGCAGGTTGCCGATGCCGAACATGCCCACCAGCGTCTCGAGCTTGTCGGCCAGCGCCACCACCACGCCCACCGGGTTGCGCGGCAGCGCATCGCCTGCAAAGCGCGGGCGGTAGTGGTCCTCCACCGCGTCGGCGATGTCGGCCGACAGGCCATCGTGGCGCGCGTAGTACGCCCCCATGATGCCCTGCAGTTCGGGGAACTCGCCCACCATGTCGGTCAGCAGGTCGGCCTTGGCCAGCATCGCAGCGGTATCGGCCGCCTTGGCCAGCACCTCGCCACCCAGCGGCAGCGCAATCGCGCGGGCAATCGCGCGCACGCGCTCGACGCGCTCGCCCTGGCTACCCAGCTTGTTGTGATAGACCACCTTGGCCAGGCCACCCACGCGGCTCTCCAGCGTCTTCTTGCGGTCCTGGTCGAAGAAGAATTTCGCATCGGCCAGGCGCGGGCGCACCACGCGCTCGTTGCCGCCGATCACCGCGCTGGCGTCGTCCGGGCGGATGTTGCTGACCACCAGGAACCGGTTCGTCAGCTTGCCCTGCGCATCGAGCAGCGGAAAGTACTTCTGGTTGGCCTTCATCGTGAGGATCAGGCACTCTTGCGGCACTTCGAGGAACTCGCGCTCGAACTGGCACACCAGCACGTTGGGCCGCTCGACCAGCGCGGTCACCTCATCGAGCAGCGCTTCGTCTTCGATCGGCTTCGCGCCGCCGCCTACCCGGGCAGCGGCCTCCTTCAACTGGCGCACGATCTCGGCGCGGCGCTCGGCAAAGGACGCGATCACCGCGCCTTGCTCGCGCAGCACCTGCGCATAGGCGTCGGCGTTCGCAATGGTCACCGATGGCGTACGCGCCTCGAATCGGTGGCCTTGCGTGGTGTTGCCCGCCTTCAGGCCGAGCGCGCCCACCGGCACCACTGCATCGCCGTGCAGCGCCACCAGCGCATGCGCCGGCCGCACGAAGCTCACGCTGCTCCAGCCCGGCAGCTCGCAGCCGCCCTCGAGCTGGTAGCTCATCACCTTGGGGATCGGCAGCTTGGCAATCGATTCATCCAGCGCCTGCTGCAGGCCTTCGGCCAGCGATGCACCCGGCACCACGCTGTCGAAGAACAGCGCTTCGGCCTTGCCCTCGCCTTCGCGCTTGCAGCGTGCCAGCGCCGCGACCGGGTTGGACACATCCACCCCCAGCCCCTGCAGCCGCTTGAGCAGCGCCGGCGTGGAGTGGCCATTCGCATCCACACCCACGGCCACCGGCATCAGCTTTTGCGAAACCGCCTTGTCGGCCGCGCGCGAGGTCACACCGGTGATGTGTGCCGCCAGCCGACGCGGCGAGGCGTAGGCGGTGAGCTGAGACGAGGCCGAGGCCAGGCCGTGCGCGCGCAGCTGCTCCAGCAGCACGCCGGCGAAAGCATCGCCCAGCTTCTTCAGCGCCTTGGGCGGCAGCTCTTCAACGAACAGTTCAACCAGCAAGTTGGCGGTGCTCGTCATCTCAGGCCGCCTTCTTCTGCACTTGCGCTTGCATCTGGGCCACCCACTCGCGCGGCGCCATCGGGAAGCCGAGCCGCTCGCGGCTGTCGTAGTAGCTCTGCGCCACGCTGCGCGCGAGGTTGCGGATGCGTCCGATGTAGGCCGCGCGCTCGGTGACCGAGATCGCGCCGCGTGCATCCAGCAGGTTGAAGGTGTGCGCGGCCTTGAGCACCTGCTCGTAGGCCGGCAGCGCGAGCTGCTGTTCCATCAAATACTTGGCCTGCTTCTCGTGCGCACCGAAGGCGGTGAACAGGAACTCGGTGTCCGAATGCTCGAAGTTGTAGGTGGACTGCTCGACTTCGTTTTGCTTGTAGACATCGCCATAGAGGACCCTGCCCCCACGCTCGCCCACTCCGTGTGGCTCGCTGCCCCCCGCGGGGGCCTTCGCGCCTTGGGACGGCCCGGCGGCGCTCATGTGTCCCTCTGTCCACACCAGGTCGTAGACGTTGTCCACGCCCTGCAGGTACATCGCCAGGCGCTCCAGGCCGTAGGTGATCTCGCCGGTGATCGGCCGGCAGTCGATGCCGCCGACCTGCTGGAAGTAGGTGAACTGCGTGACCTCCATGCCGTTGAGCCAGACCTCCCAGCCCAGGCCCCAGGCACCGAGTGTCGGGTTCTCCCAGTCGTCCTCGACGAAGCGGATGTCGTTCTTCTTCAGGTCAAAGCCCAGTGCTTCGAGCGAGCCGAGGTACAGCTCGAGGATGTTGGCCGGCGCGGGCTTCAGCACCACCTGGTACTGGTAGTAGTGCTGCAGCCGGTTGGGGTTTTCGCCGTAGCGGCCGTCTTTCGGGCGGCGGCTGGGCTGCACGTAGGCGGCCTTCCACGGCTCGGGGCCGATGGCGCGCAGGAAGGTGGCGGTGTGGCTGGTGCCTGCGCCCACTTCCATGTCGTAGGGCTGCAGCAGTGCGCAGCCCTGGGCGTCCCAGTACGACTGCAGCTTGAGGATGATCTGTTGGAAGGTCAGCATGGCGGTTTTCCGCACGCGCCGGCGGCCGCTGACGGCAGCGCCCGGCCCACGCAAAAACGTCGCGCCAGCCAGCCTGCGGGACGATCCCGCGCCCTAGCCCTCTGCGCGACGAGCAGCGCCGGATTTTAAGGCCGCGGGCACCAGGCACAGCAGCGCTGCCAGCAGCAGCGGCCACAAGCCGAAGCGCCCCGCCCAGGCCGCGTAGCCAGTGGTGCCGGCGCGGCCCTCCACCTCGCCTTGCAGCACGCCGCGGGCGTGCGGCAGCGCCTGCGCCACCACAACGCCGCGGTGGTCGATCAGCGCGGTGGCGCCGGTGTTGGTGGCGCGCACCATCGGCCGCGCGAATTCCAGCGCCCGCATGCGGCTGATCTGCAGGTGCTGGTCGATCGCCACCGTGTTGCCGAACCAGGCGATGTTGCTGAGGTTAACGAACACCGTCGGTGCGCGCGCCGCATCGGCAAAGCGCGCGGCCAGCTCTTCGCCGAACAGGTCTTCGTAGCAGATGTTGGGCGCCAGGCGCTGGCCGCGCCACTCGAACGAGGCCTGCCCGACACCGCCGCGCGCAAAGTCGCCCAGCGGAATGCGCATCAGGTCGGTGAACCAGCGAAACAGCGGCGGCACAAATTCGCCGAAGGGCACGAGGTGGTGCTTGTCGTAGCGGTACTCGGGCTGCCCCGCGGCCCAGCCCACCGCCGAGTTGGTGTAGCCCGCCGTCGCGTCACCCAGCGGCACGCCGATCAGCGCAGCCTGCGCGCGGGCGGGGTCTGCGCCCAGATATGGCCGGCGCAGATCGTCCCAGTAGCCCGGCGGCAGCATCGCCGGCAAGAGCGGCAGCGCGGTCTCGGGCGCCACCACCAACGCCCCTGGCCACGGCCGCGACAGCTGTGCGGCGTACCAGTCCAGCGCCTGCGGCACGCCGCTGCCGGGCTCGAACTTCTGGTCTTGCGGGATGTTCCCCTGCAGCAGCACCAGGCTCAGCGCACCGGTGCTGCGCGTCGCCGGCTCGGGCAGCCACAGGCCACCGCTCAGGGCCAGCAGTGACCCCAGCGCGGGGGCGGCGGCGCGCATCAGGGCGGCCTTGCCCACCATGCCAGCGTCCTTGGCCCCGGGCGGGCCCTCAGGTCCGCCCACCGCTGAAACGCCGGCCGCCGGCATGCGGCCACGCGACGGCCAGATGCGCGCCATCAGCAGCGCCAGCACCGCCGCCAGCGCTGCAGCCAACCCGCCGACGCCGTACACACCCACCAGCGGCGCCCACACCGACAGCCAGCCATCGACATGCGCGTAGCCGCCCGCACCCCAGGGAAAGCCGGTGAACAGGCGACCGCGCGCCACCTCAGCCAGCGTCCACAGGCCGGCGAATGCCAGCGCAGTGGAACCGGCGCCATCGCGCCGAGCCGCCCAGCGCCACCACAGCGCCGCGGCCAGCGCGTAGTACAGGCCCAGCGCTGCCGCCAGCGCCAGCACCGCCAGCGCAGCCAGCGGCGCGGCCAGCCCGCCGTAGGTGTGCATCGAAATGAACAGCCACCAGAAGCTGCCCGCCAGCCACGCGATGGCAAAGACCCAGCCGGCGAGAAACGCGCGCCCGGCCGACGCCGCCTGACGCAAGGCCGCCACCAGCAGCGCCAGCGACCCGACCTGCAAAACGCCGCTGGGCTGCCCAAGCGTCAGCCAGCCTTCGATGCCGGCATCCAGCGGCCAGGCGATCGATGCGGCCTGCACCCATCCGGCGATCGCCACCAGGCCCAGCCACGCGCGCTGCGCGGCCACGGGCGATCGGATCGGTGCGGCAGCCACGCCCTAGTGCCGCGGTCTCAGCCCTGCGCCGCGCTGCGCACGGGGGACACCCGGAACCAGCGCACCGCGCCGCCCTTGGTGTGCAGCACCACGAAGTCGAGCCCCGCCAGCGCCAGGCGCTCGCCGCGTTTGGGCACGTGGCCCATCTCGTGCGCGATCAGGCCGCCAATCGTGTCGAAGCCCTTGTCAAAGCCCTTGTCGAAGCCCCTCTCCTGGCCACCCTCGCCCGCCTCGCCCTCGGCGCGCGGAAAGCTCACGCCAAACGACTCGGCCACCCGCTCGGGCGACGCGTCGCCGCTCACCCGCCAGGTGCCGTCGGCCAGCGCGAAGATGTCGCCCGCGTCTTCGGCGATGTCGAACTCGTCCTCGATTTCGCCGACGATCTGCTCCAGCACGTCCTCGATGGTGATCAGCCCGGCCACGCGGCCGAACTCGTCGATGACCACCGCCAGGTGGTTGCGGTTGCCGCGGAACTCGCGCAGCAGGTCGTTCAGGCCCTTGCTCTCGGGCACGAACACCGCCGGGCGCAGCAGCGCGCGCAGGTTGAGCTCGGGCGCGCGCTGCAGCTTCAGCAGGTCCTTGGCCATCAGGATGCCGATGATGTTCTCGCGATCGCGCTCGTACACCGGAAAGCGCGAATGCGCGGTGTCGATCACCAGGTGCAGGATGTCGTCGTACGGCGCATCGATGTCGATCAGGTCCATGCGCGGCGCGGCCACCATCACGTCGCCCGCGCTCATCTCGGCCAGCCGGATCACGCCTTCGAGCATCGCGCGCGATTCCGCGCCGATGACCTGGTTGTCTTCGGCGTCGGCCAGCGACTCGATCAGTTCGGCCTTGGAATCAGGCCCGGGGAAGATGAATTCGGTGACCTTCTGCAGGAAGGTCCGCTTGTCGTCCCGTCCGGTGGACGGGCGCGCAGGGTGTGGGTCTGACACAGGGGGGCGGGTGCAGCGCGTGCAGTGGTTGCGACGCGCACAAGGATAGCGGAAGCAGATGACAGCCGGGGCGCGATGCCCGGGGTGCCCTGGGGGCTCCCGTCGGCTCAGGGCGCGCAGTGCGCCCGGGCCTCGCGCACGCCCTGGCGCACCTCCTGCACCGTGGCCAGAAAGCGCCGGAACTGCCGCGCCTGGCGCTTGAGCAGGAAATCGGTCTCGGCCACCTGCTGCTCCACCAGTTCGGCCATGCGGGAGTCCAGCGTGGCGGGCGGCAAGCGCAGGTAGGCCTCGGTCTCGCTGCCCGCGGGCTCGAGCGTGGCGCCAGCGCGGCGAGCAATGTGCAGCATCGCCGCGTTTTCCGACAGCGCGTGGATGAACAGCAGCTCCACGCCCTCGTTGCGCGCATGGCGCACCGCGCGCTCGAACAGCAGCGTGCCGTAGCCGCGCCCGCGCGAGGCCGGGTCCACCGAGACGCCGAACTCGGCACAGGCGCCGCACTCCAGCGCGCTGCCCGCCGCCAGATGCGCCAGTGCGATCAGCCGCAGCCCGCGGTTGAAGATGCCAAACAGGTCGTCGCGCCGGAAGTCCAGCGCATCCACGTAGCGGCCGACCTGCTCGTCGGTGGCGGCGTAGCCAAAGCGCAGGTAGCGGTCTCCGGCGTCCAGGCGCAGCAGGTGCTCGCGCAGCGCCTCGCGGTCGTCTTCCTCGAGCTGCAGGATCGGCACCAGCGCGGAGTCGCCAGCCGGTGGGGTTGCAGCGCCGGGGGCCTGCGGCGCCGGATCGGGGGTCGTTGGCAAAGGGGTCATGGCCCCAATGTAAGGGTTTTCCCTAATCCGTGGGATGTGCAGGCTCAAACGCCGCGTCGGCTACAGCGGCAAGGCCGTGGTGGCCTTCACCCGGTCGAGCACAAAGCTGGTCTTGCAGTCCTGCACGCTCGGGTGCTTGAGCAGCGTGTCCATGATGAAGCGGCTGTAGTGCGCCATGTCGGCCACCACCACCCGCAGCAAGAAGTCCATCTCGCCGGTAAGCGCTGCGCATTCCACCACCTCGGGCCAGGCCTGCACCGCGGCGCGAAACGCGTCCATCGGGGTGCGCTTGTGGTGCTCGGTGTGCTTTTCCAGCCGCACATTGATGTAGGCGGTCAGGCCCAGACCCACCCGCTCGGGTTCAACGATGGCGGCGTAGCGAGCGATCACTGACGCGTCCTCCAGCCGGCGCACCCGGCGCAGCACCGCGCTGGGCGACAGGCCCACCGCCTCGGCCACCTCGTCGTAGGTGGCGCGGCCGTTCGCCTGCAACTGGCGCAGGATCTGCAAATCAAGCTTGTCGAGTGCTTCCACAGCCACTATTTTGCAGTATTCATGCGTCTAAGGCATGTGGCAAGCCGCAAATTTCAGAAAAACTGCAGGCCTTGCGCCGTACAGTGTCTGGCATGAACGCACCCCTGCCCGCTACCGCTACCGCCGCCCTGCCCACCGCCGCCAGCTCGGCCTGGGACAACCCCATGGGCACCGACGGATTTGAATTCATCGAATACGCCGCACCCGACCCGGTGGCCATGGGCTCGGTGTTCGAGCGCATGGGATTCGTGGCGATCGCGCGGCACCGCCACAAGAACGTGACGCTGTACCGCCAGGGCGGCATCAACTTCATCCTGAATGCCGAGCCCGACAGCTTTGCGCAGCGCTTCGCGCGCCTGCACGGGCCGAGCGTCTGCGCCATCGCCTTCCGCGTGCACGACGCCAAGGCCGCCTACGAGCGCGCCGTGTCGCTCGGCGCCTGGGGCTATGCGGGTCAGGCCGGGCCGGGTGAGCTGAACATCCCGGCGATCAAGGGCATCGGCGACAGCCTGATCTACCTGGTGGACAAATGGCGTGGCAAGAACGGCGCCCGGCCCGGCGACATCGGCAACATCGGCTTCTTCGATGTGGACTTCGAGCCGCTGCCCGGTGCCAGCAGCGCCAGCCTGGACGCGCCGGGCCACGGCCTCACCCACATCGACCACCTCACGCACAACGTGCACCGCGGCCGCATGGACGAATGGGCGGGCTTCTACGAGCGGCTGTTCAACTTCCGCGAGATCCGCTACTTCGACATCGAGGGGCAGGTGACCGGCGTGAAGAGCAAGGCGATGACCAGCCCCTGCGGCAAGATCCGCATCCCGATCAACGAAGAAGGCAACGAGAAGTCGGGCCAGATCCAGGAGTACCTCGACCGCTATCACGGCGAAGGCATCCAGCACATCGCGATGGCATCGACCGACCTGTACCGCACTGTCGATGCACTGCGCACCAGCGGCGTGACGCTGCTCGACACGCCCGACACCTACTACGAACTGATCGACAAGCGCATCCCCGGCCATGGCGAAGATGTGGCGGCACTGAAGGCGCGGCGCATCCTGGTGGACGGCAAGAAGGGCGCGCTGCTGCTGCAGATCTTCAGCGAGAACCAGCTCGGCCCCATCTTCTTCGAGTTCATCCAGCGCAAGGGCGACGAGGGTTTTGGCGAAGGCAACTTCAAGGCGCTGTTCGAGAGCATCGAACTCGACCAGATGCGCCGTGGCGTGCTGAAGGGGGCCTGAGCCCCATCGGGCCAGCCGGCCCGGCACTTGCGTGCAGCAGGCGTACCCGGCATGACGGGAGTGCGCGCCGTGCCGGTACTGTCGGCGCTACTGCGTGCGCAGCCAGTCCAGCGTCGCGTCCATCACCCGCGCATCGAAGGCCAGCGCCACATGCGCTGCGCCGCCACAGAAGCGGTTGTCCGCGCCCGGCAGTGCTGCGGTGGGCGCCGGGAACACGATGTTGTCGCAGTCGCTCCACCAGCAGGTGAAGCGCGCATGCCATGACGGATCGGACTGCGCCGCCAGCGCTTGCAACCACGCGCTGTCCAGCTGCATCTGTCGCCCGTTGGGCGTGCTGCTCAAACGCGCCAGCCAGGTGCCGCGATGCGGTGAGCCCAGCGTGACGATGTGCGCCACGCGCTCGATGCGCGGCACGGCGCCAGGGGCATCATTGTGGCCGGCCCGCAGCCACGCACGCGCGGCCAGGCCGCCCATGCTGTGGCACACCAGCACCGGCGCGCGTCCGGTGAGCTGTGTGGCGCGCTGCACCGCTTCGTCGATGATCGGCGCGTAGTCGTCAATCGACGCAAACACCGGCTCAAGGTTGGGCACGATCACGCCATGCCCTTGCGCGCGCAGTCGCGCGATCCACGGCGCCCAGAAGCCGCGGTTGCAGAAGTAGCCGTGCACCAGCACCACGCCCACGCGCTGCGCATCCAGGGCCGCGATGACATCGGGCTCTCGCGCGCTTGCAAAGGGCTGCCGCCAGCCGAACACGCGCACCGCATGCGCCACCTCTTGGGCCCAGGCGCGCAGCAGCGGGCCCCAGCCCGGCGGCGCCGGGGCGGGCACCGCACTGCCGGCCAGCGGCGCCACCGCGCGTGCAGCGACGAATTCCAGGGCCAGCACACCGGCAAAGCCCGCCCAGCACCACACGAAGCCGAGCCAGCCCAGCCAGCGCGCGTCACGCCACCAGAACGCGAGCCACGCCAGCGATGCCAGCAGCAGGGCAGCGTAGATGCGGCGTTGCAGGCGGGCAAGCATAGGCACCCGCATTGTGCGCGGCGCGGCGGCCGGCGGAAGCACAGCCCATCGACGGGCGATCTCGGGGCTTGCCCTGAGAGGAACGGGGCCTGAACCCGGCCACAATGCGGGGCTTCGGAGTACGCCCCCCATGGACAAAGTCTGGCTCAACAGCTACCCCCCCGGCGTCGCGCAGGACGTCGATGCCTCGCAGTACCGCTCGCTGGCGCAACTGTTCGAAGAATCCTTCCGCAAGCACGCCAGCCACCGCTTCGCGGTCTGCATGGACCGCTGGATGGACTACCGCGAGCTCGACGAGCTGTCGGCCGCGCTCGGCGCCTGGCTGCAGTCGCGCGGGCTCGAGCCGGGCGCGCGCGTGGCCATCATGCTGCCCAACGTGCCGCAGTTCCCGGTCACCATGGCCGCAGTGCTGCGCGCGGGCTACACCTGCGTCAACGTCAACCCGCTGTACACCCCGCGCGAACTCGAGCATCAGCTCAAGGACTCGGGCGCCACCGCGATCGTCATCCTCGAGAACTTCGGCAAGACACTGTCCGAGGTGATCGACCGCACCCAGGTCAAGCAGGTGGTGATCGCCTCCATGGGTGACCTGCTGGGGTTCTGGTACGGCCGCTGGATCACCTTTGCCGTGCGGCATCTGGCGAAGATGGTGCCGGCCTACAAGCTGCCGCTCACAAACGGCATCACCGTCACGCCGTTTGCGCGTGCGCTCGATGAGGGCCAGCGCATGACGCTGCGCCCGGCCGATGCGGGGCCGGACAGCATCGCCTTCCTGCAATACACCGGTGGCACCACCGGCCTGTCCAAGGGCGCGGTGCTGACCCACCGCAACGTGATTGCCGCGATCCTGCAGGCCGAGGCGTGGTTCACGCCGGCGCTCAAGCGGGTGGGCAACGTCAGCCAGACCAACAGCATCGCTGCGCTTCCGCTGTATCACATCTTCGCGCTCACGCTGTGCCTGCTGGCGATCCGCTGGGGCTCGCACATGACGCTGATCCCGAACCCGCGCGACATCGGCAAGTTCGTCGAGGTGCTCAAGAAGCGGCCGTTCCACATGCTGCCCGCGGTGAACACGCTGTTCAATGCGCTGCTGCAGCATCCGCAGTTCAAGTCACTCGACTTCGCGCACCTGTGCGTGTCACAGGCCGGCGGCATGGCCGCCTCGGAAGGCACCGCGCGGCAGTGGCAGCAGGTCACCGGCTGCGCGATGGTCGAGGGCTGGGGCATGAGCGAGACCTGCGCCATCGGCACCAACAACATCGTCACCAGCACCGAGTTCAGCGGCACCATCGGCCTGCCGCTGCCGGGCATCGACATTGCGATCAAGGATGACGATGGCCGCTCGGTTGCGATCGGCGAGCCCGGCGAGATCTGCATCAAGGGCCCCAACGTGATGACGGGCTACTACAACCAGCCCGAAGAAAACACCAAGGCCTTCACCGCGGACGGCTTCATGCGCACCGGTGACATCGGCATCATGGACGCGCGCGGCTTCACCAAGATCGTCGACCGCAAGAAGGACATGATCCTGGTCAGCGGCTTCAATGTGTTTCCCAACGAGCTTGAGAACGTCATTTCGCTGTGCCCCGGCGTGGTGGAGTGCGCGGCCATCGGCGTGGCCGATGACAAGCAGGGCGAGGCGATCAAGGTGTTCGTGGTCAAGAACGACCCGACGCTGACCGAGGACGACGTGGCCAAGTACTGCCGCCAGAACCTGACCGGCTACAAGGTACCCAAGTACATCGAGTTCCGCGACGACCTGCCCAAGACCAACGTGGGCAAGATCCTGCGGCGCGAGCTGCGCTCGGCCAAGGCCTGACGGATCACGATGGCACACACCGGCGGCCTGCTGCCGCACGGACTGCTGCTGCTTGAGCGCGGCTGGCTGTCGTCGAACAACCTGGTGTGCATCGGGCGCGATCAGACCGCGGTCATCGACACCGGTTATGCGAGCCACGCGCCACAGACGCTGGCGCTGGTGCGCCATGCGCTCGACGGGCGCGCGCTCGATGTGATCGTCAACACCCACCTGCACAGCGACCACTGCGGCGGCAATGCGGCGCTGCAGGCGGCGTATCAGCAAGTGCGCACCTTGATCCCGCCCGGCGAGGCGCAGCGCGTGGCGTTGTGGGACGCTCAGGCACTAAGCTACGAGCCCACCGGGCAGCAGTGCCCGCGCTTCAGCTGGCAGGGCCTGGTTCAGCCGGGCGCTTCACTGCGGCTGGGCGACCATGACTTCGAGGTGCATGCCGCGCCCGGCCACGACCCGCATGCGGTGGTGCTGTTCGAGCCGCAGCATCGGCTGCTGGTGTCGGGTGATGCGCTGTGGCAGCGCGGCTTTGGCATCGTGTTCCCCGAACTGCAGGGCGAGAGCGGCTTTGACGAGGTCGAGGCCACGCTGCAACTCATCGAGGGGCTCAAGCCCCGGGTGGTGGTGCCCGGGCACGGCCCGGCGTTCGACACGGTGGACGACGCGCTGGCCGACGCGCGCCGGCGTCTGGCGGGTTACCGCAGCGATCCGGTGCGTCATGCGCGCCACGCCATCAAGGTGCTGATCAAGTTCAAGCTGATGGAGCTGCAGCGCTGGAGCGTGGCCCACTTTCTGGAGTGGAGCAGCGCGACGCCCTATGTGACCGGTATCCACGCGCGCTTCTTTGCCGAAGAGCCGCTTCGGCCGTGGCTGCACAAGCTGGTCGGTGAATTGGCCGCTTCGGGCGCCATCGTGGTCGAAGGCGACCTGCTGCGCGAGCCGGCGGCCGCCTGACGCGGCCCACGGCTTCCGCCATTCGCGTTTCAATTTTTTGCAATTCCGCTGCCCTGCGTCATGTGGCAGTGATACAAAGGGCGCCTTGGCCGCACCCCGAGTAGTACCCATGCAGGCTGCCCCCTTGCGCGAAGACGAGTCGCAACGACTCGCGCAGTGGCCTGCGCGCCTTGGCGCCGCGACTTCGCCTTTGCCTGCGCCTTCGGATGGCGCCACCACAAGCATTCAGGGCATGCGCGTGCTGGTGGTGGACGACAACCCGATGAACCGCATCGTCGCCGAGCGCTTTTTGCGCGACGGTGGCCTGCGGCCGCAATCCGTCGAGTCGGCGCACGAAGCCCTGCTGGCCCTTGATTCCGGCGAATTCGATGCGGTGCTGATGGACTTGTACATGCCCGAGATGAACGGCGACGAGGCTGCGCGCCGCATCCGTGCGCGGCATGGCGACGCGCTGCCCATCATCGGCGTATCAGCCAGTGTGTCGGCCGACGAAGAACGGCGCTGCCGCGACGCCGGGATGAACAGCTTCGTACCCAAGCCGGTCGATCCGGTAAAGCTGCTCGAAGAACTGGCCCGGCTGCTGATTTACCGCGCGAGCACCTGAAGAGCGCGCCGGGGCGCATGCCGTGGCGCTTTCCATTGGCCGCTGCGCTGGGCCAGGCTGCTTGAGCACCCTTTAGCCCACGGAAAAAACAAAAGGCCCAGCATTTCTGCTGGGCCTTCTGGGCTGTAAGAGCCTGACGATGTCCTACTTTCACACGGGTATCCGCACTATCATCGGCGCTGAGGCGTTTCACGGTCCTGTTCGGGATGGGAAGGAGTGGGACCACCTCGCTATGGTCATCAGGCATAACTTGTCGTCATCTTGACCAGGTCAAGACGACCAATTCACAGAGCAAATCAGCTTTTTGAATGCGTCACTTGGCATAACAACCCTGATCGAACGATCAAAGTTATAGGGTCAAGCCGCACGAGCAATTAGTATCGGTTAGCTTAACGCATTACTGCGCTTCCACACCCGACCTATCAACGTCCTGGTCTTGAACGACTCTTTAGGGGGCTCGAGGCCCCGGCAGATCTCATCTTGAAACGAGTTTCCCGCTTAGATGCTTTCAGCGGTTATCTCTTCCGCACATAGCTACTCGGCAATGCCACTGGCGTGACAACCGATACACCAGAGGTGCGTCCACTCCGGTCCTCTCGTACTAGGAGCAGGCTTCCTCAAATCTGCAGCGCCCACGGAAGATAGGGACCAAACTGTCTCACGACGTTTTAAACCCAGCTCACGTACCTCTTTAAATGGCG
>JBDLRH010000080.1:0-3987 GCA_039800165.1 Pseudomonadota bacterium
CACAGCCGCTGCAGCAGCGCCAGCGCGTCGCGGCCCTGCAGCAGCAGCTTGGAAAAAGAGGACTGGTCGTAGATGGCCACCGCCTCGCGCGTGGCGCGCTGCTCGGCCTGCATCCAGGGCAACCAGCCAGGGGTGTCCAGCGTGTAGTCGGGGCGGGGGGCGCCGTTCGGTTTGAAGTAATTGGCTCTTTCCCACCCGTTCTTGCTGCCGAACTCCGCGCCCTTGGCCGCCAGCAGGTCGTACAGAGGCGAGGTGCGCAGGGGGCGTGCGGTTTCCAGCTCCTGCCGCGGCCAGCGCATCGCGTAGTGCAGGCCCAGCGTCTCGCCGGTGCGCTCGGCCAGGGCCTTGCGGTTGCCGCTGAAGGCGCCGAAGCGGCGAATGTCCACATCCCACAGGTCGGTGCTCGGCTCGCCGCCGATGATCCACTCGGCCATCAGCCGGCCCGCGCCGCCGCTGTTGGCAATGCCCGCCGAGTTGAAGCCGGCGCACACGTAGTAGCGGCGCAGTTCGGGCGCCTCGCCCAGGATGAAGTTGCCGTCGGGCGTGAAGCTCTCCGGCCCGTTCAGCAGCATCTTGACCTCGGCGGTTTCCAGGCACGGCGTGCGGTGGATCGCGTTGGTCATCAGGATCTCGAACTGGTCCCAGTCCTCGTCCAGCAACTGGAACTGAAAGTCCGCCGGGATCGGGTCCACCTTCCAGGGCTTGGCCTGCGGCTCGAAGCCGCCCATCAGCAGGCCGCCCACCTCTTCCTTGTAGTAGATGAAGCCGTCAGGGTCGCGCATCACCGGCAGCATCGGGTGCACGCCGTCGATCTTGCCGGTGACGATGTAGAAGTGCTCGGCCGAGTACAGCGGCACCGTCACGCCGGCCAGCGCGCCGAACTGCCGCGCCCACTGGCCCGCGCAGTTCACTAGCACTTCGCAGCGGATGGTGTGCTCGGCGCCGTCGTGCAGCACGCGCACACCGCTCACCTGGTCGGCGCCTGCGCGCCGCTCGGTGATGACGCCCGTGACCTGCACGCCCTCGACCATCTTCACGCCGCGGTTGCGCGCGCCCTTGGCCAGCGACATGCACAGGTCAGCCGGGTTGGCCTTGCCGTCGCCGGGAAGCCAGATCGCGCCAGCCAAGTCGTCAGTGCGCATCACCGGGTACAGCTCGCCTGCTTCTTTGGGCGAGATCTCGTGGCAGTCCACACCGAAGCTGCGGGCCAGCGCCACCTGGCGGCGCAGCACCTTCAGGCGCTCGGGCGTGCGCGCCACGTTCACGCTGCCGCACTGCTTCCAGCCGGTGGCCAGCCCCGTCTCTTGCTCGAGCGTGGCGTACAGCTCGATGCCGTACTTGCTCATGCGCGTCATGTTGCGGTTGGGCCGCATCTGCCCCACCAGCCCCGCTGCGTGCCAGGTGGTGCCGCTGGTCAGCTTGCCCTGCTCGAGCAGCAGCACATCCGTCCAGCCCGCCCGGGCCAGGTGGTAGGCGGTGGAACAGCCGGCGATGCCGCCGCCGACGATGACGACGCGGGCCTGCGATGGAAGTGACATGGTGAACGCTCCTCTAACCCAGCCGCAGCGCCATCACGCCGCCGACGATGACAACCGTGCCGAGGATGCGCCGCGGCGTGAAGGCTTCCTTCAAAAACCAGCTGCCCAGCAGCGCGGCGAACAGCACCGAAGTTTCGCGCAGCGCGGCCACCGTGGCCACCGGCGCGCGGGTCATGGCCCACAGCGCGATGCCGTAAGAGCCAAGTGAGGCGATGGCGCCGATGCCGGCCACCGGCAGCCGCGCACGTGCATACGGCCAGGCCACCGCAAAGCCGCGACGGTGCAGCACCAGCAGCGCAAACGGCCAGCCGTCCAGCACGAACAGCAGCGCCACATACTGCAGCGCGCTGCCGCCGTGCTGCACGGCCGCGCGGGCGCCCAGCGCATCGACCACGGTGTAGACCGCAATCACCACCGCATTGGCCAGCGCAAAGCCCACCGCCTTGGGCTGCTGCAGTGCGCGCGCCGACAGGCCCAGCACCAGCACGCCGCTGCAAATGCCCAGCACGCCGGCCCAGGCCAGCGGCGACAGCGATTCGCCCAGCGTGAGCGTGGCCGACAGCGCCACCAGCATCGGCCCCACGCCGCGCATCAGCGGATAGGTCAGGCCCAGGTCGCCGTGCTGGTAGGCGCCGGTGAGTGCGATGTAGTACGCGATGTGGATGACGACGGAGGCGCCGATGTAGGGCCAGGCCTCGGCGGGCGGCAAGCCGGCCAGCAGCACCAGCGGCAGCCCGATGAAGGAGCCCACCAGGTGGATGACGGCGGTGTCCAGTGCCTTGTCGGCGCTGGACTTGACCAGCGCATTCCACGACGCGTGCAGCAGCGCGCCGAACAAGACGGCGGCCACCACGCCCCAGGTCAGGGTCATCAGGCTGGTGCGCCGGTGGATGCGCCGGTCGACGCGCCAGTTGGCGCGCCGAGTACGCAGCGACGCGCGCGTGCCATGAAGTGCGCCAGATCAGGCGTGGCCAGGCCGTCGGTCTTGGCCAGGTCGTCCCATATGCGCAGTTTCACCGCCTGCGGCGCGCCGACGCGCGCAATGAAGGCCTGCGCCTCGGCCGGCTCGAAGACGCCGCCCTGCAGCTGCAGCGAGCGCTTGGAATCGTCCGACAGGCTGTCGTGGTAGCCCGGACGCGTGGCGCACAGGTAGCGCTTGGCATCCACATGCATCGCGATCGCGTTGAGCACCGTGTCGCTGAACAGCCCGCGCAAGAACGGAAGCGCGCGGTACTGATGCACGTCGTCGATGCCGCGCTCGGTGGGCGTTTCGCCCAGGTCGTGCAGCAGGTGGCCCAGGTCATGCAGCAAGGCAGCGGTCACCAGTTCGTCGTCGGCGCCCTGGCTTTCGGCCAGTGCGGCGGTTTGCAGCGCGTGTTCCAGCTGCGTGACCGGCTCGCCGGTGTACTGCTCGTGGCCGCGCTCGGTGTACAGGCGCTCGATCTCGTCCAGGGTCAGGGCCATGCTGTTGCCTTCAGGTCCAGGGCAGCGAATAAGTCTTCAGGTTGGTGAAGCTCTTCATCGCTTCCTGCACGCCTTCCTTGTAGCCCAGGCCCGAGTCCTTGATGCCGCCAAAGGGCGTGAGCTCCAGCCGGTAGCCGGGCACCTCGCGCACGTTCACCGTGCCCACCTGCAGTTCGCTCACGAAGCGGGTGATGTAGTCCAGCCGGTTGGTGCACACCGCGCTCGACAGGCCGTAGGCCGTGCCGTTGGAGATGCGGATCGCCTCTTCGATGTTGGCGAAGGTGATGACGGGCGACACCGGGCCGAAGGTCTCTTCATGCGCCACCGTCATGCGCGGGTCGACGTTGCTGATGACGGTAGGCGAATACAGCGCGCCGCGCCGCTGGTTGCCCACCAGCAGCCTTGCGCCCTGCGACACCGCCTCGTTCACACGTTGCTCAAACAGCGTGGCGGCGGCCTTGTCGATCACCGTGCCCATGTCGTTGGCCGGGTCGGCCGGGTCGCCGTACTTCCAGGCGCGGGTTTTCTCCACCACCAGCTCGGTGAAGCGCTGCGCCACCGATGCGTGCACCAGCATGCGCTTGATAGCGGTGCAGCGCTGGCCCGAATTCTTGTAGCTGCCCTGCACCGCCAGCGTGGAGGCTTCGTCCAGGTCGGCGTCCTCCATCACGATGATCGGGTCGTTGCCGCCGAGCTCCAGCACCAGACGGCGGTAGCCGGCCTTCGCCGCGATGTACTTGCCGATCGCCACGCCGCCGGTGAAGGTGACCAGATCGACGTGGTCGTGGGTCAGCATCTCGTCGGCGATCTCACGCGGGTCGCCGGTGATCACGCTCAGCATCGCCGGCGGCAGGCCGGCCTCGTACAGGATGTCGGCAAACAGGATGGCCGAGAACGGCACCTTCTCCGACGGTTTGAGCACCATGCGGTTGTTGGTCGCGATGCTCGGCACCACCTTGTGCGCCACCTGGTTCATCGGGTGGTT
>JBDLRH010000081.1:0-10128 GCA_039800165.1 Pseudomonadota bacterium
TGGCCGGAAAGTCGCGCGCCTCGCCATAGCGGTCGATGCGCTGCGCGAAGTCGTCAAACAGCGCCTGTGCCGCTTGTGCGCCGGGCACGATGCCCACCGCACGCAGGTTGGTGGGCTCAAAGCCGATGTCGGCAAGCGTGGGCACCGCCTTGGCCATGCCCGCCGGTCGCGGTGCCAGGCGGCCGTGCAGCGATGCGTCCGTCGCCGGGTCGGTGATGTGCGGCGCCAGGTCGGTGGGCGTGACTTTCTTCAGCCAGGCGTTCTTGTAGGGGGTGAACACCGAATACGGCGTTCCGCCGAGCGACAGCACCTCGGCGCGCTCGAAGACGCTGTGGTCCTTGAAGGTGTGCAGCGCGATGCCCTGGGCCGCCAGCGCGGTGCGCACCTGCGCGTCGCGCGCCAGCGCCTGCGGCTCGTCGTCGTGGTTGGCAAACACGGCCTGCACGCCGAGCTCGCGCGCAAGGGCCGGGATGTCTTCGGCCGCCCAGCCGTGGCGAACGATCAACCCGCCTGCCGCCTGGCCGCTGCGCTGGCGCAAGGCCTCGTCCAGCTCCACCAGCGATTCGCGGATGAACTCGACCCGCCGGTCGGCGCGCGGCAGCGCATCGAGGATGGCGCGGTCGAACACAAAGACACAGTGCACCTGGCGCGCCGCCTGCAGCGCCTGCGCCAGCGCATGGTGGTCGTCGGGGCGCAGGTCGCGCCGGAACCAGACCAGGGCGCTGTCACAAGGGGGGATTCGGGACATGGGAAGGGGTGCGCGCGTAAAATTGCGACATGCCCGCGGATTCTGCGCCGATCAACCTGACGCATCACTTCCTGATCGCAATGCCCGGCTTGCGGGACGAGAATTTCTCGCACTCTGTGGTGTACCTGTGCGAGCACAGCGAACGCGGCGCCCTGGGGCTGATCATCAACAAGCCCAGCGACATCAAGCTCAAGGGCCTGTTCGACAAGGTGGACCTGCCCCTGGGCCGCAACGACCTGACCGACGAGCCGGTGCTGCAGGGCGGCCCGGTACAAACCGAGCGCGGCTTCGTGCTGCACGAGCCGATGGCGCGCGGCGCCGACGGCGAGCCCGAGGCCAGCGCGGCCGGCGAATCGGTGTATGCCTCCACGCTGGCCATTCCCGGCGGGCTGGAGATGACCACCTCCAAGGATGTGCTCGAGGCGCTGTCCAACGGCGCGGGCCCGCGCAAGGTGCTGATCACGCTGGGCTATTCGGCCTGGGGCGAGGGGCAGCTCGAGTCTGAAATCGCCGAGAACGCATGGCTGACCGTCGGGGCCGACCCGGCGGTGATCTTCGACACGCCGATCGATCAGCGCTATCCGCGCGCGCTCAAGCTGCTGGGCCTGGAGGCCTGGATGCTGTCGCCGCAGGCGGGGCACGCCTGATGGCGCGCGCAGGCGCCGCCATCGACGCCGCTTCGGCCCAGACCTTTCTTGCTTTCGACTACGGGCGCAAGCGCACCGGCGTGGCCGGCGGCGCACGCCTGCTGGGCCGCGCCGAGCCGCGCGGCACCATCCGCGCCGAGGGCGACGCGCGCTGGCAGCAGATCGGCAAGCTGATCGAGCAGTGGCAGCCCGAGGCGCTGGTGGTGGGGGTGCCCTTCCACCCCGACGGTGCAAGCCACGAAAATACGCAGGCTGCGCGGCGCTTTGCGCGGCAGCTGCACGGTCGCTTCGGGCTGCCGGTGTTCGAGGTCGACGAGCGCTACAGCACCACCGAGGCGCGTGCGCAAGGGGCTGACGACGCCGGCATCGACGCGGCGTCGGCGTGCATCATCCTGGAACAGTTCTGGAGGGAACACCCGTGACCCAGCCGCTCGTGCTCGACGCCGAGGCCCTGTACCGCGACCTGCAACGCGGCGTGCAGGCAATGGGTGACCCGCGTGCGCCCGCTGGCCCGCGCCTGGTGGGCATCACCTCGGGCGGTGCGTGGATTGCCGAGCGGATGCAGGCCGACCTCGGGCTCAGCGGTGCTGCCAGCGTCATCTCTTCGGCGATGCACCGCGACGACTTCTCGCGCCGCGGCCTGGCGGCGGGTGCCGACCAGCAGACGCGACTGAACTTCGACGTGAACGGCGCGCACATCGTGCTGCTCGACGATGTGCTGTACACCGGGCGCACCATCCGCGCGGTGATCAACGAACTGTTCGACTACGGCCGCCCCGCCAGCGTGCGCCTGGCGGTGCTGGTGGACCGCGGCGGGCGCGAGCTGCCGGTGCAGGCCGACTTTGCCGCAGCCCGCGTGAGCCTGCCGCAGGGGCAGCAGCTGGCGCTGGCACGCGACGAAGCGGGCCGCTTCAGCCTGCGCGTGGAAGAACGCCAGCGCCGCGGCGCTGCAGGGGCCTAAACCATGCTGCACAAACGCAATCCGCAACTCAACAAGAACGGCGAGCTGATCCACCTGTTGTCGATCGAGGGGCTGCCGCGCAGCATCCTGACGCAGATCCTGGACACCGCGGCCAACTTCGTGAGCGTGAGCGACCGCGAGGTCAAGAAGGTGCCGCTGTTGCGCGGCAAGAGCGTGTTCAACCTGTTCTTCGAGAACAGCACCCGCACCCGCACCACCTTCGACATCGCTGCCACGCGCCTGAGCGCGGACGTCTACACGCTGGACATCGCGCGCAGCTCCACCGCCAAGGGCGAGAGCCTGCTGGATACCATCGCCAACCTGAGTGCGATGGCTGCCGACATTTTTGTGGTGCGCCACGGCGAATCGGGCGCGCCGTACCTGATTGCGCAGCATGTGGCGCCGCATGTGCACGTGATCAACGCCGGCGACGGGCGCCATGCGCACCCCACGCAGGCGCTGCTGGACATGTACACCATCCGTCACTACAAGAAAGACTTTGCCAACCTCACGGTGGCGATCGTCGGTGACGTGCTGCATTCGCGCGTGGCGCGCTCCGACATCCACGCGCTCACCACCCTGGGCTGCGCCGAGGTGCGGGTGGTCGGCCCGCGCACCCTGGTGCCGGCCGACATGGCGCAGATGGGCGTGCGGGTGTGCCACACGCTGGAAGAGGGCATCAAGGGCTGTGACGTGATCATCATGCTGCGCCTGCAAAACGAGCGCATGAGCGGGGCGCTGCTGCCCTCGAGCGCCGAATTCTTCAAGCGCTTTGGCCTCACGCCCGAGAAGCTGCAGTGGGCCAAGCCCGACGCGATCGTGATGCACCCCGGGCCGATCAACCGCGGGGTGGAAATCGATTCTGCAGTGGTTGATGGCCAGCAGAGCGTGATCCTGCCGCAGGTGACCTTTGGCATCGCGGTGCGCATGGCGGTGATGGGCATCGTCGCAGGGAACGAAGCATGAAGATCCTCATCCAGAACGGCCGGGTGATCGACCCTGCCACCAACCGCGACCAGATGGCCGACGTGGCGGTGGCTGCCGGCCGCATCACCCACATCGGTACGGTGCCCGCCGACTTCGTGCCCAACCGCGTGATCGACGCGCGCGGCTGCATCGTCGCCCCGGGCCTGGTGGACCTGGCGGTGCGCCTGCGCGACCCGGGCCACGGCCATGAGCGGGTGCTGGCGAGTGAGCTGGCCGCCGCCAGCGCCGGCGGCGTGACCAGCCTGGTGTGCCCGCCCGACACCGAGCCGGTGCTCGACGAGCCGGGCCTGGTGGACATGCTCAAGGCGCGTGCGGCGCGGCTGCATCAGGCGCGGGTGTTCCCGCTCGGGGCGCTCACGCGCGGCCTGAAGGGCGAAGTGCTGACCGAGCTGGCCGAACTCACCGATGCGGGCTGCGTGGCCTTCAGCCAGGCCGATGCGGCCATCGTCAACACGCAGGTGCTGCAGCGCGCGCTGCAGTACGCGGCCACCTACGGCTATGGCGTGTGGCTGCGCCCGCAAGACCCGCATCTGGGCAAGGGCGTGGCGGCCAGCGGTGCGCTGGCCACGCGGCTGGGTCTGTCGGGTGTGCCGGTGGCCGCAGAGACGATTGCGATCCACACCATCGTCGAGCTGATGCGCAGCACCGGGGCGCGGGTGCACCTGTGCCGCCTGTCCAGCGCGGCGGGCGTGGCGCTGGTGCGCGCTGCCAAGGCCGACGGCCTGCCGCTGAGCTGTGATGTCTCGATCCACTCGCTGCACCTCACCGACAACGACATCGGCTACTTCGACAGCCGCGCGCGGCTGAACCCGCCGCTGCGCCAGCAGCGCGACCGCGAGGCGCTGCGCGAGGCGCTGGCTGACGGCACCATCGACGCGCTGGTGTCCGACCACACGCCGGTGGATGAAGACGCCAAGACGCTGCCCTTTGCCGAGGCGCAGCCTGGCGCCACCGGTGTGGAGCTGCTGCTGAGCCTGGCCCTGAAGTGGGCGCAAGAAACCGGCAGCGGCCTGCCGCGCGCGCTGGCGGTGGTCAGCAGCGAGCCGGCGCGCGTGCTGGGGTCGGCACTGGGCACGCTGGCCGACAGCGCAGGCCGCCTCACGGTGGGCGGCGTGGCCGATGTGTGCGTGTTCGACCCGCAGGCCGCCTGGACGGTGGGGCAGGACACGCTGCGCAGCGCCGGCAAGCTCACGCCCTTCGGCGGCTACGAGCTGCCGGGCCGCGTGCGCGCCACGCTGGTGGGCGGGCACGTCGCGTTTGACCACCACACCGCACCTGTTGCCGCCGCGTGAAGCCGCCTGCCTGGCTGGTCGCCTGGCGGCTGGTGCGCGCCACCGCGCACGCGCTGCAGGGCTGGCTCACCATCACTTTCACCTTCCCGCGCCTGAGCGAAGAGCAGCGCGAGATGCGGGTGCAGGTCTGGGCACGCGGCATGCTCAAGGTGCTGGGCATCGAGTTGCGCCTGCAAGGGCAGCCACCGCTTTGCGGCCCGGTGCTGCTGGTGGCCAACCACATCTCGTGGCTGGACATCCTGGTGATGCACGCGGCGCGGCACTGCCGCTTCGTGTCGAAGGCCGATGTGAAGCGCTGGCCGCTGATCGGCACGCTGGCCACCGGCGGCGGCACGCTGTACATCGAGCGCGAATCGCGGCGTGATGCGATGCGCGTGGTGCATCGCATGGCGCAGGGCCTGAAGGACGGCCAGGTGGTGGCGGTCTTTCCGGAGGGCACCACCGGCGACGGCATCACGCTCTTGCCGTTTCATGCCAACCTGATCCAGGCCGCGGTCAGCGCCGACGCGCCGGTGCAGCCGGTGGCCTTGCGGTTCATCGAGGTGCACAGCGGCGCGCTGAGCCTGGCCCCGAGCTATGTGGGCGACGAGTCGCTGGTGGGGTCGATGTGGCGCACCATGCGTGCGCCGCCGCTGGCAGCGGTGGTGCGCTACGGCGAGCCGCAGATGGCGCAAGGCCGCGACCGCCGCGCCTGGGCGGCCGACCTGCGCGCCGAGATCGAGCGGCTGCGCGGCGGCGACGGCATCACTTCACCAGCCAGCGATTGACCTCGGCGATGTTGGCGTCCATCGGCTCGCCGGCCAGTGCCTTCAGCCGCACCAGCGACACCAGATAGGTGAAGCGCGCCTGTGCCAGGTCGCGCCGCGCAATGCCCATCTGCTGCTCGGCATTGAGGATGTCGATGCGGGTGCGCACGCCGGCTTCGAACGAGCGCTTTCTGGACTGCACCAGCTGCTCGGCCGAGCGCACTGCCTGCTCCAGCGCCCGTACGCGCTGCACGCCCTCGGTGGCGCCGCGGAACTCGCGGTGGATGCGCACGCCCAGGTCGCGGCGGATCGCTTCCAGCGCGTTTTCGGCGCGCTCCTGCTGTGCCAGTGCTTCGCGCACCTGTGCGTCCACATAGCCGCCCTGATACAGCGGCACGTTGAGCTGCAGGCCGATCGAGCGCTGGTTGAAGGTGCTGCCGGTGTTGGTGATCTGGTCGCGCGAGCTGCGCGAAATCTGCGCGATGCCGTCCAGCGTGGGGTAGTGCCCCGACTGCGCGCGCTGCACCTGCTGGCGCGCCACTTCCAGCTGCGCACGTGCACCGCGCAGCTCGGGGCTGGCGTCTTCGGCGCGCTGCACCCAGGCGTCCAGGTTGTCCGGCGCGGGCGGCGCCAGCGGCAGCCGTGCCACATCCACGCCGGCGACCTGCGTCACCGGCTGGTTCACCAGCAGCTGCAGCTGCCGGCGTGCCAGGTCCAGGTTCTGCCGCACCTCCAGCTCTTGCGCATTGGCCAGATCCAGCCGCGTGCGCGCCTCGTCGATGTCGGTGCGGGTGCCGGTGCCCGCGGCCAGCGCCTTGGTGGCGGCATCCACGGCGGCGGTGAAGGTCTGCTTTTGCAGGCGCACCACCTCGAGCTGCTCGCCTGCCAGCAGCACATCAAAGTAGGCCACTGCCACGCGCGTCACCAGGTTCTGCGACTCGCGCTGCAGTTGCGCTTCGGCATCTTCCACCTGAAAGCCGGCCTGGCGCAGTTGCACCTGCAGTTCGCGGCGGTAGATCGGCTGGCGCAGCTGCAGCGCGTCGCTTTCGCTGGTGTACAGCGATCGGGTCGTGGTGGTCTGCCCCAGCGCATTGGGCTGGGTGGTGTCAAGGTCAACCCGACTGCGGGCGATCTGCGCCGTGATCGACGGATAGAGCAGCGCACGCGCCTGCGGCAGCCGCTCGCGGGTGGCCTGGGCGGCGGCGCGCGCGGCACGCATCTGCGCGTCGTTGGTCAGCGCCAGTTCATAGGCAGAGGCAAGGTCCAGCGCCAGCGCGCCGGTGGTGCCGCATGCCAAGGCCAGTGCCGCAGCCAGGCCGCGCAGCGTTGGCATGGGCCCGTGTGTGCGAGGGGGAAGCAAAGCCATGCTCACTCCTCCTTCATCGAGGCGGCCACGCGGCGCACCAGCGGCGAGAGCAGGTAGGTCAGCATCGAGCGTTCGCCGGTGCGTACCACCACCTCGGCCGGCATGCCGGGCTGCATCTGCCGGTTGCCCAGCTTCTTGATGCCCTCGGCCGTTACCTTGACGCGGGCCAGGTAGTACATCGCATTGGTCTGCGGTTCGGTCAGCATGTCGCCGGACACCGAGATCACCTCGCCGTCGACCACCAGCGTGGGCGTGTGCGAGAAGGTGCTGAAGCGGATGTCCACCGGCAGGCCGGTGCGCACGCGGTCAATCACATGCGGCGGAATCTTGGCCTCCAGCAGCAGCTGTTCGTCGTTGGGCACGATGTCCATCAGCTTGAAGCCCGGGCTGATCACGCTGCCCGAAGCCTGCACCGCCAGGCCCACCACCTGGCCCGCAGCGGGTGCCTTGATGTCCACGCGCTGCAGGTCGAGCTGCAGCGCGGCGAACTTCTCGCCTTCGGCCTGCACTTCGCGGCCCACGTCGGCGCGCTGGGTCTCCACCTCTTTGAGGTATTCCTGCTTGCGTGCAATCGCGCGCTGGCGCAGTTCGCTGATGGCGCTTTGCGCGCGCACGACGCCGCCTTGCAGGTCGGTCTGTGCGGCCATCGAATCGGCCGCCGCACGCTCCAGGTCGAACTGCTGGTTGCGCGGTGCATAGCCCTCGGCCACCAGGCCGCGCAGGTTCTTCAGCTGCTCGGACAGCAGGCCGAACTGCTGCTTGCGCAGCTCGAGCATGCCGCGCAGCGTCTGGATTTGCGACTCCTGCGCGCGGATGCTCTCGTCAATGGCTGCCAGCTCGGCATTGAGCGCCGAACGGCGCGCCTGCAGCAGCTGCTCTTGCGTCTGCATCTGCGCGCGGATCTGCGGGTCCTTGCCGCCTTCGCTCAGGTCGGGGTGCCAGCTGATGCGCGGCGCGTTGGCCTGCTCGGCCAGCAGCCGGCCTTCGATGGCGCGCAGGCCGTAGTAGCGCTGGCGCGTGGCTTCGTAATTGGCCTTCACCACCGCCGGCTCCAGGCGCGCGACCACCTGGTCGTCCTTGACCACCTGGCCTTCGCGCACCAGCACTTCTTTCAGGATGCCGCCGGTGAGGTGCTGCACCGGCTTGCGCTTGGTGTCGATGCTCACCAGCGCCTGCGCGGGCACGCCTTCGTCCAGCGGTGCGAATGCGGCCCACAGCAAAAAGCCGCCAAAGCCCACGGCCAGCGCGATCATGCCCACGCGCGCGGCGCGGCCGGCGTCCATGCCCGAGCCGCCGTTGGCGGTGTCTGCCTGGTTGCCTTGTTCAGGGGACGAGGTATCGATCTTCATGGGGTGTTCCTTGTCTCAAGCGGACGTGCCGGGCAGCGGCGCGGCCGGGGGGATGGGTGGGGTCGGCGAAGTGGCCGCAGCGGCCTGCGCGGCGCGCAGCCCGGCCAGCACCGCATCGCGCGGGCCGCTGGCCTTGAGCTGGCCGTCTTGCAGCAGCACGATGTGGTCGGCCAGGCCGACGATGCCCGGGCGGTGGGTGATCAGCACCACCGTCTTGCCCTTGGCCTTGAGCTGCTGGACGGTTTGCGCCAGCGCCGCCTCGCCGGCGTCGTCGAGGTTGGCATTGGGTTCGTCCAGCACGATGAGGGCCGGCTCGTCATACACCGCGCGTGCCAGCGCAATGCGCTGCCGCTGCCCGCCCGACAGCATGCTGCCGGCCTCGCCAATCGGCGTGTCGTAGCCCTTGGGAAAGCGCAGGATCATCTCGTGCAGACCGGCGCAGCGGGCCGCCGTGATCACCTTGGTGGAATCCACCTCGCCAAAGCGTGCGATGTTCTCTGCAATCGTGCCGTCGAACAGCTCCACATCCTGCGGCATGTAGCCCAGGTAGGGCCCGAGCTCGTTGCGGTTCCAGCCGCGCAGCGGCAGCCCATCGAGCAGCACCTCGCCGCCCATGCGCGGCCAGATGCCCATGATGCAGCGCGCCAGCGTGCTCTTGCCCGAACCCGACGGCCCCAGCACCACCACCACCGAGCCAGCCTTCACCTCGAAGCTGATGCCCTTGAGGATGGGCTCGGCACGGCCGGCCACCGGCGCCACCACGGCTTGCACCGCCAGGTCACCACGCGGGGCCACGCGGCGCAGTGCGGGCTCGGTGTCGCTGGTGCCCTCCAGCAGTTCTTCAAGCTTGCGGAACGAGTCGCGCGCCATGATGAAGCCCTGCCAGCTCGACACCAGCATGTCGATCGGCGCCAGTGCGCGCGTCATCAGCACGTTGGCGGCGATCATCGCGCCGATGGAGATCTGCCCGTCGATGGCCAGCAGCGCACCGGCACCCAGCGACAGCGACTGCTGTGCGTGGCGCACGTACTTGCTGATGGCCGACACGCGCGCCGTGGCGGCGTGTGCGGTGCTGGCGGCGTCGAGTGCGCGCTGGTGCTCGCCGAGCCAGCGGCGGTACAGGTTACCGACCATGCCCATCGACTCCAGCACCTCGGCATTGCGCAGCTTGCCTTGCAGGTACACCTGCTCGTCGGTCTGTGCGCGCGATGCATCGCCTGCGGGCTTGACGGTGCGCTGGTGGCCAAACCAGGCAATCGCTGCCTGGATGACCGCAAAGCCCACCGCCATCCAGCCCAGAAGCGGATGCAGCAGGAACATCACCGCAATATAGATGGGCGCCCACGGCGCGTCGAACAGCGCGAAGATGCCGTTGCCGGTGAGGAACTGGCGCACCTGGATCAGCTCGTTGAAGGCGCGCGTGGGTGCCTTGCTGGCGCTGGTCAGGTAGTCCTCGAAGCTGGCATTGAACACGCGGGTGCTCAGCATCTCGTCGAGCCGCATGCCCAGGCGCACCAGCACGCGCGAGCGGGTCCACTCGGCCAGCGCCATCACGCCCAGCAGGAACAGGCAGATCAACGACACCGCCAGCAGCGTGAGGTCGCTGCCGCTGATCATCACCCGGTCGAACACGTTGAGCATGTAGATGGTGGGGGTCAGCATCAGCAGGTTGGCGATCGCGCTGAAGATGCCGACCATCACGAATTCGCGGCGGAAGCTCCACAGCGCTTCGCGCAGCGGGCTGCGGCCGCGTTGCACCGAGGCGCCAGCGGCTGGCACTGGTGTGGCGCCTGCGCTCAGGGTGGCGGAAGAGGGCGTGCTCATGCGGGGGCTCCTTGTGCGCCTTGCGCACCTTGTTCAGGCTTCACCGCGCCTTGTTGCGCCTTTTGCAGCGCGGCCAGCACGTCGTCGCGCGGGCCGAAGGCCTGCGTCTGGCCATCGCGCAGCAGCAGGATCTTGTCCACCACCTTCAGCAGGCCGGTGCGGTGGGTGATGACCACAAAGGTGGTGCCACTGGCCTTGTGCCTGGCAA
>JBDLRH010000082.1:0-3463 GCA_039800165.1 Pseudomonadota bacterium
GCAGGCCCGCGCAACGCAGCGCCTGCGCGCCTCGCCCTTGCTGGCGCATCTGTGGGCGCTGGCACGCAACGAGTGGGCCGATGCCGGCGCGTAGCCGAGCGCGTGCGGGCGCACGCACGGCAGAGGGCACGGCAGGTGCAGCCGTAGGAACCGCCACCTGGTCACACATCCAACGCGGCACCCTCAGCGGTATCGACTGGTCTGCAAGCCAGGCGCTGGACGGCGTGGACCCGTACCTGGTGTGGGCTGATGTCACGGCGAATGCGGCGGTCAATGCGGCGGTCAATGCGGCGGCCAATGCGGCGACCGATGCAGAGACCAGCACCGCGTGCGCCATCCCGCTGCTCATGGAACTTGCGCCAGGCGTCAGCGCCTCGCATCTGCTGCACGCTGCCGGGCCGCAGCAGCTGTGGATACCGCCGGTGTACCTGGGCGATGCGCTGCCTTCCGGGTTTCGCTATTGCACCGCGCTGGCCACGCCGGCGTTGGTGCAGGCCATCCACGGCAGCGGCGCCCTGCGCGCGCTGGTCAGCCGTGCCGAAGTGGCGCTGGCTGCGGCCGGTACCGTGCCCGCAGCAACGGCGCATGAAACCGGTGCGCCGCCCGCAGGCATGCCACCGCTGCGACTTGGCGGCAGCGTCGCCGGCTTCATCGATGACGGCTTTGCGGTGGCGCACCACGCCTTCATCGACGCTCAGGGTCAGCCGCGCGTGGCAGCGCTGTGGCGACAAGATCCAAACCTCGCCCACACCGCCCATACCGCCAACACTGCAAGCAGCGCCAGCCCGCACGCACCGGCAGACCTGGCCTACGGCAGCGAAATCCGCGCGGCGCACATCCACGCTGCACGCATGGCGCACCGCCATGGCGGCCTGGTGGACGAAGACGCGGTGTACCGCGCCTTGGGCCTGAGCACCCTGCACCAGCGCTGTGCAAGGGCCTCGTCAACCCTGCATGCGCTGGACCTGAACGCCAGCCACGGCATGCAGGTGATGGGCCTGGGCAGCGCCGGCCACCACCATCCGCTGCTGGCCGTGCAGCTGGACGCTGCCACGGTTGCCGACACTTCGGGCGGCGCGCTCAGCGTGCGCCTGCTGGACGCGATCGCGTGGATGGTGGCGCGCTGCGCGCCCGATGCCGCGCTGGGCATCAACATCAGCTTTGGCGCGCTGGCCGGTGCACACGACGGCAGCTCGGTGCTGGAATGCGCCATCGACCAGCTGCTGGCACTGCGGCCACACACGCAGGTCTTCATCGCCGCAGGCAACGCCTACCAGGCACGCATGCATGCCAACGGTGTGTTGGCCCCGCGCGGTGCCGGCAGCTCGCAAACGCTGCATTGGCGCGTGCCGCCCGATGACGCCACGCCCAGCTTTCTTGAGCTGTGGCTGCCGCCCGATGCCCATGCGGTCAGCGTTACCCTGCAGCCACCGGGTCGATGGCCGGCGGCCACGGTACGCGAAGGCCAGGCGCTGCAGCTCACCGACGCGCAGGGCTGCACGCTGTGCGCGATGGTGCAGCCGCTGCGCAGCGCCACGTCCATCGGCAGCCGCTGTGTGCTGCTGGCGCTGATGCCCACCGCGCACGGGCCGCATGCGCGCCCTGCTTCACAGGCGCACAGTGCTGTGGCGCCGCACGGGGTGTGGAAGGTCACGCTCACCAACCACGGCCGGCGCGCTGTGGCCTTTGATGCATGGATCGAGCGCGATGACGCCCTGCCTGGCACCCGCAGTGGCGCGCGCGCCTCGCGCTTCGAAGACGACCCCGCGCTGCCGCTGCGGCATCGCTACGACCCGGACGCGCTGCACGACGACCCGGCACGCGCCACGCCCATCCGGCGCAGCGGCAGCTTCAACAGCCTTGCCACCGGTCGCCGCACCGTGGCCGTGGGCGGCGTGCGCGCGCACTGGCAGCATCCGGCCAGCGCCAACGCGCCCTACAGCGCCCCGCTGATGGACCCGGACCCGCAGCGCGTGCGCCGCCCGGATGTGCGCCGCAACCCCGACACGGTGGCCATCACCGACGAGAGCCCGGTGCAAGGCGGCGTGGCGGCGATCGGCCCGCGCAGTGGCGGCATCACGCGGCTTTCGGGTACCAGCGCCGCGGCACCGCAGGCCCTCAAGCGCTGGATCAGTCGATGGGCTTGATATCGAGTTCCTGCGCAAGCCGCACCCAGCGTGCAGCATCGGCCTCGACCTTGGTACGCATCTCCGTCGGGCCGGGTTGCGCCACTTCGAGCGCCATGCCAGCCAGACGCTCGCGCACATCGGGCATGCGCAGCACCTGATCCATGGCGGCCGCAAGTCGGTCGACCACCGCGCGCGGCAGGTTGGCTGGCCCCATGATGCCGAACCACTGCTCGTAGTCCATGCCGGCGATGCCCAGTTCGGTGAAGGTGGGCACATCCGGGAAGTCTGCGTTGCGGCGGTTGCCGGTGACTGCCATCGCGCGCAGCTTGCCCGCCTTCACGTGGGTACCGGCGCTTGCCATCGTGGTGATCATGACCTGCACTTGCCCGCTCATCAGGTCGATCATGGCGGGCGAAGAGCCGCGGTACGGCACGCTGACGAAGTTCAGGGCAGAACGCGCCTTGAACAAGTCCACCACCACGCTTCCCGTGCCGGCGATGGCCATGGTCATCTTGCCTGGCTGGGCCTTGGCAAACGCCAGTGCGTCGCGTGCTGTTTTCGGTTCGAACGATGGCCCGGCCACCCAGAACGCTGGCGAGCGGCCGATCAGCGATACCGGCGTGAAGTCTTTCACTGCGTCGTAGGGCATCTTTCGGGTGTAAATGGGCGTGCTGGTGTGGAACACATCCACCAGCACCAGGGTGTAGCCGTCGGGCGCGGACTTGGCCACTGCATCGGCACCGATCACACCGCCTGCACCGCCCTTGTTTTCCACCACCACAGACTGCTTGAGCACGCCCGACAGCTTGTCTGCCACTTGTCGCCCGATGCCGTCTGAACTGCCCCCCGCCGGAAACGGAATCACCAGCTTGATCGGGCGGTTGGGATAGTCCGACGCAGCGGCCTGCGCCCATGCGGAGCCCCATGGCCAAACGCCCACAACGGCGAGTGACGTCGCAAGCGCCGTGGCGGCCAAGACGGTGCGGCGTGGCAGGGAACGGACGGTGACAGGATGCACGGACATGGTGATGGCCCCTTGAACTGCGGTTTGAATCCAGACGCTTCGCCAAACACAGGCGCAGCGTGGATTGTGGATGCCGGGCTCGTGCACGCGCATCAGGGCGGACCCTTGCCGACCCGGCTCAAGCGCGCTGGGCCAGGTCGCTGGTGGTGCCCACTGCCTGTGAGGCGGCGCAATTCACCCGCCGCCTCACCCCCCTACCCTGCGGCCACCAAGCCCACACCAGACCCACAGGAGAACACCATGCAAGTCGGACGACTGTGCTCGCACGATATCGTGAGCGTCAATGCCAACACACCCGTGCACGAGGCAG
>JBDLRH010000083.1:0-10102 GCA_039800165.1 Pseudomonadota bacterium
CGATCCGCCCCGACACCATCCTGGCCAGCGTGATGTTCGTGAACAACGAGATCGGCGTGATCCAGGACATCCCGGCCCTCGGCGCGATCTGCCGCGAGAAGGGCGTGATCTTCCATGTGGACGCCGCGCAAGCTACCGGCCGCATCGAGGTGAACCTGGCCGACTTGCCGGTCGACCTGATGAGCCTGACGGCGCACAAGACCTACGGCCCCAAGGGCATCGGCGCGCTGTTCGTGCGCCGCAAGCCGCGCGTGCGCATCGAGGCGCAGATGCACGGCGGCGGCCACGAGCGTGGCATGCGCTCGGGCACGCTGCCCACGCACCAGATCGTGGGCATGGGCGAGGCCTACCGCATTGCCAAGGCCGAAATGGCCACCGAAAACGAACGCATCCGCGCGCTGCAGCAACGCCTGCTGCGCGGCCTGCAGGGCATCGAGCAGGTGTTCATCAACGGCAGCGTCGACAAGCGCGTGCCGCACAACCTGAACATGAGCTTCAACTTCGTCGAGGGCGAGTCGCTGATCATGGGCATCAAGGGCCTGGCGGTGTCGTCGGGCTCGGCCTGCACCTCGGCCAGCCTCGAGCCCAGCTACGTGCTGCGAGCCCTGGGCCGCAGCGACGAGCTGGCGCACAGCAGCCTGCGCATGACGATCGGCCGCTGGACGACCGAAGAAGAAATCGACTACGCCATCTCCACCATCCAGCAGAACGTCGCCAAGCTGCGCGACCTGTCTCCGCTGTGGGAGATGTACCAGGACGGTGTGGACTTGAACACCATCCAGTGGACAGCACATTGACAGCAGCACAGTGAGTTAAGGGAACCAGAACATGGCTTACAGCGACAAGGTCGTCGACCACTACGAAAACCCGCGCAACGTCGGCTCGTTCGACAAGGGCGATGACTCGGTGGGCACCGGCATGGTGGGCGCGCCCGCCTGCGGCGACGTGATGAAGCTGCAGATCAAGGTCAACCCGCAGACCGGCGTGATCGAAGACGCTCGCTTCAAGACCTACGGCTGCGGCTCGGCGATTGCCTCGAGCTCGCTTGTCACCGAGTGGGTCAAGGGCAAGACGCTGGACGAGGCGGCATCGCTGAAGAACAGCCAGATCGCCGAAGAGCTGGCCCTGCCGCCGGTCAAGATCCACTGCTCCATCCTCGCCGAAGACGCCATCAAGGCGGCGGTAGAGGACTACAAGAAGAAGCACGCGCATTGACGCACCCCGTCACCCAGGACCGGCAGAAGATGGCAGTCACCCTGACGGAAGCAGCGGCGCGGCACGTCAACCGCTACCTCAGCAAGCGCGGCAAGGGCGTGGGCGTGCGCCTGGGCGTCAAGACCACCGGCTGCTCGGGCCTGGCCTACAAGCTCGAGTACGTGGACGAGGTCGCACCGGAGGACGTGGTGTTCGAGACCCAGGGCGTCAAGCTCATGATCGACCCGAAAAGCCTGGCCTATATCGACGGCACCCAGCTCGACTTCGTGCGCGAAGGCCTCAACGAGGGTTTTCGCTTCAACAACCCGAACGAGCGCGACCGCTGCGGCTGCGGTGAGAGTTTCCGCGTCTGACTTCGAGCTGTTCGGCGTGCCCGAACGCTTCGAGCAGGACCGCGCCGCGCTCGAAGCCCGCTGGAAGGAGCTCCAGCGCGAAGCCCACCCCGACCGGTTTGCCGCCCAGGGCGCCGCCGCACAGCGCGTGGCGCTGCAGTGGTCGGTGCGCATCAACGAGGCCTGGCAACGCCTGAAAGACCCACTCACACGGGCGGCCTACCTGTGCGAGCTGCGCGGTGCGCCGATCCGTGCCGAAGACAACACCGCCATGCCTGCAGACTTCCTGCTGCAGCAGATGCAGTGGCGTGAAGCGCTGGACGACGCGCACACCGAATCCGAACTGGACGCACTCAACGACGGGCTGCAGGCCGCGCGCCGCGAAGCGCTGGCCGACATTGCGCAGGCGCTGGACGCCGACGCCAACCCGGCACGGGCGGCGCAGCAGGTCAGGGCGCTGATGTTCATCGAGCGCTTTGCCCATGACGTCGAGGCGCGCTTCGAGCAACTGGGACAATAGAGGGCTTTGCTCCCCGTCACCCATGGCACTGCTGCAGATTTCCGAACCCGGCCAAGCCCCCGACCCGCATCAGCGGCGCATCGCGGTGGGCATCGACCTGGGCACCACGCATTCGCTGGTGGCCGCGGTGCGCCATGGCGTGGCCGAGTGCCTGCCCGACGATGCGGGCCGCGTGATCCTGCCTTCGGTGGTGCGCTACCTCGAAGGCGGCGGCCGCCAGATCGGCTTTGATGCGCAGGCCGCACAGGCCGAAGACCCGGTGAACACCATCGCCTCGGTCAAGCGCTTCATGGGTCGCGGCCTGGCCGACATTGCCGGGCGCGACAAGCTGCCGCACGATTTTGTGGACCAGCCCGGCATGGTGACACTGCGCACCCGCGCGGGCATCAAGTCGCCTGTCGAGGTGAGTGCCGAAATTCTGGCCACGCTGCGCTACCGCGCCGAAGATACCTTTGCCGACGACCTGTATGGCGCGGTCATCACCGTGCCTGCGTATTTCGACGACGCGCAGCGGCAGGCCACCAAGGATGCAGCGCAGCTTGCGGGCCTGAACGTGCTGCGCCTGATCAACGAGCCCACGGCGGCGGCCATCGCCTACGGCCTGGACAACGCTTCTGAAGGCGTCTACGCGGTGTACGACCTGGGTGGCGGCACCTTCGATATCTCCATCCTGCGGCTGTCGCGTGGCGTGTTCGAGGTGATGGCCACCGGTGGCGATTCTGCACTGGGCGGCGACGACTACGACCGCGCGCTGGCCGACTGGGCGCAGCAGCAACTGGGTGTGCAGGCCACCGGCGCCTCCGAGAAGGCTGCCCTGAAGGTGGCCGCCCGCGCCGCCAAGGAGGCGCTGACTGCGAGCGAGCGCACCACGCTGCGCGCCACGCTGGGCGGTACCGCGCGCGATATCGAAGTCACGCGCGCCGACTTTGAAGCCGTCACCGCCGAGCTCACCGCGCGCACGCTGTCGGCCGTGCGCAAGGCGCTGCGAGATGCGAAGCTTGCCAAGGACGAAGTGCAGGGCGTGGTGATGGTTGGTGGCTCCACCCGCATGCCGCAGGTGCAGCGCGCGGTGGGCGACTTCTTCGGCCGCGCGCCGCTGAACAACCTGAACCCCGACGAGGTGGTGGCGCTGGGTGCGGCCATCCAGGCCAACGCGCTGGCGGGCAACGACGCCAGCGGCGACCTGCTGCTGCTGGACGTGATTCCGCTGTCGCTGGGCATCGAGACGATGGGTGGCTTGGTCGAGCGCATCGTGCATCGCAACGAAACCATCCCCACCGCCAAGGCGCAGGACTTCACCACCTACAAGGACGGCCAGACCGCGATGGCGCTGCATGTGGTGCAGGGCGAGCGCGACATGGTGGCCGACTGCCGCAGCCTGGCGCGCTTTGAGCTGCGCGGCATTCCGCCGATGGCCGCGGGCGCGGCGCGCATCCGCGTGACCTTCACCGTGGACGCCGATGGCTTGTTGAGCGTCAGCGCGAAAGAGCAGGGCAGCGGCGTGGAGGCGAACATCGCGGTCAAGCCCTCGTATGGCTTGAGCGACGAGCAAATCGCCACCATGTTGCAAGAGAGCTTTACTACCGCCGAGGCCGACATCCAGGCGCGTGCGCTGGCCGAGGCGCGGCTGGACGCCGACCGCATGCTGCTGGCTACGCAGTCGGCGCTGGACGCCGACGGCCACCTGCTGGACGCCGCGGCGCGCGCCGACATCGACGCGCTGATGCAGTCGCTGCGCGAGGCGGCCGCACGCAGCCAAAACGCCGGCACCATCGAAGCGGCCACCGAGGCGCTGGCCAAGGGCACCGAAGCCTTTGCCGCCGAGCGCATGAACCACAGCATCCAGAAAGCCCTTGCGGGCAAGAGCGTCGAGAGCCTCTGAACACCATGCCGGTCATCCGCATCCTTCCGCACCCCGAATACTGCCCGCAGGGCGCGCAGGTCACGGCACCTGCCGGCACCAGCATCTGCGAAGCCCTTCTGGACAACGGCATCGAGATCGAGCAAGCCTGCGACATGAGCTGTGCCTGCACCACCTGCCACGTGGTCGTGCGGCAGGGCTACAACTCGCTCAATGCGCCCGAAGAGGAAGAGGAAGACCTGCTGGACCGCGCCTGGGGCCTGGAGCCGCAGTCACGCCTGAGCTGTCAGGCCATCGTTGGGCAGCAAGACCTGGTGGTCGAGATTCCGAAGTACTCGATCAACCACGCCAAAGAGAACCACTGAGCTCAGCTGGCCACCGAGTAGCCGCCGTCCACCGGAATGGCGGTGCCGGTGACGAAGTCGGACGCTGCGCTGGCCAGAAACACCGCCATGCCCGACAGGTCGTCGGGCTCGCCCCAGCGGCCGGCGGGTGTGCGCGCCAGCACCCGTTCGTTGAGGCCCTGCACCTGCTCGCGTGCGCGGCGCGTGAGCGCGGTGTCAATCCACCCCGGCAGTACCGCGTTCACCTGGATGCGGTCGGCCGCCCAGCCTGTGGCCTGCGCCCGCGTGAGCTGCACGATGCCGCCCTTGCTGGCACCGTAGGCGGGTGCATAGCCCGCGCCAAAGATCGACATCATCGAACCGATATGGATCACCTTGGCGCGGCCGTGCGTGGCTGCGGTGGCCTTGAGGTGCGGGTAGGCTGCGCGCGAGCACAGGAAGGCGCTGGTCAGGTTGGTTTCCATCACCGTGTGCCACTCGTCCAGAGACAAGTCCTGCACCGGCTTGCGGATGCTGGTACCGGCGTTGCACACCAGCGTGTCGATGCGCCCGGCGATGGCAAACGCCTGCTGCGTCATGCGCTGAACGCTGGCCTCGTCGGTCACGTCGGCTTCGATGGCGTGCGCTTGCGCGCCCAGGCCACGCAGCTCGGCGAGCGCTGCCTCCGACTTGGCGCGGTCGCGGCCCACCACCACCAGCGTGGCGCCTGCCCTGGCCAGGCCGCGCGCCATCCCAAGGCCAATGCCGCCATTGCCACCGGTGACCACGGCCACGGTGCCGGAAAGATCGAACATGACAGACTCCTTGTGCGTGCAGGTGTGCGGTTGTACGCCGTTGTGCGTCCGTATCCGAACGCGCCCCGAGCATAATCCGCGGCATGCGCCAGATCGTTCTTGACACCGAGACCACCGGCCTGTCGGCCGACAACGGCGACCGCATCATCGAGATCGGCTGCGTCGAGCTGGTCAACCGCCGGCTGAGCGGCCGCAACAAGCACTTCTACCTGAACCCTGAGCGCGACAGCCACGAAGACGCGCTGAAGGTGCACGGCATCAGCAACGAGTTTCTGCGTGACAAGCCCAAGTTCGCCGAGGTGGCTGACGAGCTGATCGAGTACCTGCGCGGTGCCGAGGTCATCATCCACAACGCGCCGTTCGATGTGGGCTTTCTGGACCGCGAGCTCGAGCGTGTGGGTCGCGGCGCGTTCCGGGCCATCGTGGCCAGTGTCACCGACACGCTGACCATGGCCAAAGAGCTGTACCCGGGCAAGCGCAACAGCCTGGACGCGCTGTGCGACCGCCTGGGCGTGGACAACTCCGGGCGCACCCTGCACGGCGCGCTGCTGGACGCCGAACTGCTGGCCGATGTGTACATCAACCTCACCCGCGGGCAAGACGCGCTGCTGATCGACCTGAACGATGCCGCCGCGGGCGAGGGCGGCGTGGCCATCGACCTGAGCGGTTTCGAGCTGCCGGTGATTGCGGCCAACGACAGCGAGCGCGCCGAGCACGAAGCGGTGCTGGCGCAGATCGACAAGGCCAGCAACGGCGCCACCGTCTGGCGCACCCTGTAAGCCCGCGGAGGTGCCGACTGCCCGGTGTGCCTGTGGCATAATCTCGGGCTTCCGGAATCCCGGATTGGGTGATTAGCTCAGCGGTAGAGCACTGCCTTCACACGGCAGGGGTCACATGTTCGATCCATGTATCACCCACCAAGAATTCCTCAATGAAATCAAGCACTTAGCAGCGATGCTAGGTGCTTTTTTCTTGCCCAAAAGTAGTATGGTTTGACCATACTACTTTCATTAGGTTTCGCGGCGGATTTCGTTAGGTTTTGCGCGTCAGAGCGTCACTTGTTCTCAGACACAAGGGTCGGCTTCTGTCACTGCCGGCGCAGAAATTCTGCGAGGTTTTCCGCATCACCTCTGGCTTGAGCTGGGGACTATGAGTTCTCTCTCTCTCTCTCTCTCTCTCACCTGGCATCCCTGCGGGCTTTTGGACAAGCACACCCGGTGCATCCGTTGGGCGGGCCATGGCGCAACACCTAGCTGACAAGTTGTGCGTGCCTGTGTATAACCTCTTCAAGTGAACGTCTGGCAAATCGATCAGGTTCCTGCGGCGGTTCCGGTGTCGGCCGAGGCAGTGTCTGCGCTCTTTGGCGGTGATGCCGCCGCCTCACCTGCGCAATGCATGCTTTCCTTCTTTAGCCGTCTTGTTGCGGTCGATTACCTGTCGCTTGTCGAGTACGAAAGGGACGGCCGCAGCCGGGCCGTGGTCCCCGAACTCCAGGAGGGTCACGCGCGCAGCGGCGTCAAGAACGTGACGCCTGACTGCTTTTCGCTGTACCGACAGCATTTCTGGCGTCTGGACGACGGCACGCGCCTTGCGCAGCGATTCAGCGAACAGCAGCCACCTGGCGTCGCGGCGATGTACGTGAGAGCCGACGATATCCATGTGCCCGCTTGGCGCGAGGAAATCTATGAACGAGCCCACCTCGCTGGACGTTTGAACTTCTTTTACTGCCCGGTGCCAGGTCGGACCTTCTCCGTCAACCTGTACCGCGACCGCGCTTGCGGCGGATTCGCAGAAGCTGAGGTCGGACGCTTGCTCGACGTGGCGTGCTTGATCCGGCAGGCGCACAAGCTGGCCCTGAATGGCCGCAGCGCAGCCCACCGTAGACCTGCCGACCGAGATGCGCACATCCTGCAAGCAGAGGCGTCCCTGCGCCGCGAAGTGCCGGAGCTCACGCCACGTGAACTATCGGTGTGCGCACGAATTGCGTGTGGCATGAGCGCAGACGGAATTGCAGTCGACTTGGGTGTGGCGTCGTCCACCGTTGCAACCCTTCGCAAGCGGGCCTACAGCAAGCTTGCCCAGCGCGGAATAGCCGGCGGACGCTTGCGGCTGGCCCAACTGGCGCACTGAGTGCTTTGCGTTTGTCCCCTTCGAGGGGGATAAATGGCTCGAAGGACTACCCATAGGATCTGTAGCGTCGCTGTTGCGTTTGAGGGATCTCCCGTGTGGCTTCGAAACTGCTGGTACGTGATCGCGTGGGATCACGAAATACCGGCCACTGACTCGCCCGAGCTGTTTTCCCGTGTGGTACTCGGAGAGCCCGTGCTGGTTTTCCGTAAGCACGACGGCCAGTTCGCTGCGATGGAGGATCGCTGCTGCCACAGGCACGCGCCGCTGTCCAAGGGCAAACGTGAGGGTGACTGCGTCCGATGCGGCTATCACGGCCTGAAGTTCGACGCTGGCGGCGCTTGTGTGGATGCACCGGGTATCGGCTTCATCCCGGATAAGGCATGTGTGCGCAGCTATCCGATTGCCGTTCGCAACCGTTGGGTCTTCGTGTGGATGGGCGATCCGCAACGAGCCGACACAGCCTTGCTGCCAGATAATTTCTCGTGTGATCACAAGGACTGGAAGAACCGGCCGGGATACCTGCACTACGACACGCCGTATCTGTTGATTTGCGACAACTTGCTTGACTTCTCGCACCTTTCATATGTGCATGAGAAGACGCTGGGAGGTAGTACGGCGATTGCGCAAGCCAAGGCGGATATCGAGCCCGTCAAAGGGCCGGGTATGCCGGGGATCAAGGTCACACGTCGGGTCCCTGCTGTCCCGCCGCCACCTTTCTACAAGAAGATGCGCCCGTTCCCCGAGGGGGCATTGCTGGATCGCTGGTTCATCTATGAGTTTTTACTTCCCGGTACGTTGCTGATGCACTCCGGCGGGCGGCCGGTCGAGGGTGACAAGGATGACTTGAGCCAGGCCGTACGTCTGCACAGCTGCCAGACCTTAACGCCAGAGACCGAGAGCACAACGCATTACTTCTTTCAGCAGTCCCATCCGTCAGACCAAGGAGACGCAGCCCTGACCGAAGGCATCTACCAGAGCCTGGTCGTCGCGTTTGAGGAGGATCGCGCCATGATCACCGCGCAGCATCGAAACATGCAATATGGCCAAGCCCGACCCATGATTCCGCTCCCTATTGACGGGGCCCTTGTTCAGTTCCGCAGGGCGCTCGCTGAGCGCGTAGAGGCCGAGCAAGCCACGCCGCGTGGGTAACCGGGCGCTGCTGCCAACAGATACAACGATTCCTCGCCCAGCTGCATCGCGGCTGATATTTGAACATCACCTACAGAAGGAAGTCCTCAAATGAAATTGCGTTTCTCCATCCTCGGTGTCACGGCTTTGCTGACTTGCGGGGCTGCATCGGCCCAGACTATTTTTACCGTCTCCACGTGGCTGCCCCCCACGCACGGTATGAGCATCGCCCAGAAAGAGTGGTGCGATCTGCTGCAGAAAAACTCCAACGACAGGATGCGCTGCAACCTGCTGCCTCGCGCTCCGGTAAGCCCGCCCGGAACTCTGGATGCAGTCAAAAACGGAGTCGTCGATATTTCGTTTACCGTGCATGGATACACACCGGGGCGCTTTTCGCTCACCAAGATGGCGGAGTTTCCGTTTCTAGGCGAGAGTGCTGAAGCCACTTCGGTGGCGTACCAGCGCATTGCACAAAAGTACCCGGAGTTTCTGGCCGAGCACGTGAAGCAGGGCGTTAAGCCCATTGCCTTGTTTACCCACGGGCCCGGGATAGTGTTCAACACCAAGCGTCAGATCACCAGGGCTGAAGACCTGACCCGAATGAAATTTCGCATCGGGGGCGGCTTCATCAACGACATCACCAAGCAGCTCAATATGAACGTCACGCTTAAGCCGGCGACGGATTCGTTTGAACTGCTGTCCACCGGCGTTATGGATGGGACGCTATTCCCCGCCGAATCACTCGACTCCATGAAGCTGGATAAGGTCGTCAAGCATGCAACGACGTTCCCTGGCGGCCTTTACAACACCAGCTTTGTCTTCATGATGAATCCGGCCAAGTACGACCGGCTGAGTGCGGAGGACAAGAAGGTGGTCGACGGCATCTCGGGTGAGTTTGCTTCGCGCTTGATCGGCAAATTGTGGGACCGTGCAGACCAGGTCGCCTTCGATAACATGAAGAAGAACAACATCTCCATCAGCCGTGCTGATCCCGCTTTTGTAAGCGAGGTGACCGTGGTCATTAATAAGCTGGAGCGTGACTGGGCAGCCGAAGCAGCGGCCAAAGGTGGACTCAAGAGCGCAGGCTCGGTATTGGCCCAGTTCCGCGCTGAGACAGCACGAGCGAAGTAAACCTCCGCGCCACCTTGCGTGCCCTGTAGGGCTTTTTAGACCCCCGCGTGGGCTATGAACGGGGGTTTGCGCCCGCAAATTTTTGGGCTGCGAAAAATTGCACTGAAGTACTTACGCTTTCTGGCTGGTGATTTTTCCCCACCCCCCAGGCGGTTTCGGCGTACCGATCGGGACCAGGTTGACCGGAGGTGAAGTAAGGGTTTCTACTGATATTTCTGCAAGAATCAGGGTTAACCCTTATCTTTGGGCGTTGGCGTAATCGCACGCACCACAAGGCCCACCATGACCTCATTCGCCCACATCACCTATTCCTTCGAGCACCCCGGCGTCGCTCGTGTGGAGGCAGCCGTTCGCGCTAGCCGCGAGATCGTTGCCGACATCCGTAGCTCTTCGGGCTCGTTGGCAGCTGTCCTGCGCGTAACCGCCTGGATTGGTCAGTCCGTTAGCGCCGCATTGGAGCGATGGGCCCAAGAGCGTCGTCGTGCACGTGAAGAGGAAAAGCTCTGGGAAATGGCGCTGCGTGACCCTCGGGTCATGGCGGACATCCGCTGCGCACGCGGTTAAGTGCAACCGGCGAACACGTCACTCCGTGTTCGCCCGTTCGGCGTTGCCGTTGGGTCGTAGCTCCCAAGGACGTGGATTGCGTT
>JBDLRH010000084.1:0-6815 GCA_039800165.1 Pseudomonadota bacterium
GCGCCTCGCGCGGCATCGGCGCATCCATTGCGGCTGAACTGGCGCGCCAGGGCCTCAAAGTGATCGGCACCGCCACCAGCGACGCCGGTGCGGCGCAGATTTCGCAGGCGCTGGCGGCCCACGCGGGCTGCCGCGGTGCGAAGCTTGACGTGAACGACGCGGCCGCCGCCGAGGCCCTGATCGATGCGATCACCAAGGAGCACGGCGCGCTGCATGTGCTGGTCAACAACGCGGGCATCACCCGTGACACGCTGGCCATGCGGATGAAGGACGAAGACTGGGACGCGGTGCTGGACACCAACCTGAAGGCCGTCTTTCGCATGAGCCGCGGCGTGATGCGCACCATGATGAAGCAGCGCTACGGCCGCATCGTCAGCATCACCAGCGTGGTGGGCGCCTCGGGCAACCCGGGCCAGGCCAACTACGCGGCCGCCAAGGCGGGCGTGGCGGGCATGACCCGGGCGCTTGCGCGCGAACTCGGCAGCCGCGGCATCACGGTGAACTGCGTGGCACCGGGCTTCATCGAGACCGACATGACCGCCGCCCTGCCCGAAGAGCAGCACAAGGCGCTGCTCGGGCAGATTCCGCTGGGGCACCTGGGCAAGCCGTCGGACATCGCGCATGCGGTGGCGTGGCTGGCCTCGCCGCAGGCCGGTTATGTGACCGGCCAGGAGATCCACGTCAACGGCGGCATGTTCATGGCCTGAAGCGGCTGCTTACATCGTTTTTTGCCGGTCCATCCGCCCGGCGGCGGCGTCGGGGGCTCCTTGGGAGCCACGCAGCTAAAATCGCGGATTCCCACAACCCTTTTGAGGGCAACATGAGTGATATCGAAGCACGTGTCAAGAAAATCATCGCCGAGCAGCTCGGCGTGGAAGAGTCGCAGGTGACCAATGAGAAGGCCTTCGTGGCCGACCTCGGCGCCGACTCGCTGGACACGGTGGAACTGGTGATGGCGCTGGAAGACGAGTTCGGCATCGAGATTCCGGACGAAGACGCCGAGAAGATCACCACGGTGCAAAACGCCATCGACTACGCCAACGCGCACAAGAAGGCCTGACCTCGCATGGCCCGCCGCCGCGTCGTCGTGACCGGCCTGGGCTGCGTGAGCCCCGTGGGCAACACGGTGGATCAGGCCTGGGCCAGCCTGCTTGCCGGCCAGTCCGGCATCGCCCTCATCACCAAGTTCGATGCCTCGAACTTCGCCTGCAAGATCGCGGGCGAAGTGAAGGGCTTCGACCTGGAGTCCTACATCCCGCCCAAGGAGGCGCGGACGATGGACACCTTCATCCACTACGGCATTGCCGCCGCGGCACAGGCCGTGGCCGACGCCGGGCTGAAGACGGGTGAGGCGCTGGGCGAGGAAGAATCGACACGCATCGGCTGCGTGATCGGCTCGGGCATTGGCGGCCTGCCGCTGATCGAAGAGACGCACACCGAACTGACCAACCGCGGCCCGCGGCGCATCTCGCCGTTCTTTGTGCCGGCGTCCATCATCAACATGATCTCGGGTCATGTGTCGATGCGCTTTGGCTTCAGGGGCCCGAACCTGGCGGTGGTGACCGCCTGCACCACCGGCCTGCACTGCATTGGCGAGGCCGGCCGCATGATCGAGTACGGCGACGCCGACGTGGTGGTTGCCGGTGGCGCCGAGTCCACGGTATCGCCACTGGGCATCGGCGGTTTTGCCGCGATGCGTGCGCTGTCCACCCGCAACGACGACCCGGCCACCGCCTCGCGCCCCTGGGACAAGGACCGCGACGGCTTTGTGCTGGGCGAAGGCGCCGGCGTGATGGTGCTCGAGGAGTACGAGCACGCCAGGGCGCGCGGCGCGAAGATCTACGCCGAGCTCGCGGGCTACGGCATGAGCGCCGACGCCGGCCACATGACCGCGCCCAACATGGACGGCCCGCGCCGCGCCATGCTGAACGCGCTGCGCAATGCCGGCGTGAATGCCGACGCGGTAAGCTACCTCAACGCGCATGGCACCTCCACCCCGCTGGGCGATATCAACGAGTCGAATGCGATCAAGGCGGCGCTGGGCGAGCATGCGAAGAAGACCGTGGTCAATTCCACCAAGTCGATGACCGGTCATCTTCTGGGGGGCGCCGGCGGCATCGAGAGCGTGTTCACCGTGCTGGCGGTGCACCACCAGAAGAGCCCACCCACGATCAACATCTTCAACCAGGACCCGGAGTGCGACCTGGACTACTGCGCCAACACCGCGCGCGACATGAAGATCAATGTGGCGATGAAGAACAATTTCGGCTTCGGCGGTACCAACGGCACGCTGGTGTTCAAGCGCATGGCCTGACCCGCGCGCTCCCCGCTTCTCCAGGCTTGTCCATGCACAACGCCCCATCGGTGAGCTTTCCGGTGGGGCGTTCGCGTTTTCCGCTGTCGCCTTTGCTGGTGATCTGGGTCGGCGCCGCGCTGGTGCTGGCTGCCTGGGCGCAGGCCACGCAAGCAGACAGCACGGCCGTGGGCGCGGCGATTGCTTTGTGGCTTGCGTGTGGCGCAGCGGCTGCGTGGGGCTGGCGCCGCCAGGCTGCGGGGTGGCTCTGCTGGGAGGGCGACGCGTGGCGCTTCTACGCGGGGGCGGTGCCCGAGGAGGTGCAGCAGCCCGATGCTGCGGCCGACGCGGCGGGCCTGCCGGGCATCGCCGGTCACGCCGAATGCACGCTGGACCTGCAGTCGCGGCTGTGGGTGCGCTTTGCCGGCGAGGACGGCCGGGTGCGTTGGTGGTGGCTGCGCGAGCAGGACGCACCCGCGCAGTGGGCCGCGCTGCGGCGCGCGCTGTTCGCCCGCCCGCACCATGTGCGCGCCGGCCGCGGGCGTGGGCATGATCGTGGGCGCGATCCTGGGCGCAAGCTTGAGCGCAAGGGTGAGGGCCAGAGCCAGAACACGGGCCAGAACAAGAGCCAGAACAAGGGCGGAAGCGAGATCGCGCGATGACGCCCATACCGCCCGTACCTCCGGTATCGCCCGGACCGCCGGTATCGCCGGTAACGTCGACATCGCCTGTGCCCCCGGCGCCAGCATCGCCATCCGCGGCAGACGTTGCCCCCGGCGTTGCCTCACACGTCGCCCCCGACGTCGCACCAGATGTCGCCCCTGACGCCGATGCCCTGCTGGTGCAGCGCGCGGTGGCCGGCGACGATCGCGCCTTCGAGCTGCTGGTACTCAAGCACCGCTGGCGGGTAGAGCGGCTGATCGGGCGCATGGTGCGCGACGCCGACCTGGTGGAAGAGCTCGCGCAGGAGACCTTCATCAAGGCCTGGCGGGCGCTGCCGCAGTTTCGCGGCGACGCGCAGTTCTACACCTGGCTGTATCGCATTGCGGTCAACACCGCCAAGAAGGCGCTGGTGGCGCTCAAGCGCGATCCGGTGCTGCCCGAGCACGCGTTGCAACTCGATACCGATGCCGATGAAACTTCGGCGCGCCAGCCGGAACCAACGACCACCGAGACGCCCGAAACGGAACTGGCCGCGCGCGAGTTGGCCGCCGCCGTGAACGCTGCGATGGAGGCCCTGCCCGAGGACTTGCGCCAGGCGGTGACGCTGCGCGAGATCGAGGGCCTGAGCTACGAGGAGATCGCTGCGGCGATGGACTGCCCGATCGGCACGGTGCGTTCGCGCATCTTCCGCGCACGCGAGGCGATTTCGGCGCGCATCCGCCCCCTGCTTGACCGGCAGGGTGGCAAGCGCTGGTGAATGCAGGACGGAGAACGACCCAATGACCCGAACCCAGGACCCCGCCCGACGGCCCGATGGTGTGCCGCCAGGTGAACTGGTATCGGCCCTCACCGATGGCGAGCTGTGCGGCGACGAGATCGACGCGGCCCTGCAGCTGGCGCTGAGCGAAGTGGACGCACCGCTCGCCGGCAGCCCTGCCGCGGCGCGCTGGCACGACTATCACCTGATCGGCGAAGTGCTGCGCTCCGGGGCGGGCGCCTGTCGCCCGGCAGACGGCGCCATGCAGGCGCGTCGTGGTGCGGGCAGCCCGGATGCGGTCTTTCTTGCGCGGCTGCGCGCCGACCGGTTGGCGCCAATGGCGTTGTCGTCTGCCCCTTCTGCCGCGTCCGAACCCTTTGCGCCGCTCGCTTCGCCTGCAGCAGGGCAAGCGCGGCCCCCGGCTGCCAACGACTCGGTGTTCCGCTGGAAGCTGGTGGCGGGCTTCGCCTCGGTGGTGGCGGTCGTTGCCGTCGGCACGCTCACCCGGTCGCTGGCGGTACCCCCCACGCCAACGCTACCTTCAGCGCAGATGGCGGCAGCGCCTGTGCCTGTCGTTGCCCCGGCCGCTGCACCTGCCGTAGCGCCTACGGGTACGCCTAAGGTTGCGCCTACGGGTACGCCCGCTGCATCGGTGCCCCCCGCCGTGGTGGCGGCAGGCGTGATGCTGCGCGATCCGCAACTCGATGCCTTCTTGCAGGCGCACCGGGACGCAGGCGGGCCGTCGGCGCTGCAGATGCCCGCGGGCTTCCTGCGCAACGCCACCTTCGAAGGGCCAGCGCGATGAAGCACAACGCGATGCACGGCCGGCCTGCATTGGCCTGTGTGCACAGGGCGGCGCTGTGGCTGGTGCCGGTGCTGGCGCTGTGGCTGGCGTTGGGCCTGTTGCCAGCCGGTGCGCAAGGCGTCCCGGGCGTGGACAGCCCGCCGGCCACCGAGCGCAGCCTGCTGCAGTGGCTCGAGCGGCTGCACGAGGCGGGCCGCTCGCGCAGCTACGTGGGCACCTTTGTCGTGTCTTCGGCGCACGGCCAGATGGCCAGTGCGCGGATTGCGCATGTGTGCGACGGCCGCCAGCAGATCGAGCATGTCGAGGCGCTCACCGGGCCGGCGCGGCAGACCTTTCGCCGCGACAGCGAAGTGGTCACCTTTCTGCCCCACCGCAGGCTGGTGGTCAGCGAGCAGCGCGACTCGCTGCAGGTGTTTCCGCAGCGGCTGCGTGCGGCACACGCCGGCATCGCCGACCACTACAGCCTGCGCCGCCTGGGCATGGACCGGGTGGCGGGCTTTGATGCCGACATCATCCAGCTCGAGCCGCGTGATGCGATGCGCTTTGGCTACCGCATCTGGAGCGAGCAGCGCACCGGCCTGGTGATGCGCATGCAGACGCTGGCCGCCGACGGCCGCGTGCTGGAGCAGGCGGCGTTCTCCGAGCTGCGGCTTGACGCCCCGGTGCGCATGGAGCGCCTGGCGCGGCTGATGGCCCGCACCGAGGGCTATCGGGTGCACCGCCTCGAGCCGCAGAAGACCACGCCCGAGGCCGAGGGCTGGGCGCTGCGCCAGCCGGTGCCGGGCTTCGAATCCACCGGCTGCCAGCGCCGGCGTGTTGAGCGCGGCATGCCCGCCGATACCAGCGCAGCCGATGCCGCCGGCAGCGCGCGCAGCTACGAAGGCGCGATGCAGTGGACCTTCTCGGACGGGCTGGCCACCGTCTCGCTGTTCATCGAACCCTTTGACCGGCAGCGCCACGCCCAGGAAGTCACCCACGGCAGCGGGGCTACGCAGCTGATCACGCGCCGCCTCGCGGGTTCCCCCGCAGCCGCGGTGACCGCGGCGATCGCAGCGCCGGAAGCTGCCAGCTGGTGGCTGACCGCGGTGGGCGAGGTGCCGGTGGCCACCCTCGAGGCATTTGCGCGCGGCCTCGAACGGCGCCGCTGAAGCGAGGCCACCCCCGGAACTTCCCTGAGTTGCGCGGCTCTTTTGTTCCGCGTGCAAAGCCCCACATTCGGCGCGAAGTCGGGCTTTGACTGATCATCGGGCCCGCCGGGCGACCCGGCCCGCGGGCAGGGCCCGAACCCACACACCCATGGCTTGAAAGGGCTGGACATGACATCGATTTCTGCAACTTCGGTTCCGATCGCGGAGCGTCTGCGCGGCGCGGCCTCGGTGCTGTCGCTGGCGTTCGCGCTGCCGCTGGCATCCGTGCTGGCGCTGGGCACCGGGCTGGCGCTGGCGCCCCAGGCCTCGGCGCAGGTGCGCGGCCTGCCCGACTTCACTGACCTGGTCGAGCAGGTGGGCCCGTCGGTGGTGAACATCCGCACGCTGGAGCGGGTGCGTACCGGCGCGAGCGGCAGCACGCCCAGCGACGAGGAGATGCAGGAGTTCTTCCGCCGGTTCTTCGGCCAGCCGCTGCCGGGTAATCCGCGCCAGCCGCGCCGCGGCCCGCAGCCCGAAGAGCAGCAGCCGCGCGGCGTGGGCTCGGGCTTCGTGCTCACGTCTGACGGCTTCATCATGACCAATGCCCATGTGGTCGACGGCGCCGACGAGGTGCTGGTCACGCTGCCCGACAAGCGCGAGTTCAAGGCCCGCATCGTCGGCGCCGACAAGCGCACCGATGTGGCGGTGGTGAAGATCGAGGCCACCGGCCTGCCGGCCGTCAAGCTCGGCGACGTGAACCGGCTGAAGGTGGGCGAGTGGGTGATGGCGATCGGCTCGCCGTTCGGCCTGGAGAACACCGTCACCGCCGGCATCGTCAGCGCCAAGCAGCGCGACACCGGCGACTACCTGCCGTTCATCCAGACCGATGTGGCGATCAACCCCGGCAACTCGGGCGGCCCGCTGATCAACATGCGTGGCGAGGTGGTGGGCATCAATTCGCAGATCTACAGCCGCTCCGGCGGCTTCATGGGGATCAGCTTCGCAATTCCGATCGACGAGGCGATGCGCGTCGCCGACCAGTTGCGCGCCAGCGGTCGCGTGATTCGCGGCCGCATCGGCGTGACGATCGCACCGGTGACCAAGGAAGTCGCCGAGGCGATCGGGCTGGGCAAGCCGATGGGCGCCCTGGTGCAGGGTGTCGAGTCGGGC
>JBDLRH010000085.1:0-13305 GCA_039800165.1 Pseudomonadota bacterium
GCGCAGGTACATGTCCTGGATCGGGTTGTGCGACTTGCTCATCGTCCACTTGCCGCGCGGGCTGTCGATGGTGGCGCCTTCCATGGCGCCGTACAGCGCCTTCTTGTTCGCAAAGTCGCCCTTGACCGCGGTCATCGCCTGCGCGAGCAGCAGGCCCGAGTCGTAGCCCTGCACTGCATAGACATCGGGCTGCAGCTTGTTCGTGATGGCGAACTTGCGGCGGAAGTCCTGGTTGCGCTTGGTGTCCAGCGAGTCGCTGTAGTGCAGCGTCGTCATGATGCCGTCGGCTGCCGGGCCGGCTGCATCCAGTACCCCTTCCGTGAGGAAACCCGAGCCCCAGAGGGGTATACGCCCCTGGAGGCCCGCTGCGGCATAGTCGCGGATGAACTTTGCGGCTCCCGCCCCAGCGAAGAAGCACGCCACTGCGTCAGGTTTCAGCGCTGCGATTTCCGTCAGAAGCGCCTGGAATTCGACGTTGGGGAAGGGCAGGCCGAGTTCCTTGACGATGGTGCCGCCGGCCTTGGTATAGCTTTCCTTGAAGCCCTCGAAGGCCTCGTCGCCAGCACCGTACTTCCAAGTGATCCAAGCGGTTCGCTTGAGACCTTTATCCATCATCGGCTTACCAAGTGCCAGTGTTGGCTGGCTGTTGCTGAAGCTGGTGCGGAACACGTTAGGCGCGCATTGAGCACGTGTAGCGATATGTGCCCCTGCGTTTGGGATTAGGTTTAGTACGCCAGTTTCCCGTGCAACGCGGTGGATGCCCATTTGTACGCCGGTATGGACAGTGCCCACCAGCACATCGACCTTGTCGCGCTGCACCAGCTTGTTGGCGTTCTCCACGCCCTTGGGCGGGTCGGATTCGTCATCGACCTTGAAGAATTCCACATCGCGGCCGCCGAGCTTGCCGCCTTGCTCATCGAGCGCCATGCGAAAGCCCGCTTCGATGTTGATGCCCAGTGCGGCGAAGGTGCCGGTGTAGGGCAGCATCAGGCCGATGCGGATCTTGTTGCTTTGGGCGCGTGCAATCTCGGGCAGCAGCAGCCCGGTGGACGCGGCGCCGATCACGGCAGCGCTGCGGGTCAGGACGAGGCGGCGGGTGGTCATGTGAAGTCTCCTCTCAGATGTTGTCATCGGTCCGGCGGCACAGCAGGGTGCCGCCAAGCTGCACGATAGCGCATGCGACCGCGGCTTTACGCATGGTTTTCCCGGGGAAACAGGCTCGCTGCGCTGGCCAGCCAGGCGCGGCACCAGGCCAAGCCTTCGTCTTCGGGCACGGTGCCGGCGCTGGCGTCGTGGCAGAACACGTCGCCGATGCGCTTGGCGCCGAGGTCGCTCAGTCGCTCGTCAAAGCGCTTGCCGCCATTGCAAAAGGTCTGCGGATAGGCGCTGTCGCCCAGCGCGATCACGCCGTAGCGCACATGCCCCAGAAAGCGCGGCTGCGCGTCGAGCGATGCGTAGAAGGCCTGCGCGTTGTCCGGCACGTCCCCCGAGCCATAGGTGGAGGTGCAGATGAGGAACAGGGCGTCCTCGTCAAACACGCTGCCGTCCAGCGCGTCCATGCGCGTGACCTCGATCGGGTCTGCCAGCTCGGCGCATTCGAGCTCGATGGCCTGGGCCACGAATTCGGCGGTGCCGGTCATGGTGCCGACGAGGATCTTCAGCTTCATGGGGTCGTGCGGATGGTGGATTGCGTCTGGCTCGCGTGGCGGGCCCTTAGGATTGGCGCGCAGCATATTGCATGACTTTGATCCAAGTCAAGAAATATCGTGCAGAAGCGGGGTGGCGATCGATAGCGGGCCGCTCCGGATTAACCCGTCGCTTCGCCTTCGTTTCAACAAGTGAGCAATATAGTGCTTGACCTATAACACAGCATGCTTTAAAGTTCATGTTGTGGATGAAGGCGAACGCTGCCAAACACGCGCGCTCGCCCTGTGCCCACAGCCGGCTGCGGTGCGAGCGCCTGGGCGACCCGCCAACGCAAGGCCACGGATCGAGACACAGAACACCAGGAGACAGCGATGACCACCGAATCCAACCTGCCTGAGGTGCCCGCCTTGCCGGCGCGCTTCAATTTTGCGCAGCACCTGCTGCAAGCCAATGCGCAACGCCACGACAAGCTGGCGTTTGTCGACGATGACGCGGCACTGAGCTACGGCGCCCTGGCCGAGCGGGTGCAACGCGTGGCCGCCGGCCTGCGTGCACTGGGCATCCGCCGCGAAGAGCGCGTGCTGCTGCTGATGCAGGACGGATGCGACTGGCCCGTGAGCTTTCTGGGCAGCATCTATGCCGGCCTGGTGCCGGTGGCGGTGAACACGCTGCTGACCGCAGACGACTATGCCTACATGCTCGAGAACTCGCGTGCGCAGGCGGTGCTGGTGTCGGGCGCGCTGTTGCCCACGTTGTCTGCGGCGCTGACGCGCTGCGACCACGAGGTGCGCCAGGTGATCGTCTCGCGGCCGCAGGCTCCATTGAAAGCGCCACAGAAAGCGGCGCCTTCGGTGGACGCGCAGCCGCAGCCGGGCGAAGTGGAATTCGAAGCCTTCGTTGCGGCGCACGACCCCGCGCCGCGCGCGGCGGCCACCGGCGCGGATGATCCGGCCTTCTGGCTCTATTCATCGGGCTCGACCGGCCGCCCCAAGGGCACGGTGCATTCGCAGGCCAACCCGTACTGGACGGCCGAGCTGTATGGCAAGCGGGTGCTGAAGCTGCGCGAAGACGATGTGTGCTTTTCCGCTGCCAAGCTGTTTTTTGCCTACGGCCTGGGCAACGCGCTGAGCTTTCCGATGAGCGTGGGGGCCACCACGGTGCTGATGGGCGAGCGCCCGACGCCCGAGGCCACCTTCCGCCGCCTGCGCGGAGAGGTCGGCGGTGCCAAGCCCACCGTGTTCTACGGTGCGCCCACCGGCTTTGCCGGCATGCTGGCGCACGCCCAGCTGCCTGCGCGCAGCGCGCTGGCGATCCGTCTGGTGTCTTCCGCCGGCGAGGCCCTGCCGGCCGATCTGGGCGAGCGCTTCAAGGCGCACTTTGGTGTGGACATTGTCGACGGCATTGGCTCCACCGAAATGCTGCACATCTTCCTGAGCAACACGCCCGAGCAGGTGCGCTACGGAACCACCGGCTGGCCGGTGCCGGGCTACGAGGTCGAGCTGCGTGGTGACAAGGGCGAGCCGGTGCCCGATGGCGAGCCGGGCGACCTGTACATCCACGGCCCGAGCGCCGCGATGATGTACTGGGGCAACCGCAGCAAGTCGCGCGAGACCTTTCAGGGCGCGTGGACCAAGAGCGGCGACAAATACATCCGCAACGCCGACGGCACCTACACCTACGCCGGCCGCAGCGACGACATGCTCAAGGTCAGCGGCATCTATGTGAGCCCGTTCGAGGTCGAGGCCACGCTGGTGCAGCACCCCGCGGTGCTCGAGGCGGCCGTGATCGGCAAGGAAGACAGCGAGGGCCTGACCAAGACCAAGGCCTTCGTCGTGCTCAAACCAGGGCAGGCGGTCGACGAGGCTGCGCTCAAGGCCTTCGTGAAAGACCGCCTGGCGCCCTACAAGTACCCGCGTTTCATCGAGTTCGTGCCCGACCTGCCGAAGACGGCGACCGGGAAGATCCAGCGCTTCAAGCTGCGCGCGCTCGAGCAGGAACGCGGCTGATCTGTTGCCCGCTTTTCATTCTCTGCACCCCGCACACCATTCCCCCTCACGAGGTACCCCCATGACGATGACCAGCTATCAGGTCGAGGCCTTCGGCCAGCCCTTAGCGCAGAAACTGCGCGAAGTTCCCCAACCCCAGGGCCGCGAAGTCATCGTGCGCATCGGCAGCTGCGGCGTGTGCCACAGCGACGTGCACCTGCATGACGGCTTCTTTGATCTTGGCGCAGGCCAGCGGCTTGACATGACCCGCGCGCTGCAGCCGCCGCGCGCCCTGGGCCACGAGATCGCGGGCACCGTGGTGGCCGTGGGCCCGGAGGCCACCGGCGTGAAGGTCGGCGACAAGCGGGTGGTGTTCCCGTGGATCGGCTGCGGCAGCTGCTCGCTGTGCGCCGATGGCCGAGAGCATCTGTGCAATCGTCCGCAGACGCTGGGCATCCAGCGCGACGGCGGTTTTTCAAGCCATGTGGTGGTGCCCGACGCAAAGTACCTGGTGGACTACGGCACGCTTGCCGAAGAGCAGGCCTGCACCTACGCCTGCTCGGGACTGACTGCCTACAGCGCGCTCAAGAAGGTCGGCCAGATCGGCCCGCAGGATCCGCTGCTGATCATCGGTGCGGGCGGCGTGGGCCTGTCAGGCATCCGCCTGGCGCGCCAGATGTTCGGCGTGGCCCCGATCGTGGTGGAGCTCGACGAGTCCAAGTGGGCCGTCGCGCGCGAAGCAGGCGCGGGCGAGCTGATCAACCCGGCAGCCGAAGGCGCGCTCAAGGCGCTGATCAAGTCCACCGGTGGCGGCGTTGCTGCGGCCATCGACTTCGTCGGTGCCGACTCGAGCTTCAACTTCGGCTTCGGCGCGCTGCGCAAGGTCGGCAAGCTGGTGTGCGTGGGCCTGTTCGGTGGCGCCACGCCGCTGACACCGGCCATGGTCTCGATGAAGGCAGTGTCGGTGGAGGGCTCGTATGTCGGCAGCCTCCAGGAAATGCAGGAGCTGATGGCGATTGCGCGCACCGGCGTGCTGCCTGACCTGCCGCTGACCACGCAGCCGCTGTCGAGCGTGACGCAGGCGCTCGAAGACCTGCGCGCCGGCCGCATCCGCGGGCGCACCATCCTGAAAGCCGGCGCATGAACAGCGCCGCCCCCATCGACGCGCCCGACTGGAGCGCCTTCAGCCCCGCGCGCATCTGGCGCGACTGGATCGTCAAGAGCGAAGCGCAATGGAGCGAGGCCGTGTCGCAGCTGCTCAAGGAAGAGCACACCGGCGGTGCGCTCAACCGCCAGCTGAGCGAGCTGCAGCTGATGCACCGCCAGTTCTCTGAACTGGCGCAGGCGTCGCTGGCTGCCGCCAACCTGCCGTCGCGCAGCGATCTGGAGGCGCTGGACGAGCGCATGGGCCGGCTTGAAGACGGCCTGGCCCAGGTCGCGGCGGGCCTGTCGCAGCTGCGCCAATGCCTGGCGGCGCTGCCAGCCAGTACGTCGGCCGTGTCGGCCTCGCCCATCGCCCGGCCGGCCCGCACGCGGCGCCCGGCGAAGGCGGCTGGCCGCACGAAGGCCTGACATGCAGGCCACCGCCCGAGCGGCTGCGCTCACGCGCCTGCCCAATCCGGTGCAGCGCACGCTGGAGCGCATGGGCCTGCCCGCGGCCGACCTGGCCGACCTGACCGGCCCGCTGGGTGCCACGCCCAGGGACACGATCTACGCGCAAGGCACGCTCAAGCTGCACCACTTCCGGCCGCAGTGCGACAGCGTCTACCGCGTGCCGGTGCTGATCGTCACCTCGCTGGTGAACCAGCCCTACATCCTCGACCTCGTGCCAGGGCAGAGCATGGTCGAGCACCTGCTCAAGCAGGGCTTCGATGTCTACATGCTCGAGTGGGGCCGCCCGCGCAAGGAGCACCAGCACCTGACGCTGGAAGACCATGTGCTCGACCGCCTGCCGGCCTGCGTGGAGCAGGTGCTCAAGCACAGCGGCGAGCGCGAGCTGTCCATCATTGGCTACTGCGTTGGCGGCTTGCTGTCGGTGCTGTGGGCGGCGCTGGCGGGTGCGCCACTGAAGAACCTGGTGTGCATGGCCACGCCGGTCAACAGCGACGGACTCGAATCGCTCAAGGCCTGGATGGGCGAGGACTTCGACGAAGAAGCGCTGCTGGTCCAGCACGGCAACGTGCCCGCCGAGTGGGTGCAAAACGCGCTGCGCGCGCTGCGGCCTTTCGGCAAGGTGTCGGGCGCGATGAACCTGCTCAACCAGGCCGACAAGGAAGAGGTGGTGCGCAGCAACCTGCGCATGGGCAAGTGGGAAACCGACAACATCCCGTTCCCGGGCGGCGTGTTCCGCCAGATGGTCAACGACTTCCTGCGCAGCAACCGCCTGATGAACGGCACCTGGAAGATCGGTGGCCGGCGGGTGGACCTGTCTGCGATCAAGGTGCCGTTCCTGCACCTGCTGGCGCAGGACGACCACATCACGCCGTATGCGTCATCGCGCGACCTGGTGCAGCGCGTGGGTAGCCCGGACCGGCAGGAACTCATCCTCAAGGGCGGCCATGTCGGGCTGGTGGCCGGTCGCGGCGCCGAGCTGCGGATGTGGCCTGCGCTCAACGACTGGCTGGCACCGCGCTCGGTCTGAATTTCCAACCCCTTCGCTTTTCATCAAGGACACTGAATGCGTTGCTACTGCGTGCTCGACCATGGCCAACCCCTGCAACTGGTGGACAAGCCCGTCCCGCAACCCCAAGGCACCGAGGTGCTGCTCAAGGTGCGGGCCGCGGGCGTGTGCCACACCGACCTGCACCTGTGGGAAGGCCACTACGACCTGGGTGGCGGCAAGAAGCTGACCCTGGCCGAGCGCGGCATCAAGCCGCCGCTGACGCTCAGCCATGAGATCGTGGGCGAGGTGGTCTCGGCCGGCCCGGATGCGGCGCAGGCGGCCGGCGTGAAGGCCGGGCGCGTGGCGCTGGTGCACCCGTGGATCGGTTGCGGCGAGTGCGCGGCCTGCAAGCGCGGCGAAGAGAACATCTGCATCAAGCCGCAGGCGCTGGGCATCGCCCGCCCGGGGGGCTTTGCCGAATACGTGGTGGTGCCGCATCCGCGCTATCTGGTGGACATCGACGGCCTGGACGCCGCTGCGGCCGCGCCGCTGGCCTGTGCCGGCGTGACGACCTACAGCGCCCTCAAGAAGCTCGGTGAGCGCATCACCACCGACCCGGTGGTGATCATCGGCGCGGGTGGCCTCGGCCTGATGGCGATCGAGGTGCTCAAGGCGCTGGGCGGCAAGGGCGCGATCGTGGTCGATCTGGACCCGGTCAAGCGCGAGGCTGCTCTGGCCGCCGGCGCGCTGCTGGCCATCGATGCCAGGGCCGCTGACGCCGTGCAGCAGATCCAGCAGGCCACGGGTGGCGGTGCGCGTGCGGTGCTCGACCTCGTGGGCGCCACACCCACAGTAAGCCTTGCCATGGCCAGCGCCGCGCGCGGCGGCCACATCGTGATCTGCGGCCTGATGGGCGGCGACCTCACGCTGGCCCTGCCGGTGATTCCGATGCGCCCGCTGACGATCCAGGGCAGCTACGTGGGAACGCTGCACGAGCTGCAAGAGCTGGTGACGCTGGTCAAGCGCACAAGGATGAAGTCCATTCCGGTGAACACCCGCCCGCTGTCGCAGGCCAACGATGCGATGCAGGACCTGCACCACGGCCGCGTGGTGGGGCGAACGGTGCTGGTGCCCTGAGCCGTGTGGCCTGAACGCCTTTCCCTTCGCTGCCCCCTGACATCACAGACCCCTGCACAGGACCTCTCACGTGACCTATCCCCAGCTCAGCCTCTACATCGACGGTGAATTCATCCACGGCGGCGGCCGCAAGGAACAGGACATCCTGAACCCGGCCAACCATCAGGTGGTCGGCAAGCTGCCGCATGCCACCACCGAAGACCTCGACCGCGCGCTCGCCGCCGCATCGCGCGCCTTCGACAGCTGGAAGCGCACGTCGCCGATGGAGCGCAGCAAGGTGCTGCGCAAGGCCGGTGAGCTGATGCGCGAGCGCGCCGCCGACATCGGGCGCAGCATCACCACCGACCAGGGCAAGCCGCTGGCCGAAAGCACCGGCGAGGTGATGTCGTGTGCCGAGCACGCCGAGTGGCATGCCGAGGAGTGCCGGCGCATCTATGGCCGGGTGATTCCGGCGCGCAACGAAGCCGTGCGCCAGACGGTGCTGCGCGAGCCGGTGGGCGTGGTCGCGGCGTTCTCGCCGTGGAACTTCCCGTTCAGCCAGGCGGTGCGCAAGGTGTCGGCTGCCATCGGCGCGGGCTGCACCGTGATCCTCAAGGGCCCCGAAGACGCGCCGAGCGCGGTGGTGGCGCTGGCCAGGATCTTTCACGACGCCGGCCTGCCCAAGGGCGTGCTGAACATCGTGTGGGGCGTGCCGGCGCAGGTGTCCGATCACCTGCTGGCCAGCCCGATCGTTCGCAAGATCACCTTCACCGGCTCCACCCCGGTGGGCAAGATGCTCGCGGCCAAGGCGGCCGCGCAGATGAAGCGCGCCACCATGGAGCTGGGCGGCCATGCGCCGGTGATCGTGTGCAATGACGCCGACATCGACCTCGCGCTCAAGACGCTGGTGCCGTTCAAGTTCCGCAATGCCGGCCAGGTGTGCATCTCGCCAACGCGCTTTTATGTGCAGGAGGGCGTGTACGACCGCTTCGTCGCCGGTTTCGTGCAGAAGGCACAGACGCTCAAGGTCGGTGACGGTCTGGCCGAGGGTACGCAGATGGGGCCGCTGGCACAGCAGCGCCGCGTGGGTGCGGTGACGGGCTTCATCGAGGACGCGCGTGAGCGCGGCGCCAGCGTGCTGCTGGGCGGCGCGCCGATGCCTGGTGCGGGCAACTTCTTTGCACCCACGGTGATTGCCGACCTGCCCGACAACGCCCGGCTGCTCAACGAAGAGCCGTTTGGCCCGGTCGCCGGCATGGTGCGCTTCAAGTCGGTGGACGAGGTGCTCCAGCGCGCCAACAGCCTGCCCTACGGGCTGGCCTCGTATGTCTTCACCACCTCCAACCGCAACGCCCATGTGCTGAGCACGGGCCTTGCCGCCGGCATGGTGTCGATCAACCACCTGGGGCTGGCGCTGGCCGAGACACCGTTTGGCGGCATCAATGACAGCGGCATGGGCAGCGAAGGCGGAACCGAGACGTTTGACGGTTACCTGAACACGAAGTTCGTCAGCCAGCTCAACTGATGCCGCCGCAGCCTGCCTTGCTGTCGCCTGTGCTGCGGCATCGGACCTGACGCGCGATGGCTTTCGTCGAGCGGCGGGACGCCCATATCTACTGGAATTCGCTCGGTCAGGGCGAGCCGGTGGTGCTGGTCATGGGGCTGGGCTGCAGCTCGGCGATGTGGTTTCGCGTGGCGCCCCAACTCGCCCGCAGCCACCGCGTGATCCTGCTGGACAACCGCGGCACCGGGCAGACGCGGGTGCGCCATGCGGTGGTGCATCGGGTGTCGTCGATGGCGGCGGACATCGCTGCCGTACTCGACGCCGCCGGCGAGAAGAGCGCCCATGTGGTGGGCTTCTCGATGGGCGGGATGATCGCGCAGCAGTTCGCCATCGAATTCCCGCAGCGGCTGCGATCGCTCACCTTGCTCGGTACGCACCCGGGCGGCATGTGGGCGGTGCAGGCCTCGGCGCGGGTGCGCCAGCTGCTGTTTGACAAGGCGCACATGGCAGCAGAGGAAAGCCTGCGCCAGATGCGCCCGCACACCTACGGGCGCAGCACGCCCGATGCCTTGTTCGAGGAAGACGCGCTGGTGCGCCTGGCCAACCAGCCCACCGCACGCGACTACCAGGCGCAGCTCTACGGACTGATCTACTGGTCGGCCTACCAGAGCCTGTCGCAGGTGAGCGCGCCCACACTGGTGATGCACGGCCTGCAAGACGCCCTGATCCCGCCGGCCAACGGTCGCCTGATCGCAGCGCGGCTGCCGCAGGCCACGCTGCTGGAGCTGCCCGAGGCCAGCCACTGGCTGATGACCGACAGCACCGCCGAGTGTTTGCAGGCAATCGGGCAGCACCTCACGAAACACCGATCATGAACACCCCCCAACTTCCGCTGCCCCTTGGCAGCCTGCACGGCCTGCGTGTGGTGGACCTGTCACGTGTGCTGGCCGGGCCGTACTGCACCCAGATCCTCGCCGATCACGGCGCCGATGTGCTGAAGATCGAGCCGCCTGTGGGTGACGAGACCCGCGGCTGGGGCCCGCCGTTCAACGCGCAGGGCACCGCGTCGTACTTTCAGGGGCTCAACCGCAACAAGCGCGGCAGCACCATGGACCTGACGCAGCCGGCCGAGCGCGATGCGCTGCTGGCGCTGCTGGCCGAGGCCGACGTGCTGGTGGAGAACTTCAAGACCGGCACGACGGAAAAGTGGGGCCTGGGCTACGAGGTGCTCCGGCAGCGTTTTCCGCGGCTGGTGTACTGCCGCATCACCGGCTTTGGCGCCGATGGCCCCCTGGGCGGGCTGCCTGGCTATGACGCCGCCATCCAGGCGCTGTCGGGCATCATGAGCGTGAACGGCGAACCCGATGCGTGCGGCGGGGAGCCGCTTCGCGTGGGCCTGCCGGTGGTGGACATGGTGACCGGGCTGAACGCCGCGCTGGGCGTGAGCTTTGCCCTGATCGAGCGCGAGCGCAGCGGCCTGGGGCAGTTTGTCGAGGTGGCGCTGTACGACGCCGGCCTGTCGCTGTTGCATCCGCATGCCGCCAACCACCTGATGGACGGCCGCATTCCCGGGCGCAGCGGCAATGCGCACCCGAACATCACGCCGTACGACACCTTCGTCACCGGCACCGAGAAGATTTTCCTGGCGGTGGGTAATGACCGGCAGTTCGCCACGCTGTGCCGCCTGATCGGCGCAGACGACCTGCCGGGCGATGCACGCTTTGCCAGCAACGGCCAGCGCACGGTGAACCGCGCGGCACTGAAGGAGCGGCTCGAGGCCGAGCTGGCACGGTTTGAATGCAAGCCATTGGCCGAGCAACTGGTGCGCGAGGGCGTGCCCTGCGCGCCGATCCAGAACGTGGCCTCGTCGCTGGCCGATGCGCACACCCAGCATCGCGGCATGGTGGTTCAGATCGACGACTACCGCGGCGTGGCCTCGCCGATCAAGATGGGCCGCACGCCGGCGAGCTATCGCCTCAAGCCCCCGGCGCGCGAAGCCTGAGCGCAAAAAAAGAGCGGCTCTGCGGAGCCGCTCTTCAGTGGGGAACCCGGGGCCGCGAGATCTTGCGCGCTGACCCGGTCATCGGGGTTTCCGCAGCCTCAATACGTCTCGAGGTGCAGGCGCCCCTGCTTCTTCATCTCGGCGCCGAGCTGGTCCCAGTCCAGGCCAGCGGCCTTGGCAATGTCGTGCAGGGCCAGCACAACGCCTTCTTCCATCGCCTTGAGGCCGCAGACGTAGAAGCAGGCGTTCGGGTCGCGCAGCAGCGGCACGAGGTCCGCCGCGCGGTCACGCATCGCGTCCTGCACATACTTCTTGGGCTGCCCCGGCGTGCGGCTGAAGGCGAACTCGATGTCGATGAAGTCCTTGGGCAGGTTCTGCAGCGGGCCGAAGTAGGGCAGCTCTTCCTGCGTGCGGGCACCGAAGAACAGCATCAGCTTGCCGCCTTCGAACTTGCCCGACTGGCGCAGCCTGCGGCGCCACTCGGTCATCGCACGCATCGGCGCGCTGCCGGTTCCGGTGCAGATCATCACGATGTGGCTCTTGGGGTGGTTGGGCATCAGGAAGCTCGCACCGAACGGCCCGATCACCTGTACCTGGTCGCCCACCTGCAGGTCGCACATGTAGTTGCTGGCCACCCCGCGCACTGGCTTGCCCGAGTGGTCCTCAAGCACGCGCTTGATGGTCAGCGACACGTTGTTGTAGCCGGGGCGCTCGCCGTTGCGCGGGCTCGCGATGCTGTACTGGCGTGCATGGTGCGGCTTGCCGTTGGCATCCACGCCGGGGGGAATGACGCCGATCGACTGGCCCTCGAGCACCGGGAACGGCATGGCGCCGAAGTCCAGCACGATGTGGTGCGTGTCGTAATCGCTGCCGACCTCGGTCACGCGCACATTGCCGGTCACCGTGGCCGTCACCGTCTTGTCGGCCGCCTTGGGGCCGTACAGGTTGGTGAAGGGGTGCGCGGCGGACCACGGCGGCACGGTCGAGCCGTACTGCGCGCTGTTGAACGCGCCTTGCTGGGCCGGGTTGGCGGCCGGCGGTGCGGCCTGCACCTCGGTGGCTGCGGCCACTGCGTCGGCACTGGCACCGGCAGCTTGCAGTTCGGCGTCGCTCAGCTCGCCGGGCAGCGTGTCCCAGGTCAGCTGGTCGGCCACCGAGTACGCGCGCACCTTGGGCATGTTGCGCCAGTTGTCGATCGAGCCGGTCGGGCAGGGCGGCACGCAGGCCATGCAGAAATTGCACTTGTCCGCGTCGACCACGTAGTTGCGCGAGTCGTGCGTGATCGCGCCCACCGGGCAGGTGGCTTCACAGGTGTTGCAGCGGATGCAGATCTCGGGGTCGATCAGGTGCTGCCGGATGACGGCTGCTTCGGCCATGTCCATTGTTGTCTCCTGTTGAACGGGGGCCCAAGGCCCCCGTCGTTCTGTCGTTATCGAAACGGATGTCCGCTCAGTTGAAGCGGACGTATTCGAAGTCCACCGGCTGGCGGTTGATGCCCATGACCGGCGGTGCGATCCAGTTGGCAAACTTGCCCGGCTCGACACAGCGGCCCATCAGGCTGGCCACGAACGCGCGGTCGTTCGCGCTCGGCAGCCAGGTGTCGACGTTGGCGTTCCACTCGGCCTCGGACACCACCTTGCCCTCGGGCGACACCTTCACGCCCGACAGCGCGCCGATGTTGCGGTGGAAGGCCTTGTGCGGCGCCTTCAGGCGGAACGGGATGCCGGCCTTCTCGATCAGCTTGTTCCAGCGGTCCACGCCGGCGATCGAGTCCTTGATGTAGTCGTCGCGCAGCACTTCGTTGAGCGCGTTGAGCATCGGGACTTCTTTCTCTGCGAGCTGGCCGTTCTTGACCTCAAGCACGCGGTAGGTGTCGCCGCGCAGACGGTGGTCGTCGGTGCGCTTGCCTTCTTCGTAGCGGCCCTTCAGGCCGGTGCTGTAGAAGGTGGCGGCGTTGGACGACTCGTCGGCGCCGAACAGGTCGATGGTGACGCTGAAATGGAAGTTCAGGTAACGCTGGATGGTCGGCAGGTCGATCACGCCGGCTTCACGCAGCTTCTTCGGATCGTCCGTCTTCAGCTCGTTCATCATCTGGCAGGTGCGTGTGATGACGCGGCCCACGCCCGACTCGCCCACGAACATGTGGTGCGCTTCCTCGGTCAGCATGAACTTGGTGGTGCGGGCCAGCGGGTCGAACGCCGATTCGGCCAGCGCGCACAGCTGGAACTTGCCGTCGCGGTCGGTGAAGTAGGTGAACATGAAGAAAGCCAGCCAGTCGGGCGTCTCTTCGTTGAAGGCCTGCAGGATGCGTGGGTGGTCCTGGTCGCCCGAGCGGCGCTCGAGCAGCGCTTCGCCTTCTTCACGCCCGTCGCGGCCGAAGTACTTGTGCAGCAGGTAGACCATGGCCCACAGATGCCGGCCTTCTTCCACATTGACCTGGAAAAGATTG
>JBDLRH010000086.1:0-12861 GCA_039800165.1 Pseudomonadota bacterium
CCCAAGCGGGTGATCCTGTGCCTGCTGTGCGTGGCGGTGGTGGGCTGCCTGGCCTTCGCGATGGCCGCCAGCTACACGGGCCTGCTGGTGGCGCGTGTGCTGTGCGGCATCGGCGTGAGCGCCTGCCTGATGGCGCCGCTGACCGGCTTTCGACGCTGGTTCGAGCCGGCGGCGCAACTGCGTGCCAACTCGTGGATGCTGATGACCGGCTCGTTCGGCATGGTGGCCTCGACCCTGCCGGTGCAGTGGCTCATGCCGCTGACCGGCTGGCGTGCGCTGTTCGTCGGGCTGGCGCTGTGCATCGCGCTGTCGATCGCGGTGATCGCATGGGCGGTGCCGCGCTGGCAGCGCGAGCAGGCAGCGCCTGCAGGTACGGCCGATCCGGACATCGGCACTGCTGCTGCAGCGCGCGACGACGGCAGCTACGCGGCGGTGTGGCGCCACCCTTACTTCCTGCGCATGGGGCCGCTGGGCTTCTTCACCTACGGCGGCATGATCGCGATCCAGACCCTGTGGGCCGGCCCATGGATGGTGCGCGTGGGCGGCGCGAGTCCGGCAGGTGCGGCACAGGGCCTGTTCTGGATCAACCTGTCGATGCTGTTCACCTTCTGGACCTGGGGCCTGCTCAACCCGCACCTGGCGCGCCGCGGCTGGGGCACCGACCGGCTGATCACCTGGGGCCTGCCGCTGAGCTTTGGGGTGCTGGCCTTGATCATCGCCATGGGGCCAGATGCCGGTGCGCTGATGTGGGCGCTGTTTTGCACCACCAGCACCTTCGTGTCGCTGGCCCAGCCATCGGTGGGCATGGCGTTTCCGTCGGCGCTGGCCGGCCGCGCGCTGTCGGGCTACAACTTCGTGATCTTCCTCGGCGTGTTCGTGGTGCAGTGGGGCATCGGCTTGCTGGTCGACCTGGCCCTGGCGCTCGGGCTGGACACCGTGGGCGCCTACCGCGCCGCGATGGGTGTGTTCCTGGCGCTCGTGATCGCGTCGTATCTGTGGTTCCTGGCACTCGGGCGCCATAATCCGGGGCCCGTCCCGCTTCGCGCATGAACCGCCTCCTGCTCATTGCCCACGCGCCGCTGGCGCATGCCCTGCGCGCCTGCGCGCTGCATGTGTTTCCGGACTGCGGCAACGACGTGGTGGCCATTGACGTGCAGCCGCACACCAGCGCGGAGGAGTCGCTGGCGATGGCGCGTGTGGCGCTGCACCAGATCGAGGCCACCGCCGGCCCGGGCGATGGCGTGCTGGTGCTGACCGACATCTTCGGCGCCACGCCCTGCAACGTGGCCTCGCGGGTGGTCGACGGCCAGCGCTCGCGGCTCGTTACCGGGGTCAACCTGCCGATGCTGCTGCGCAGCGTGAGCTACCGCCACGAGCCGCTGGACACGCTGGTGGCGCGCGCGGTGTCGGGCGGCAACCAGGGGGTGATGCAGGTGGCGGTGGCCGCGCCCCAGAACCAGATCCGTCGCAAGCATGATCAGCGCGACCACGACCATCAGCAATAAGCTCGGCCTGCATGCCCGCGCGTCGGCCAAGCTCACCAAGCTGGCCGGCTCCTTTCCGTGCGACCTGTGGATCAGCCGCGGCGAGCGCCGCGTCAACGCCAAGAGCATCATGGGCGTGATGATGCTGGCCGCAGGCATCGGCAGCAGCGTCACGCTGGAAGCCGACGGCGAGCGCGAGCGCGAGGCGCTCGATGCGATGCTGGCGCTGATCGCCGACAAGTTCGGAGAGGGCGAGTGAGCTTCACCATCCACGGCCTGGCGGTCTCGCGCGGCATCGCCATCGGCCGCGCGGTGCTGGTGGCGTCCAGCCGGGTGGACGTGGCGCACTATTTCGTGCGCGCCGAAGAGGTCGAGGCCGAGATCGCTCGCGTGCGCGATGCGCGCAATGCGGTGGTCGAGGAACTGCAGCGCCTGCAGCACGACCTGCCGGCCGATGCGCCGCAGGAGCTCGGCGCGATGCTCGATGTGCACCTGATGCTGCTGCAGGACAAGGACCTGGAGCTCGGCGTGCGGCACTGGATCACCGAGCGGCTGTACAACGCCGAATGGGCGCTGACCACCCAGCTGGAGGTGATTGCGCGGCAGTTCGACGAGATGGAAGACGCCTACCTGCGCGAGCGCAAGTCCGACCTCGAGCAGGTGGTCGAGCGGGTGCTGCGCCACATGCGCGGCGGCGTAACGCTGGCGCATGCAGCGCAGGCGCGCGCCGGCCGCTCGCCGCAGCACAGCCTGCCGATCGATGACGACACCGAGGTGCCGCTGGTGCTGGTGGCGCACGACCTGTCGCCCGCCGACATGCTGCAGTTCAAGCAAAGCGTTTTCGCCGGCTTCGTCACCGACGTCGGCGGCAAGACCTCGCACACCGCCATCGTCGCGCGCAGCCTCGACATCCCTGCGGTGGTGGGTGCGCGCACCGCCAGCCAGCTGGTGCGGCAGGACGACTGGGTCATCATCGACGGCGACGCCGGCGTGATGATCGTCGCGCCCACGCCGATCATCCTGGATGAGTACCGCTTCAAGAAGCGGCAGATCGAGCTGGAGCGCGGTCGCCTCGCGCGGCTGCGCCACACGCCGTCGGTCACGCTGGACGGCCAGCGGGTGGAGCTGCTCGCCAACATCGAGTTGCCGGCCGATGCCGAGGCGGCGCTGACCGCAGGCGCGGTGGGCGTGGGGCTGTTTCGCAGCGAATTCCTCTTCATGGGCCGCAACGGTGACCTGCCCGACGAGGAAGCGCAGTACCTTGCCTACCGCCGCGCGGTCGAAGGCATGCAGGGGCTGCCGGTCACCATCCGCACCATCGACGTGGGGGCCGACAAGCCGCTGGACCACAGCACGCGCGATGCGGCGCACCTGAACCCGGCGCTGGGCCTGCGCGCCATCCGCTGGAGCCTGTCCGAGCCGGCGATGTTCATCACCCAGCTGCGCGCCATCCTGCGGGCGGCGGCGCACGGGCCGGTGCATCTGCTGATTCCGATGCTGGCGCATGGTGCCGAGATCCGCCAGACGCTGAACCTGATCCGGCAGGCGCAGGCCTCGCTGGACGCCGACCGCATGGTGCAGGGGCCGGTGCAGATCGGCGCGATGATCGAAATCCCGGCAGCGGCACTGACGGTGCCGATGTTCCTCAAGCACTTCGACTTCCTGTCGATCGGCACCAACGACCTGATCCAGTACACGCTGGCCATCGACCGCGCCGACGAATCGGTGGCGCACCTGTACGACCCGCTGCATCCGGCGGTGCTGCAGCTCATCGCGCAGACGATTGCGCAGGGCCGCGCGCAGGGCAAGCCGATCAGCGTGTGCGGCGAGATGGCCGGCGACACCACGCTTACGCGGCTGCTGCTGGGCCTGGGGCTGCGCAGCTTCTCGATGCATCCGGCGCAGATCCTGCCGGTCAAGCAGGAGATCCTGCGCGCCGATGCGGGGCAGCTCGAGCCGTGGGCGCAGCAGGTGCTCACCGCCGACGATCCGGCCGCAGCGATGGCGCACGACCCGGCGCTGGCTGCCAAGCCCGCGCCCGCGGCCTACGCGTCGGCTCAGGCCTGAGCGTCGGTGGTGCGGGTGGGCCGCACGATCACGGCGGCTGCCACGATCAGGCCGGCGGCCAGCGCGATCGCAGGGCTTGGCGCATCGCCGCGCCACCACAGCAGCAGCAGGGTGGACAGCACCGGCGTGGCAAAGCTCAGCACGCCGATGCGCCGCGCATCGCCGCGCTTGAGGGCGGCGTCCCACAGATAGAACGCCGCGCCCAGCGGCCCGAGGCCCAGCAGGCCGGTCAAGAGCAGGTCACGCGCCGACAGGGCCACCGCCGGCTCCAGCCAGGCATGGCACAGCAGCGATGCCGCGCCGGACACCAGCGCGAAGCTGCCAATGGCGGCGGTGGGGAAGGGCGCCACCCGCTGCGTCATCAGTGAATACGACGACCACATGAAGGCCGCGCCAAGTGCCGGCAGATAGCCCCAGGCCAGGCCGCCTTGCAACGCCGCCGCCGGGTTGCCGCCGGTGATGGCCAGCGCTGCGCCGGCAAAGCCCAGCAGCGCGGCGATCCAGTGGCGCGACTGCAGTTGTGTGCCGGGCAGGAACAGCGGTGACATCAGCACGATGCCCAGCGGCCAGAGATAGTTGACCAGGTTCGCCTGCACCGGCGGCGCGTGGCGCAGCGCGATGAACAGCAGGAAGTGGTAGCCGAACAGCCCGTACACGCCCAGCGCCAGCGTGCGCGGCGGCACCTTCCAGGCGCGCCAGTCAAAGCGCGACAGCGGCAGCGCGATCAGGCCGCCGACGATCAGCGCCAGGCCGGTCAGCAGGAACGGCGGCACATGGCTGAGCGACACCGACAGCGTGGCCAGCGTCGCCCACAGCGCAATCGCGCCCAGCGCCAGCAGGTTGGCCTGGCCCATTGCTGAAACGTGACGCGACGTTCAGCCGCGGGCGGTCGCGTGGCCCATCGCCGCCTGTGCAGCATGCGCCTGCTGGTCGGCGTGGTACGAGCTGCGCACCATCGCGCCCACCGCGGCATGGGTGAAGCCCATCTCGTAGGCCTTCTGCTCGAACATCCTGAAGGTGTCCGGGTGGACGTAGCGGCGCACCGGCAGGTGGCTGGTGGAGGGCGCCAGGTACTGGCCGATGGTCAGCATGTCGATGTCATGCGCGCGCATGTCGCGCATCACCTGCAGGATCTCGTCATCCGTCTCGCCCAGGCCGACCATGATGCCGCTCTTGGTCGGCACCTTCGGGTGCAGCGCCTTGAACTTCTTCAGCAGGTTCAGACTGAACTGGTAGTCCGAGCCGGGGCGCGCCTCCTTGTACAGGCGCGGCACCGTCTCGAGGTTGTGGTTCATCACGTCGGGCGGCGCGGCCTTCAGGATCTCCAGCGCGCGGTCGTCGCGGCCGCGGAAGTCGGGCACCAGCACCTCGATCTGCGTCTGCGGCGACAGCGCGCGCGTCTGGCGGATGCATTCGACAAAGTGGCCGGCACCGCCGTCGCGCAGGTCGTCGCGGTCCACGCTGGTGATCACCACATAGTTCAGCTTGAGCGCGGCGATCGTCTTGGCCAGGTTGGCCGGCTCGTTGGCATCCAGCGGGTCGGGCCGGCCATGGCCGACATCGCAGAACGGGCAGCGCCGGGTGCACTTGTCGCCCATGATCATGAAGGTGGCGGTGCCCTTGCCGAAGCATTCGCCGATGTTCGGGCACGACGCTTCTTCACACACGGTGTGCAGCTTGTGCTCGCGCAGGATCTGCTTGATCTCGTAGAAGCGGGTGGTGGGGCTGCCGGCCTTCACGCGAATCCACCCGGGCTTCTTCAGCACCTCGGCCTGCTCGACCTTGACCGGAATGCGCGAGAGCTTGGCCGCGGCCTTCTGCTTGGCCTTGGCGTCGTAGGTCTCGGTGCTCTGCGCTTCGCGCACGACAGGGGAGGAGCTCATGGCGGGGGGATCCGTGGGTGGGGGGCGAGCAGGGCTTGCAGCTGCTGCTCCAGCGAGCGTGCCGCGTCGTCCCAGGCAACTTCGGCACCGATTGTAGAAAGGTCCACCGTGCGCAGGCCCGCGTAGCCGCAGGGGTCGATGCGGCTGAACGGCTCCAGATCCATTGCCACGTTCAGCGCCACGCCGTGGTAGCTGCAGTGCCGGCTGACCTTGATGCCCAGCGCGGCGATCTTGCCCAGGCCGCGAAACGGATCGCGCGGGTCGGCCGGCCCGGTGAGCGCGGCATGCGAGAACGGGTCGTCCAGCCGCACATAGATGCCTGGCGCCCCGGCCACGCGGTGGCCGGTGACGCCCCAGCCGGCCAGCGCGCGGATCACCGCCTCTTCAAGCCGGTAGACGTATTCCTTGACGTAGTAGCCCGCGCGCTGCAGGTTCACCAGCGGATAGGCCACCACCTGGCCGGGGCCGTGAAAGGTGACCTGCCCGCCGCGGTTGGTGGGCACCACCGGGATGTCGCCCGCGCCCAGCACATGCTGCGGCCGCCCGGCCAGGCCCTGGGTGAACACCGCAGGGTGCTCGCACAGCCACAGCTCGTCGGCGGTGGCCTCGGTGCGCGCGGCGGTGAAGGCCTGCATCGCCTCGTAGGTCGGCAGGTAGTCGGCCCGGCCGAGCCAGCGCGTCAGCATCGCAGCGCGGCCTTCAGAGCACCACCTTGACCATCGGGTGGGTTGACAGGGTGCGGTACAGCTCGTCAAGCTGCTCGCGGCTGGTGGCCGTGACGGTGATGGTGATGCCCATGTAGTTGCCGCCGCGGCTGTCGCGCAGCTCCACGCTGGCTTCGTCAAAGCCGGGGTCGAACTGCTGCGCCACGCGCACGATGGCCTGCACGAAGCCGTCGACCTTGGCGCCCATCACCTTGATCGGGAAGCGGCAGGGGTACTTGATGAGCGACTCGTCGCTCATGCCGCCACCGCCTGCTTGGCGCGCTGGTAGGCCGCATACAGCGCCTGGTACACCGGGCCCGGGCGGCCGCTGCCCACCGGCTTGCCGTCCAGCGTGGTGATGGCCAGCACTTCCTTGGTGGCCGAGCTCAGCAGCAGCTCGTCGGCGGCCAGCACCTCCTGGCGCGGGATGCGGCGCAGCTCGAAGGGGATGCCCGCATCGCGGCACAGCTCGTCGAGCAGGCCGTAGCGGATGCCCTCGAGCACCAGGTGGTCCCTGGGCGGGCCGACCAGCCGGCCGCCGCGCACCACCCACACATTGCTGGCCGCGCCCTCGCTCAGGAAGCCGTCGCGGAACATGACGGTCTCGGTGGCGCCGGCATCGGCGCTGATCTGGCGCGAGAACACCGCGCCCAGCAGGCTCACGCTCTTGATGTGCGCCTTCTGCCAGCGGAAGTCATCTGCGGTGACGCAGGCCACGCCCTGCTCGCGCTCGCGCGCCGACGGCGGCTTCATGGTGTTGGTCATCGCGAACACCGTGGGCACGATGTCCTTGGGCATGACATGGTCGCGCATCGCCACGCCACGGGTGACCTGCAGGTACACCAGCTGGTCGGGCTGGCCGTGGCGGCGCACCAGCTCCAGCGCGAGCTCGCGCCACTGCGCGCGGGTGTGCGGCGGCTCGATGCGCAGCTCGCGCAGGCTGCGCTCCAGGCGCGCCATGTGCTCGTCAAAGCGGAACAGCCTGCCGCCGTACACCGGGATCACCTCGTAGATGCCGTCGCCGAAGATGAATCCGCGGTCCATCACGCTGATCTTGGCGTGCGGCAGGGTGGTGAATTCGCCGTTGAGGCAGCAGGGCAGGTCGGGCAGGGAAGGGGCAGCGGTGCTCATTCGCGGATTGTCGGTCAGCGCGGCGCCCGGGGGTGGCCGGGTGCGGTCTGGCGCAGGCTGCGCGGCGCTGTGAATCCATTCAGTTCAGGGGTTTGCGGGTTTGTACTTATAATCGTGGGCTTTGCGGACTTTTCCGAAGCGTCAAGCTTGTGTAATCAAACATGAAGACACTGGCAGGCGCTTCTGAAAACGAAGCAGTGGACACGGACGACTACAAGCCGCTGAGCGCCGAGCAGGCGCGACGGCTGCGCGAAATCCAGCCCCCGGTATCCCCCTGGGGGGTGGTGGGCGTCCAGGCGCTGGTGGGGCTGGTGCTGGCCGTGGGGCTGGCGCTCTTCACCGGACGCATCGAGCTGGGTTGGTCTGCGGGCTATGGCGCGCTGGCGGTCGTGATTCCGGCTGCCGTGTTCGCGCGGGGCCTGCGCAGCCGGCTGTCCTCGGTGAACGCTGGCGCTGCGGCGCTCGGGTTCCTGCTGTGGGAAATGGTCAAGCTGGCCCTGACGATGGCGATGCTGTTCGCCGCGCCACGGCTGGTGCCCGGGCTGAACTGGCTGGCACTGCTGGCGGGTCTGGTCCTGGCGTTGAAGGTGTATTGGGTGGCGCTGGCGGTTCGGCCGCGCATCCGTCGAGTTGACGAGCAAGACGAGTAGCACACATGGCATCAGGATCGACGCTCACGGCCGGTGAGTACATCGTTCATCACCTTGGGCATTTGCAGAATGCCAAGCCCAACGGTCCGTTCGACCTTTCCGTCTTCAATTACGACTCGCTGTTGTTCGCGATCGCGCTGGGCATTGCCGGCTGCTGGGCCCTGTGGGCCGCGGCGCGCAAGGCCACCTCGGGCGTGCCGGGCCGCTTCCAGGCGGCCGTCGAGCTGCTCGTCGAGATGGTGGACAACCAGGCCAAGGGCATCGTGCACAGCGCCGAAAGCCGCAAGTTCGTGGCACCGCTGGCGCTCACCGTGTTCGTGTGGATCTTCCTGATGAACGCGATGGACCTGCTGCCGGTGGACCTGATCCCCGCCATCTGGCACGGCGTGGCGCCGGCCATCGGTGCGAAGGACTACATGCGCGTGGTGCCCACCGCCGACCTGTCGGTGACCATGGGCCTGTCGGTCGCGGTGCTGCTGATCTGCCTGTACTACAACGTCAAGATCAAGGGCCTGGGCGGCTGGGTGCACGAGCTCTTCACCGCCCCGTTCGGCTCGCATCCGGTACTGTGGCCGTTCAACTTCCTGATGCAGATGATCGAGTTCGTCGCCAAGACCGTGTCGCACGGCATGCGACTGTTCGGCAACATGTATGCCGGCGAACTGATCTTCATGCTGATCGCCCTGATGGGCGGCGCGCTGGCCACGGTGGGACTGGGCACGGGCATCGCCCTGGCCATCGGGCACATCATCGCCGGCTCGGCCTGGGCGATCTTCCACATCCTGATCATCACCCTGCAGGCCTTCGTGTTCATGATGCTCACGCTGGTTTACATCGGTCAGGCCCACGACGCGCACTGAGCGCACCGAACGTTTCCGTTTCGTTTTTTCCTTTCTCTCAACCTGTCCTTCAAGGAGTTCACCATGGAAGTCATCAGCTTTGTTGCCCTGGCCGCCGGCCTCATCATCGGTCTCGGCGCCATCGGTGCCTGTATCGGCATCGGCATCATGGGCAGCAAGTACCTGGAGTCCGCCGCACGTCAGCCCGAGCTGATGGGCGAACTGCAGACCAAGATGTTCCTGCTGGCCGGCCTGATCGACGCCGCGTTCATTATCGGTACCGGTATTGCGCTGTGGTTCGCCACCGCCAACCCGTTCCTGGGCCAGATCGCCAACCTGCCGAAGTAATCCGGCTGGCCATCGCCACCCAGATCCCGCGGCAGGCGTGAAGCGCCGGCTACGGGGAAAGGAACGCACGTGAGCATTACCGCCACCCTGATCGTCCAGATCATCGTCTTCCTGATCCTGGTCGGGTTCACGATGAAGTACGTCTGGCCGCCCATCACCGCGGCACTGGACGAGCGCGCCAAGAAGATCGCCGACGGCCTGGCCGCCGCCGACAAGGCCCGCTCGGAGCTGTCCGCCGCCAACAAGCGCGTCGAGGAAGAGCTGTCCAAGTCGCGCAACGAGTCGGCCGCCCGCCTGGCAGATGCCGAGCGCCGCGCACAGGCCCTGATCGAAGAGGCCAAGGCGCGTGCCGCCGAAGAGGGCGCGAAGATCATCGCCGCCGCCAAGGCCGAAGCCGACCAGCAAGCCATCGCCGCACGCGAGGCCCTGCGCGAGCAGGTCGCCGTGCTGGCGGTCAAGGGCGCCGAGCAGATCCTCAAGCGTGAAGTCAACGCCGGCGTTCACGCGGAACTGCTGAACCGCCTGAAGACCGAGCTGTAAGGACGCGCCATGGCCGAGTTAGCCACCATTGCGCGCCCGTACGCCGAAGCGCTGTTCAAGGCCTCCGCTGCCGACCTGTCGGGCACGGCTGCGTGGCTCGACGAGCTGGCGGCCATCGCCGGCGACGAGCAGCTGCAGCAGTTTGCCGCCAATCCGAAGGTGGTCGACACCCAGGTGTTCGACCTGATCCGCGGCATCGCCAAGGCGCAGCTGCCGGCCAGCGGCCAGAACTTCCTGCGCGCGGTCATCGACAACGGACGCCTGGCGGCGCTGCCCGAGATCGCGGCGCAGTTCCGCGCGCTCGTCAACGCCCAGCGCGGCTCGTCCGATGCGGTGGTGTACAGCGCCTTTGCGATCGATGGCGCAGCGCTGGCCGACCTCGGCGCGCTGCTCGAGAAGCGGTTTGGCCGCAAGCTCAACACCTCGGTGCAGGTCGATCCCGACCTGATCGGCGGCGTGCGCGTGGTGGTCGGCGACGAGGTGCTCGACACCTCGGTCAAGGCCCGCCTCGACCAGATGAAGGCCGCGCTCACTGCCTGACGGCAGGGCATCGCGACAAGCAACCCAAGGACAAGGAAGGAAAGAGTCATGCAACTCAATCCCGCAGAAATTTCTGAACTCATCAAGAGCCGGATCGAGGGACTGGCGGCCAGTGCCGACATCCGCAACCAGGGCACCGTGGTGTCGGTGACCGACGGCATCGTGCGCATCCATGGCCTGTCCGAGGTGATGGCCGGCGAGATGCTCGAGTTCCCCGCCACCAAGGACGGCCAGGCCACCTACGGTCTGGCGCTGAACCTCGAGCGCGACTCGGTCGGCGCGGTGATTCTGGGCGAGTACGAGCACATCTCCGAAGGCGACACGGTCAAGTGCACCGGCCGCATTCTGGAAGTGCCGGTCGGCCCCGAGCTGATTGGCCGCGTGGTCAACGCGCTGGGCCAGCCGATCGACGGCAAGGGCCCGATCAACGCCAAGATGACCGACGTGATCGAGAAGGTCGCCCCGGGCGTGATCGCACGGAAATCGGTGGACCAGCCGGTGCAGACCGGCCTGAAGTCGATCGACTCCATGGTGCCGATCGGCCGCGGCCAGCGCGAGCTGATCATCGGTGACCGCCAGACCGGCAAGACCGCGGTGGCGATCGACGCCATCATCAACCAGAAGGGTCAGAACATGACCTGCATCTACGTCGCCATCGGACAGAAGGCGTCGTCGATCAAGAACGTGGTGCGCGCACTCGAGCAAAACGGCGCGATGGACTACACCATCGTCGTCGCCGCTTCGGCTTCCGAGTCGGCCGCCATGCAGTACGTGTCGGCCTACTCGGGCTGCACCATGGGCGAGTACTTCCGCGATCGCGGCCAGGACGCGCTGATCATTTATGACGACCTGTCCAAGCAGGCCGTGGCCTACCGTCAGGTGTCGCTGCTGCTGCGCCGCCCGCCGGGCCGCGAAGCCTTCCCCGGCGACGTGTTCTATCTCCACAGCCGCCTGCTCGAGCGCGCCGCGCGCGTGAACGCCGACTATGTGGAAGCCTTCACCAAGGGCGAAGTCAAGGGCAAGACCGGTTCGCTGACCGCGCTGCCCGTCATCGAGACGCAGGCCGGCGACGTGTCCGCCTTCGTTCCGACCAACGTGATCTCCATCACCGACGGCCAGATCTTCCTGGAGACCAGCCTGTTCAACGCCGGCATCCGCCCCGCCATCAACGCCGGTATCTCGGTTTCGCGCGTGGGTGGTGCAGCACAGACCAAGCTGATCAAGTCGCTCTCCGGCGGTATCCGTACCGACCTGGCGCAGTACCGCGAACTCGCGGCCTTCGCCCAGTTCGCGTCCGACCTCGACGAAGCCACCCGCAAGCAGCTCGACCGCGGTGCCCGCGTGACCGAACTGCTCAAGCAGCCGCAGTACAGCCCGCTGCCCATCAGCCTGATGGCCGCTTCGCTGTTCGCGGTCAACAAGGGCTTCATGGACGACGTCGATGTCAAGAAGGTGCTGGCCTTCGAAAGCGGCCTGCATGGCTGGCTGAAGGACAAGCACGCCGCGCTGCTGGCCAAGCTCGAGAACGACAAGGCCATGGACAAGGACGCCGAGGCCGAGCTCAACGGCGCCATCGCGGCCTTCAAGAAGACCTTCGCCTGAACCTGCAACGCTGCGGCCCGGTACCGACGCCACGCTGACGCACCGGCCGCACACGACGAGGAACACATATGGCAGCAGGCAAGGAAATCCGCGGCAAGATCAAGTCGGTGGAAAACACCAAGAAGATCACCAAGGCCATGGAGATGGTCGCCGCCTCCAAGATGCGCAAGGCGCAGGACCGCATGCGTGCGGCCCGCCCCTACGCGTCGAAGGTGCGCGACATCGCCGCCAACCTTGGCAAGGCCAACCCGGAGTACACCCATCCGTTCATGAAGGCCAACGACGCCAAGTCGGCGGGCTTCATCGTGGTGTCCACCGACAAGGGCCTGTGCGGCGGCCTCAACACCAACGTGCTGCGCGCAGTGACCAACAAGCTGCGCGAACTGCAGTCTCAGGGCATCTCGGCGCAGACGGTGGCCATCGGCAACAAGGGCCTGGGCTTCCTCAACCGCGTGGGCGCCCAGGTCGTGTCGCATGCCACCCAGCTGGGTGACACGCCGCACCTCGAAAAGCTGATCGGCCCGGTCAAGGTTCTGCTCGACGCGTATGCCGAGGGCAAGCTCAGCGCGGTGTACCTGTGCTACACCCGCTTCATCAACACGATGAAGCAGGAGCCGGTGGTGCAGCAACTGCTGCCGCTGTCGGCCGCGGGCATGCAGGCCGAGGCGCAGGCTTCGGGCGAGCAGCACAGCTGGGACTACCTCTACGAGCCGGACGCGCAGTCGGTCATTGACGACCTGCTGGTGCGCTACGTCGAGGCGCTGGTGTACCAGGCGGTGGCCGAGAACATGGCCTCCGAGCAGTCGGCGCGAATGGTGGCGATGAAGGCTGCCACCGACAACGCAGGCACGCTGATCGGCGAGCTCAAGCTCATCTACAACAAGACACGGCAGGCGGCGATCACGAAGGAGCTGTCCGAGATCGTCAGCGGCGCTGCCGCGATCGGCGGGTAAATGTCGGCTGCATGCAAGACCTGGGTGTGAAGCCGGGCCTTCCGACGCGCAAAGTTATCGAAGATTGACCAAAGGATTGATGAAATGTCGAACACGCAAGCACAAGGCAAGATCGTCCAG
>JBDLRH010000087.1:0-2568 GCA_039800165.1 Pseudomonadota bacterium
CGCTGAGGCGCGGGGTGCCATCGCGTGGCGGCGTCCACGCACCCTCTCAGGGTTCGCCCTGGCCGATTGAAAGGTCGTTGAGAGGTTGGCCCGAATACCTTTCAGGTCGTGCTGGAGCGACTTGTGGGCCGTTCCTGTGCACCCGTGGCGCGCGCCCCCCGTGGCGGCGCCGGTACTCCACCCCAGACCACGCCTGAACATGACCAACCATTTCTTGGACATTCCATCACCCGCGAACCGCCGGCAGGCCCTGCGCATCGTTGGCGCGCTCGCCGCTGCCGGCCTGCTGCCCGCGCACGCCCTGGCTTCAGAGGTCATCGACAAGGTGGCGCTGCTGGTGGGCTTTGGCGTTGGTGGCGGCTTCGACCAAACCGCCCGTGGCGTGCAAGAGGCACTGCAAAAGAGCGGCCTGGTCAAGGACGTGGCGGTTGAGAACCGCACTGGCGGCGGCGGCTCGGTGGCCATCGCCCACCTGATGGAGACGGCAGCCCGCCAGCAGAACACGCTGATGGTCAACGGCACATCGATCGTGGTCCGGTCGCTGAACCGCGAGTTCTCGCAGACCTATCGTGACGTGACGCTGGTGAACACGCTGACAGCCGAGATCTTCGGCGTGCTGGTGAACAACCAGACCCCGCATGCCGACGCGCGCGCGCTGATGGCCGCGCTCAAGAACGACCCGCGCACGGTGCGTTTCGGGGGCGGCTCGCCGCGCGGGGGCATCGACCACCTGGCCGCAGCCAAGATGCTGAAGCAGGCCGGTGTCGACCCCAAAGCCATGCAGTACATCGCCTACGACGGCGGCGGCAAGGCGATGGCCGGCTTGCTGGGTAACGAGGTGCAGTGCCTGGTGATGCCCTACACCGAGGCGCTGACGCAGATTCGCGGCAACCAGGCAAAGCTGCTGGCCTTGATGAACGACAAGCGGGCACCCGAGGTGCCGGCGGTGCCCACACTGGCCGAGGTGGGGGTGCCCAACGCGATCCTGGCCAACGTGCGCGCGTTGTTCATGGCGCCCGGCATCGCACCGGCGCGGGTCAAGGCTTTCGGCGACCTGCTCGAGCGGCTGGTCGCGACACCGGCCTGGGAAGAGGTGCGCGCCCGCGCCGGCTGGAACATGTTCTTCACGCGGGGCCAGGCCGCGCAGGACTTCTTTGTGCAGCACGAACGCGACCTGCGGGCGCTGTTGGCCGAAACCGGCATGCTGAAATCCTGATCGGCACACCATGAAGCTGCCGACCCGCGTGCAGGCCGAGCGCCTGATGGCGCTGGCTCTGCTGGTGTTCTCGCTCGCCTACCTCGCACTGGGGTGGCGCATACCCGTGCCCGACGCGTCAGACGACAGCCCGTTTTCAGCCCGCAGCTTCCCGCTGGCGCTGGGGGTGCTGGGCACGGTGCTGTCGCTGGTGCTGTTGGTGCGGCCCGCATCGAACGTGGCGGTCGGGGTCGCGGGCTTCGCCTGGGGGCGCACCGCCGGGCTGCTGTTGCTGATGGCGGGCTTTGCGCTGCTGATTCCGCACCTGGGCTTCGTGGTGACAGCGGCGCTGTTCCTCGGCGGCGGCTTTCGCCTGCTGGGCGAACGCCGGCCGTCTGTGCTGCTGCCTGCGGCGCTGGGGGTTTCGCTCGGCTTCTGGGCGCTGTTCCGTGCGCTGGGCGTGACGCTGGACTGGGGTATTTTCGAGCGTTTGCTCAGCCTTTGACGATGAGCGCTGCCACGCGCTGCTGGAGTACACATGATCGAAGGACTGCTGCTCGGCCTGCAGGGCATTGCCACGCCAGTCAACATGGCGCTGTTGGTGATGGGCTGCCTGCTCGGCACCTTCATCGGCATGATGCCCGGCCTGGGGCCGGTGACCGCGGTGTCGCTGCTGATCCCGGTGGTGCTGACCATGCCCCCGGCATCGGGCATGGTGTTGCTGGCGGCAATCTACTACGGTGCGATGTTCGGCGGCTCCACCGCGTCGGTGCTGATCAACGCGCCCGGTGAGTCGTCTTCAGTACCCACCACCTTCGACGGTTACCCCATGGCCCGCCGCGGCGAGGCCGGCCGCGCGCTGGCGCTGTGCGCCTGGGGGTCGTTCGTGGGCGGCACCGTGGCCACCGTGCTGCTGATGTTGGCCGCACCGGTGCTGGCCGGCTGGGCGCTTGGCTTCCAGGCGCCAGAGTATTTCGCGCTGATGGTGTTGGGCCTGACCGCGGTAGCGGCCTTCACCGACAACGGCGGCGCGCTCAAGGCGATCCTGATGACGGTGCTGGGCCTGATGCTGGGCACCGTCGGCACCGACATCGCCGACGGCGTGGAGCGCTACACCTTCGGTGTAGCCGATCTCGCTGACGGGCTGTCTTTCGTGCTGCTGGCGATGGCCGCCTTTGCGCTGTCGGAATCGTTGCGGGCCGCGCTGCGCAACGAAAAGGTCAGCGACGACGCTCGGCGCGCCGCGCGCGGAGACGTGGGCACGCTGAAGCTGACCCGGGACGACGTGAAGGAAGTCGCCCCGACGATGGCACGGTCGTCAGTGCTCGGCTTCGTGGTGGGCGTGCTGCCGGGAGCGGGCGCCACGATTGCGG
>JBDLRH010000088.1:0-32404 GCA_039800165.1 Pseudomonadota bacterium
AATCGATCACACCGGCAGCGCGCAGCTTGCCCACATCATCGGTCTTGAGCTGGTTCATCACATCGACAGTGCGCTGGATGGTGCGGCTCACGCCGGACTCGCCCACAAACATGTGGTGCGCTTCTTCGGTCAGCATGAACTTGGTGGTGCGGGCCAAGGGGTCGAACGCGGATTCGGCCAAAGCACACAGTTGGAACTTGCCGTCACGGTCGGTGAAGTAAGTGAACATGAAGAAGCTCAACCAGTCGGGTGTCTTCTCGTTGAAGGCCTGCAGGATGCGGGGGTTGTCTTCCTGACCCGAACGGCGCTGCAGCAGCGCGTCGGCTTCCTCGCGGCCGTCACGGCCAAAGTGCTTGTGCAGCAGGTAGACCATGGCCCACAGGTGGCGGCCTTCTTCCACGTTGATCTGGAACAGGTTGCGCAGGTCGTACATGCTGGGCGCGGTCTGGCCCAGGTGACGCTGCTGCTCGACCGATGCCGGCTCGGTGTCGCCCTGCGTCACGATGATGCGGCGCAGGTTGGCACGGTATTCGCCGGGCACGTCGTTCCAGGCGTTTTCGCCCAGGTGGTCACCGAAGTGGATCTTGCGGTCGGCTTCACCGGGGTTCAGGAAGATGCCCCAGCGGTAGTCGCGCATCTTCACATGGCCGAACTGGGCCCAGCCCTGCGGGTCCACGCTGACGGCGGTACGCAGGTAGACGCTGGCATCGGTGGTGCCCTCGGGGCCCATGTCGTCCCACCAGTTGATGAAGTCGGGTTGCCAGCTCTCGAGCGCGCGCTGCAGCGTGCGGTCTTCGCTGAGGTTGACGTTGTTGGGGATCTTCTCGCTGTAGTTGATGCCGGACATGTCGGTCTCCAGTCAGAAACAAAAAGCGGTGATGGATGTTCGGTTGCGGCGCGTCACCTGAACGCGCGCCGCACAACATGGATCAGTTGTGGACAGAGCTTCCTCGCTGTGCTCGGTCGGTCTGTCCCGCAAGGTCCTCAGACCCGGTTCCAGTCGAAGGCAGCCTTGTCGCCCTTGCCATAGACCTTCAGCGCACCCTTGTCGCCCACCGCGTTCGGACGCTGGAAGATCCAGTTCTGCCAGGCGGTCAGTCGGCCGAACACGCGGGTCACCATGTTCTCCTTGCCGTTGAAGCGCAGGTTGGCTTCCATGCCGGTCAGGGCATCCGGGCTCATCGCCACGCGCTCTTCGATGGCGATGCGCACTTCGTCGGCCCAGTCGATGTCGTCGGGGTTGCTGGTGTTCAGGCCGAGCTTGAAGGCCTCATCGGCGTCGAGCGGCTTGCCCACCACGGCGCGCACCGCATCGAGTGCCGGCTGCTCGCCGTAGAAGCGGCGCTGCAGGCGGCTTTCGTCGGTGGCCATCGGGTAGGTGCCGAAGTTCAGCTCGCCCACGGTGATGGCCGGCGCCTTCTCGGGGCTGTCCGGCAGGGCCAGGTGATAGATGCGGTCGCAGGCCAGCGCCATCTCGAGGAAGGTACCGGCGAAGCACGAGCCCTCTTCAATCAGCGCGAACAGGCTGCGCGAGGACACGTCGATGCGGCTGAAGGTGCGGCGCAGCAGGCCGATGGTTTCGCGCACCAGCCAGTGGCCCTGATGTGCGGCCAGCGTGGCGTCCATCGCCAGCACGGCAGCGGCGTCGCCCGAGGTCTTGATCAGCCAGGTGCCGATGTCGAGCTCGTTGGTGCGCATGTGCAGGATCGCGTCTTCGAGTTCGCGCGCCATCTGCAGCGGGTACCAGTTGGCGCCTGCGGCCTCGATGCCGGCGATGTCGGTCGGCTGGGCGCCGGTGGGAGACTTCACCGTGAAGGTGGCGGTGCGCTTGGCGCGGTCGATGTCGACCGTCACGTTGGTGTAGACCACGCGGTCAGCTTCGATGCTGCGGTTCAGCGGAGTCAGCGTCACGCCCTTGCCGTTGGCCGGGCGGTCGCTCTTCTCGGCCAGCTGCAGCGCGCGCTCTTGCACCTTGGCGGCAAACACCGCCGGCTTGGCGATGTCGTCCACCAGGCGCCAGTCCTTGGCCTTCTGGCCGCGCACGCCTTCGTTGGTGGTGCAAAAGATGTCGGCCAGGTCGTGGCGCACCTTGCGCTTGTCGGTCACGCGGGTCAGGCCGCCGGTTCCGGGCAGCACGCCGAGCAGCGGTACTTCGGGCAGGCTCACCGCGCTGGAGCGGTCGTCAATCAGGATGATCTCGTCGCACGACAGGGCAAGCTCGTAGCCGCCGCCGGCGCAGGCGCCGTTGACGGCCGCCAGGAACTTCAGGCCGCTGAAGCGGCTGGAGTCTTCCAGGCCGTTGCGGGTTTCGTTGGTGAACTTGCAGAAGTTCACCTTCCAGGCGTGGCTCGAAACGCCCAGCATGAAGATGTTGGCGCCCGAGCAGAACACCTTGTCCTTCAGCGAGGTGACCACCACCGTGCGCACTTCGGGGTGCTCGAAGCGGATGCGGTTGATCGCGTCGTTCAGTTCGATGTCCACGCCGAGGTCGTAGCTGTTGAGCTTGAGCTTGTAGCCCGGGCGCAGGCCGGCGTTCTCGTCAAAGTCGGCGGCCAGCGTGGCCACCGGGCCGTTGAAGGTCAGCTTCCAGTGGTGGTACTGGGACGGGTGGGTCTGATAGTCAACCGTGGTCGGGGTGGTCATGTCTGTCTCCGGGTGCAGTGGCTGTTTGATGGTCGGGCTAGGTCGGTCTTCGCTGCAATCGAGTTCATGGGCATGGAGCCCTTCCCGACCGCATGAGACGCATCATAGTGCACTTCAAAAAACCGCGTCAAGCACTTTTATGCATGTTTGATAGAAACAGAGTGTATCAAGCGGGCAGCTTCAGCGCATCACGGATCATGTGGCGAAGCGCCCGGAAAGTCTGCTCCAGCGGTTGTGCGCTGGTGTTGAGGGTGAAGTCGGCCTTCGAGTAGAACGCCGCACGACCCGCGAGGATGCCGCGCAGGTCATCCATCGCCTCGCGGCTGGCGGCCATCGGGCGCATGTCACCCTGGGCAATCACCCGCGTCATGTGGTCTTCCGCCTCGGCCTGCAACCACACCGAGGTGCAGTGCGACAGCAGCTCATTGAAGGTGGCGGCATCCGACACCAGGCCGCCGGGGGTGGCGATCACCGCCTCGGGATGGATCTGGATGGCTTCCTCGAGCGCACGCCGCTCGTAGCGGCGGTACGCGTTCACGCCGTACAGCGCCTGGATCTCGGCGATGCTGCAGCCGGCGAACTTCTCGATCTCGCGGCTGAGTTCCACGAACGGGAAGCCCAGGTCATCGGCCAGCATCTGGCCCAGCGTGGTCTTGCCGGCGCCCCGCAGCCCGATCAGCGCGATGCGGCTGCTGCGCTGGGCACTGCCGGTGCTGCCCAGCAGGTCGCCGACGACGGTGCGCACGCGACGCAGCGTGGGCTCGTCGCAGCGGCCCAGCAACTCGCGCAGCATCAGCCACTCGGGGTTGGAGGTGGTGACGTCGCCCAGCAATTCGGCCAGCGGCGCCTGCAGGGCCTGCGCCACCTGGTGCAGCACCAGGATCGATGCGTTGCCCAGCCCGTATTCCAGGTTGGCGAGGTGCCGCTCGGACACACCCGCGGCTGTGGCCAGCGACTTGCGCGTCATGCCGCGCCGGCGGCGCAGGTCGCGCACCCGATCGCCAAGGGCCACCAGCAACGGGTCCTTCGGCTTGTCGCCGTCGTGATCCGGAGTGGAGGTGGATTGATGCACTATAGCGCTTACCATGGCGTCCATGCGTTTTGGCCGAGGAACAGGCACGATACTGCATCTCTGTTCCACTGGCAAGTTGAAGGGCATGCGTCACAACGATCAAGAAAGGCAACTGAGATGAGCGAACTTCTGGGCAACTTCTGGGCGGGCCGTTGGCAGACCGGTACCGGCGCGGGCACCGCGCTGCTGGACCCGGTGCTGGGCTCCGAACTCGTGCGCGTGGATGCGACCGGGCTGGACCTGGCCGCCGGCTTTGCCTTTGCGCGAGAGCAGGGCGGCGCTGCGCTGCGAGCGATGACCTACACTCAGCGCGGCGCGATGCTCGGCGCCGTGGTCAAGGTGCTGCAGTCGCACCGCGATGCGTACTACGACATCGCCACCGCCAACAGCGGCACCGTCAAGAGCGATTCGGGCATCGACATCGACGGCGGCATCTACACGCTGGGCGTGTACGCCAGGATGGGCGACACGCTCGGGGACCGCCACTTCCTGCTGGACGGCGAGGCCGCCCGCCTGGGCAAGGAGCCGCTGTTCCAGTCGCAGCACGTGATGGTGCCCACACGGGGTGTGGCGCTGTTCATCAACGCCTTCAACTTCCCGAGCTGGGGCCTGTGGGAGAAGGCCGCGCCCGCGCTGCTGTCGGGCGTGCCGGTGATCATCAAGCCTGCCACCTCCACCGCCTGGCTGACCCAGCGCATGGTGAAAGACGTGGTCGATGCCGGCGTGCTGCCTGCGGGCGCGCTGTCGGTCATCTGCGGCAGCTCGGCCGGGCTGATGGACCAGCTGCAGCCCTTTGATGTGGTGTCGTTCACCGGCTCGGCCGACACCGCGCGGGTCATCCGCTCGCATCCCGCGGTGGCCGAGCGCTCGGTGCGGGTGAACATCGAGGCTGACAGCATCAACTCGGCGTTGATGCTCGAGTCCGTCGCGCCAGGCACCGAGGCCTTTGACCTGATGGTCAAGGAGGTGGCACGCGAGATGACGATCAAGTCAGGCCAGAAGTGCACCGCCATCCGCCGCGTGTTCGTGCCACAGGCGCATTACGACGCGGCCGCGCAGGCCATCTCGGCGCGCCTGGCGAAGACGACCGTGGGCAACCCGCGCAATGAATCGGTGCGCATGGGCTCGCTGGTCAGCCGCGCGCAGTTCAACGCGGTGCAGCAAGGCCTGGTGCAGCTCAAGGCGCACACACAGACACTGCATGACGGCGCTGCACATGCGCTGGTGGATGCCGACGCCGGCGTGGCCTGCTGTCTTGGCCCGACGCTGCTGGGCACGCGCGATGCGGACGGCACCGCACTGGTCCACGACATGGAGGTGTTCGGCCCGGTGTCAACCCTGTTGCCCTACCGCGACGCGGCGCACGCGTTGCATCTCATCCGGCGCGGGCAGGGGTCGCTGGTGGCATCGGTGTACGGCAGCGACACGCAGGCGCTGTCGCATGCTGCTGCCGAACTGGCCGACAGCCACGGCCGCGTACACGTGATTTCGCCCGATGTGGCGGCGCTGCACAGCGGGCATGGCAACGTCATGCCGCAGTCGCTGCATGGCGGCCCGGGCCGCGCCGGCGGTGGCGAAGAGCTCGGCGGCGCGCGTGCGCTGAACTTCTACCACCGTCGCGCAGCGGTGCAGGCCAGTACCGCGGTGCTGTCGCATCTGCAGCCGCATTCACAGCCGCATTCACAGCCGCAGGCATGAAAGCCTGCCGTTCGCGACACCCCCGTCGGTAGAATGCAAATCTCGTCGGAGCGTAGCGCAGTCTGGTAGCGCATCTGGTTTGGGACCAGAGGGTCGGAGGTTCGAATCCTCTCGCTCCGACCATGCTGCCCGTAGCTCAGCTGGATAGAGCAACAGCCTTCTAAGCTGTGGGTCGGGGGTTCGATTCCCTCCGGGCAGGCCAGCGGCTGCGCCCAAGCCAGGGCGATGTGACGCTGCGGTGTCTGCGCGGGTGCCGGGCTGACCATGTCGCTCAAGAGACACATCCTGCGCGGTTTGGCGCCGTTGTTTCACCTTGAAACTGGACGGTCGGTCTTCGCTGTCGGACATTTCCCGGTCGGGCGCTGGCATTTGTCGTACAGCGCCGCTTCGACAAGCCGTTCCATCATGAGGGTCTGGGATTCGATCGATGCAGAGTTCCTGCGCCACGCGCGGGATTCGCGCGCGCTCGATCGCACCCAGCTCGCCCGCATGGCCACCGTCTCGATGGCGCAGTTGCGCATGCTCGAGGAGGGCGGCGACTCAGCCTTTTATTCCCCCGCCATCAAGCTCGCGACCGGCAAACGGGTGCTTGCCAAGATGGGGCTGTCCTTGCCGGAACACGAGGTGCCTGAGCCGCAAGCGGAGGTGGACGCGCAAGCGCTGACAGCCGTTGGTGTGGAAGCGGGTGCCGCCGCAGCAGAAGCTGCCCACGCACCGCTTGGCACGCCAGCGATGCCGCAAGCGGCGCCTGCCGAGCCGCGCCGAGCCGCGAAGGGGGCGGTGGCCGCTGCCGTCGTGGGCGTGGCTGCGTTGGCCACAGGCGTCATGGTGTGGGGCGTTGGTGCGCCCGGTTCCAGTGCGCCGCAGCGCGAGGCGCTGGCCGCAGCCCCATTGCCTTCAGTCCACCCGATGGCGATGTCAGCGCTTGCGGGCGCCGATGCGCGCGCGACCCAACCCGTGAACCAGGCGGTGCCCATTCGCAACGCCGATGGCTCCGCACTCACAACTACATTGGCGGCGGCGCAGGCGGCAGGCGCCAGCCGGCCCGGCGAGACGAGTGACACAAACGCGAGGAACCCGAAGAACACCGTGAACGCGACAGGGGCGGAAGTGGTCGCCGCCGCGTTGCCCGCCACGGCAGCGCCTGCCGTGCTGGCCGCCGCACGCTCCGAGCCAGCGCCGCGCAGCGCCTGCGCCTGGACTGCGCAGCCGGCGGTGGTGGACGCGACGCCGCGCGGCAAGCCCGACACCTATGTGCACCTGGTGGCCGAGCGCGACGCCGAAGTCTGCGTGATGGACGGCCAGCAGCGCGTGGCGCGGGTGCAGCTCAAGGCCGGCGAGCAGCGCAGCGTGCATGGCGCCGGGCCTTGGCACCTGTCGGGCGACCAGCTCGATCGCGTCAATGTGTTCTTCCGCGGATCGCGGGTGCGTGCACCCGAGCCGGGTGCGCCTTCGCACTGGCTGCTGGTCAGCGCGGTGGCGTCGCCACTGCAGCCCTGAGCGCCGCCCCTGCAGCGCTCGCTTCACTCAGCGCCGCTGGTACTGGGCGTTGCCGAACAGCGCTTCGCGCGCCTTGTCATCCACCAGCGGCTTGCGAAGGTCGGCCAGCACCTGCACACCGCGTTGCACTGCAGGGCGCGCGGCGATGCCGTTGAACCAGCGTTCCACGTTCGGGTAGTCCGACAGCTGCACGCCCTGGTTCTGCCAGCTGCGCAGCCACGGAAAGGTGGCGATGTCGGCGATGCTGTAGCTGTTGCCGGCGAGGAACTTCGATGCCGCAAGCCGCTTGTCCATCACGCCATACAGGCGCTTGGCTTCATTGGTGTAGCGGTTGATTGCGTATTCGATCTTCTCCGGCGCGTAGATGCGAAAGTGGTGCGTCTGCCCGAGCATCGGCCCCACGCCGCCCATCTGGAACATCAGCCACTGCAGCACCTCGAACTTCTGGCGGTCGCCTTTCGGCATCAGCTTGCCGAACTTCGAGGCCAGGTACACCAGGATCGCCCCCGACTCGAACAGCGCGATCGGCTTGCCGTCGGGCCCGTTCGGGTCAACGATGGCCGGCACCTTGTTGTTCGGGCTGATCTTCAGGAACTCGGGCTTGAACTGGTCCCCCGTGCCGATGTTGACCGGGATGGCACGCCAGTCGCGCCCGAGGCGCTGGCCGCACTCCTCGAGCATGATGTGGATCTTGTGGCCGTTGGGCGTGGGCCAGGAGTAGACGTCGATCATGACGGTGACCTCAGGCGCCGCGGGTGACGGGGACGTCGGCGCTGCGTCCGTATTCGCCGTACTTGCCCAGCTCCCACTTGGCAATCGCATTGCGGTGCACCTCGTCGGGGCCGTCGGCGAAGCGCAGCGTGCGCGCATGCGCGTAGGCCGAGGCCAGCGGGAAGTCGTCGCACATGCCGCCGCCGCCGTGCACCTGCATCGCCCAGTCGATGACCTGGCAGGCCATGCTGGGTGCCACCACCTTGATCATCGCGATCTCGGTGCGCGCCACCTTGTTGCCCACCGTGTCCATCAGCCACGCGGCCTTGAGCGTCAGCAGGCGCGCCATGTCGATCTTGCAGCGTGCTTCGGCGATGCGCTCCTGCGTCACCGTCTGCTGCGCCACCGTCTTGCCGAAAGCCACACGTGACGACGCGCGACGGCACATCAATTCGAGCGCGCGCTCGGCCAGGCCGATCAGGCGCATGCAGTGGTGGATGCGACCCGGGCCCAGGCGGCCTTGCGCGATCTCGAAGCCGCGGCCTTCACCCAGCAGGATGTTGCCCACCGGCACGCGCACGTTCTCGAAGTACATCTCCACATGGCCGTGCGGCGCATCGTCGTAGCCCATCACGTTGAGCGGCCGCACGATGCGGATGCCCTTGGCATCCGCCGGCACGATCACCATGCTTTGCTGCGAGTGCCTGGCGGCGTCCGGGTCGGTCTTGCCCATGGTGATGAACAGCGCACAGCGCGGATCGGCCGCGCCGGAGATCCACCACTTGTGGCCGTTGATCACGTACTCGTCGCCCTGGCGCTCGATGCGGGTGCAGATGTTGGTGGCGTCGCTCGAAGCCACCTCGGGCTCGGTCATCGCAAAGGCCGAGCGGATCTTGCCTTCCAGCAGCGGCTTGAGCCAACGGGCACGCAGCTCGGGCGAGCCATAACGCGCAATGGTTTCCATGTTGCCGGTGTCGGGTGCCGAGCAGTTGAACACCTCGCTGGACCACGGCACGCGGCCCATGATCTCGGCCAGCGGCGCGTACTCCTGGTTGGTCAGGCCCGCGCCGTGATAGCCCGCCTGCTCGGCGGTGTCCTTGGGCAGGAACAGGTTCCACAGGCCTGCGGCCTGCGCCTTGGGCTTGAGGTTCTCGATGGTCTGCAGCGCGGTCCAGCGCTTGCCGGCGGCGGTATTGGCTTCCAGCTCCTCCTTGTACTTCACCTCGGACGGGTAGATGTGGTCGTCCATGAACTTCTGCAGTCGCGCCTGAAGTTCCTTGGTCTTGGGGGAGTAGTCGAAATCCATCAGTGGTCTCCGTGGTTGATTCGTGTGTCGTTCGGGGCTTGTCAAGCCTGCTGCGCAAATTTCCAGGCCATCTCGGCCATCGGCCGTGCGCCGGCGCCGGAGCTGATGGCCTGCGCGCTGGAGGCGGTGCCCATTTCCACCCGCTTGGCGATGCCTTGCAGGATGGCCGCCATGCGGAACATGTTGTAGGCCAGGTAGAAATTCCAGTCGGCTTTCAGGTCGGTGGGTGTGGTGATGCCGGTCTGGTCGCAGTACATGCGGATGTACTCGTCTTCGGTCGGGATGCCCAGCGCCTTGACGTCCAGGCCGCCGATGCCGCGGAAGGTGCCCGGGGAAATGTGCCAGGCCATGCAGTGGTAGCTGAAGTCCGCCAGCGGGTGGCCCAGCGTGGACAGCTCCCAGTCGAGCACCGCGATGATGCGCGGGTCGCTGGCGTGGAACATGGTGTTGTCCAGGCGGTAGTCGCCATGCACGATCGAGACTTTGGTTTCGTCGCGCGCGGTGGCCGGCATGTTCTTCGGCAGCCACTCCATCAGGTGGTCCATCTCGGGGATCGGCTGCGTGATGGAGGCCACGTACTGCTTGCTCCAGCGGCCGATCTGGCGCTCGAAGTAATTGCCCGGCTTGCCGAAGGCGGCCAGGCCCCGGCTGGCAAAGTCCACCGTGTGCAGCGCCGCGATCACGCGGTTCATCTCGCGGTAGATGGCACTGCGCTCGTCGTTGGACGTACCCGGCAGCGACTGGTCCCACAGCACGCGGCCCTGCATGAACTCCATCAGGTAGAACGCGCGGCCGATGACGGACTCGTCTTCGCACAGGCACAGCATCTCGGGCACCGGCACACCCGTGCCGTGCAGTCCGCGCATCACCGCAAACTCGCGCTCGATCGCATGCGCCGACGGCAGCAGCTTGGCCACCGGCCCCGGCTTGCTGCGCATCACATAGGTGCGCTTGGGCGTGATGAGCTTGTAGGTCGGGTTGGACTGCCCGCCCTTGAACATCTCCACCGTCAGCGGACCGGCGAAGCCCGGCAGGTGTTGCGACAGCCACGCGGAAAGGGCAGCGACGTCGAAGGCGTGCTGGTCAGACACCGGCTTGGTGCCGACAAAGTGGTCGAAATTACTCATGGATGGGACAGGGCGGTCAGTGGTCGGCCTCGACGATGTGCAGCAGGGCGTCGCGGTCGCGGATCACCAGGCCGCCGGGCTCGATGCGGATCACGTCCTCGCGCTCCATCGCCTTGAGCTCCTGGTTCACCCGCTGGCGCGAGGCGCCCAGCAGCTGCGCCAGCTCTTCCTGCGCCAGCTGCAGGCCGATGCGGGTTTCGCTGCCGTCGGCCAGGCTCGCCACGCCGTAGCTGCGCACCAGGTGCAGCAGCTGCTTGGCCAGGCGTGCGCGCAGCGGCAGGGTGTTCAGGTCTTCCACCAGCCCGAACAGGATGCGGATGCGCCGCGAGTGCAGCTTGAGCATCGCCTCGTACAGCTCCACATGCTGCTCGAGGATCTTGCGCAGGTCGCCGCGCGAGACGCACAGCAGCGTGGTGTCGCCATGCGCATAGGTGTCGTGGGTGCGCCGCTCGCCGTCGAAGATCGATATGTCGCCAAACCACAGGCCCGGCTCGATGTAGGTCAGGGTGATCTGCTTGCCGGTGATCGAGGTCGAGCTCACCCGCACCGCGCCTTTGGCACAGGCATTCCATTCCTCCGACGGGTCGCCGCGCGCGCTGATCAGCTCGCCGTCCTTGTAGCGCTTGACGTAGGCACATCGGAGGATGTCGTGACGAAGGGAAGGTGACAGCGATGCGAACCAGCGGCCCTGGTTGATCGCCGATCGTTCTTCCATCGTAAGAATGGGGTCGTCCATGCTCTGTCTTTTGAGTGACTTGGGCGGCGCAGCGTGTCGCTTCAGGGACCGCCGCGAGACGCCTCAACAAGGGTGCTTCAGGGGTAGTGCGGCTTGGTCTTGCCGAGAAAGGCCTCGATGCCGATTTGCCCGTTCGGGTGGTGCAGGTTGCGCACGAAATGATCGCGCTCGGCATTCAGGTGCGCCGACAGCGGCTGCAGCGTCGCTTCGTTGACGAGTTCCTTGATGCTGGCCATCGCCGTGGGCGCACGCGCGTTCAGCGCCTCGGCCAGTGCCAGGGCCTCGCCCAGTGCCTGCCCGGCGTCGCTCAGGCGGTTGACCACGCCCAGCGCATGCAGGCGCGGCGCGTCGATGCGCTCGCCAAGCATCAGCAGCTGGTTGACCAGCGGCCGGGGCAGGGCGCGCGACAGGCTCCAGCTGCCGCCGCCATCGGGCGACAGGGCCACGGTGCTGTAGGCCATCACGAACACCGCATCGCGCGCGGCCACCAGCATGTCGCAGGCCAGCGCCAGCGAAAAACCGGCGCCGGCAGCCGCGCCCTCGACGGCTGCGATCACTGGCTTGGGAAAGCTGCGGATCGCCTCGATCCAGTTGTGCAGTCCCTCGATGCTTTGTGCCTGCACCTCGGGCGGCTTCTGGCGGTTGGCCAGCAGCCGGTTGAGGTTGCCGCCCGCACAGAAGGTGCTGCCCTCGCCGGTGATCACCACGCTGCGCACCTCGGGGTTGCTGTCGGCCACGTTCAGCGCCTCGACGCCGGCAGCGTAGATCTCGGGGCCCAGCGCGTTGCGCGCCTCGGGGTTGCTGATGGCCAGCACCATGGTCTGGCCATGGCTGCTGCTCTTGAGTTCGGCGGGCATGAACGACAGTGGTGCGTGTGATGCGTGTGACGCGTGCGATGCGCAGGGTGCGTGGGCGGCGGCGCCGCTCACGCCTCGTCGTGCAGCAGGCTCAGGCCGATCGCGCCGCGGCGGCGCAGCCACGGGCTCGGGCGGTAGCGCGGGTCGCCATACACCGTCTGCATGTTGAACAGCACTTCCAGGATATTGTCCGGCCCGAAGCGGTTGCCCATGGCCAGCGGCCCCATCGGGTAGCCCAGGCCGAGCGTGACCGCGGTCTCCAGGTCTTGCGGCGTGCAGATGCGCTGCTGGCAGATGTCGGCAGCGATGTTGACGATGGCAGCCACCACGCGCTGGGTGATGAAGCCGCCGCTGTCGCGGACAACCGACACCGGCTTGCCGTCGCGTGCAAACAGCGCGTGCGCTGCGTCGCGCATGTCGCTGCGGGTGGCGGGGTTGGTGGCGATCACGCGCCGCTTGGTGGCAGCGTCGTCCACCATCATGTCGATGCCCACGGTGCGCGCCGGGTCGAGGCGCTCGACCACCGCTACGGTGGTGATGTCAAAGCCCAGCGGCGCCACGATGGTGAGCGCCTGCGCCGAGGGCGACGGGCCGGTCTCGATCTTCGCGCCCAGATCCTTCAGCAGCTGCAGCAACTCGGCGCGGCGCGCCGCACGGGTGGACACCCACACCGGCGGCATCTCGCTGACCGCAGGCGTGGGCGGCTCGGCGCTTACCTGCTGCTGCCCACCGGCATAGCTGTAGAAGCCTTCGCCCGACTTGCGACCGATCACCCCTGCGGCCACCCGCTGCGCAGCCAGCGCGCTGGGACGGTAGCGCGGCTCTTCGTAGTACTGCTTGTAGATCGATTCCATGACCGGGTGCGACACATCCAGCCCGGTCAGGTCCATCAGCTCGAACGGGCCCAGCTTGAAGCCGACCTGATCCTTCAGGATGCGGTCGATGGTGGCGAAATCCGCCACGCCCTCGCCCACGATGCGCAGCGCCTCGGTGCCGTAGGCGCGGCCCGCGTGATTGACGATGAAGCCGGGCGTGTCCAGCGCGCGCACCGGCTTGTGGCCCATCTGGGTTGCGTAGGCGCTCAGCGCATCGCACACCGCCGGGTCGGTCTTCAGGCCGGCAATCACCTCCACCACCTTCATCAGCGGCACGGGGTTGAAGAAGTGGTAGCCCGCGAACTGCGCCGGGCGCTTCAGGCCCGCTGCGATGGCCGTGACCGACAGCGACGAGGTGTTGGTGGCCAGCACCGCGGTGGGCGCAACCACCGCCTCGAGCTCGGCAAACAGGGATCGCTTCACATCCAGCCGCTCGACAACGGCTTCCACCACCAAGTCGCAGCCCGCCAGATCGGCCAGGGCGGCGGCGCCTTGCAGTCGCTGCTTGCAGGCCGCGGCCTCGTCCGCGCTCAGCCGGCCCTTGTCCGCCAGCTTGTCCCATTGCCCGGCGACCGAGGTGATGGCGGAGGCCACAGCCTCGGCTTGAACGTCATGGAGCCTCACGGTGCTGCCCGCCTGGGCAGCGATTTGCGCGATGCCGCGCCCCATGGCGCCCGCTCCGACGACGCCAACAGTGTTGAATTTCGCAGACATTCTTGGATTATCGGTGACTGTTTGGTGCACACTTACAGCTTGCGTCGCCAATGTTCTCTGGGGGTTCCTTGAAAAAGCGCCACATCGCTATCGGCACGGGTCTGCTGCTTGTCGCACTCGGTGCAAGCGCCGTCAGCCTGGGCCGTGTCCGTGGCGTGCCGCTGATTGGTCGCGGCCTGGACGTGTCCGTGCCCGCCACGCTGGCCGCCGGCGACGCGGCCAACCTGTGTGCGCAGGCCGAGGTGTATTACGCCGACAACCGGGTGGACGGCAACCGCGTGCAGGTGACGGTGGAGCCGGGCCCGACCGCAGACGAGCCCACCATCCGCATCCGCTCCAGCGCTGCCGTCGACGAGCCGGTGGTCACCGTGTACCTGCGCGCAGGCTGTGCCGGCGCGCTGTCGCGGCGCTACGTGCTGTTTGCCGAATTTGTGCCCGACGCGCCTGCTTCGGGCGCCACGCTGGCTGCCGTGTCTGGCTCAGCCGCACCCGCCGCACTTACGCCGATCGCAGCCATCGTGGCGGGCGCAGCCACAGGGCCGGACCCACTGCCGCCGGCGGCCGCATCGGCTGTCGTGGCGTCTGCCGTCTCGTTGCAAGCCAGCCCTGCGGCCGTGGCTGTGCCGCCGGCACCAGCAGCGCCCGCCGCAGCATCCACCCCGGCGGCACGGCCGGCCGCTCGGGCCGAGCCCAAGGCGGCAGCCCCAGCGGCTGCGGCGCCTGCGCCTTCGGCCGCCGCCAAGCCGCCCGCAGCCGCCACCGCACCTTCTGCCGCGCCGGCGACCGCACCTGCTTCCAAACCCGCCAGCAAGGCGGCGGCCCCGGCCGCACCCGCCAAGCCTGCCGCTGCGCCGGCGGCCGATCAGGCCCGCCTGAAGCTGGAGGCCACAGCGCCTTCGGTGGACCGTTCCGCCCAGCTGCGCACCGCCACCGCGGTCACCCTGAGCCCCGAGGCGCCCGACCGCCGCGCCGCCGCTGCCGCGCAATGGAAGACGCTGGCGATGGACTCCGAGCAGGCCCAGCGTGAGGCTCAGCGCGTGCAGGCCCTCGAGGCCGAGGCCAAGGCGCAGAAGCAGGCGCTGCAAAAGCTCGAGGCCTCGATGGCCGACGTCAAGTCGCAACTGCAGCGTGCCGAAGACGAGCGCTACCTCAACCCCTTCACCTACGTGCTGATGGCGTTGGTGCTCGGCGGCATCGGCGCTGCGGCCTACCTCTGGAACAAGCTGCGCACGATGTCGGCGCGCCGCGAATGGTGGGATGTGGAAGACGCCGAGGGCGACCTGCCGGTGGCCGACGTCGGCGACACCATGGCGCCCGCATCCTCGCCGGCGCAAGCCCAGGTGGCACCCCCGGCAACCCGTGTGATGGCGCCAGCCGTCGCGTCAGTGGGGGCGGCGCCGGCGGCATCCCGCACCCAGGTGGCGCCTGCGGCAGCCCCGAAGGCGGCGCCGGTCGCAGCGCCCGCGGCCGCCCAGGGCGACGCCACCAGCGCGGCGCTGCAGCACCTGCAAGGCGGTGTGCCGATTCGCCGTCTCAATGCCGATGTGGTCAACGAGGTGTTTCGGCTGTCCGAGCCCGGCGCGCTTGACGAGCTGGAGGACGACGACAAGCCGCCAGCGCCGCCGCCGCAGGACCAGCCGCCTTTCCTCAACAGCCTGAGCACCACCTCGGTGCGATCGGTGTCGGCCGAGGAGCTGATGGACATCCAGCAGCAGGCAGACTTTTTCGTCTCGCTGGGGCAGCACGATCAGGCGATCGACGTGCTGCGCACGCACATCCAGGACAACCCGGACACCAGTCCGCTGGCGTATCTGGATCTGCTGTCGATCCACCATGGCCTGGGTCAGCGCGCCGAGTACCAGTCACTGCGCGAAGAGGTCACCGGCAAGTTCTCGGTGGAGGTGCCCGAATTCGACCGCTTTGGCGAGCCCAGCGACGGGCTGGAGAAGTACGGCCGTGCGCTCAGCCGCATCCAGGCGCTGTGGCCCGGCCCGCGCGTGCTGCAGCTGCTGGAAGAGTCGATCTTCCGGCCGGCCGGCGCAGAGGCGGCCGATGCGTTCGACCTCGATGCCTATCGCGAGCTGCTGATGCTGTATTCGCTGGCCAAGGACCTCTCGCGCGACGCGGCAGACGGCGACCAGTGGAGCGCCCGGGCGGCGGCGGGCAGCAGGGAAGATCTGGCGATGACTGCCACCATCGTGCAGCCGCTGCCAGCAGCCATGAGCACCCAGTTCCGTGGTGGCGCGCCGGCAGCCGCTGGCGGTGCCGACATCGACCTCGATCTGGGCTTTGATGACCCGGCCCCGGCTGCAGCGCCCGCTGCGGCACCTGCCCAGGCTGCACCCGCACCTTCGCCCGCGCCGGCCGCCGCGCCAGCCGAACAAGACATGTCGCTCAATTTTGATCTTGGCGACCTGAACGCAGGGGCAGCGCCCGCAGCGCCTGCGCCCGCGCCCGCGGCCAAGGCGCCTGCAGACGACATGTCGCTCGACTTCGACCTGCCGCCGATCGATCCCGACGGCAAGGGCGACAAGAAGGCCTGAGCGCCGTTGGGCGGGCCTCGCCTTTCGTACGGCCTGCGCGTGCAGCGCCTGAGCGCCAGCGCTTTCGCGCGGTGATGTGCAAGCCGGCGTGACCGGCGCAAGGCCTGCGAAGGCCCAAGCCGGGCCGTTCGCTTAGCGGCGCACCTGAAGCGCTTGCGGGTTGACCAGGTTCGTGGGCGTGCCGCGGATGAAGTTCACCACGTTGTCGAACGCCGCGCCGAAGTACAGCTCGTAGCTGTCCTGCTCCACATAGCCGATGTGCGGCGTGCAGATGCAGTTCTCCAGGCGCAACAGTGCGTGGCCTTGCAGGATGGGCTCGCTCTCGAACACATCGATGGCCGCCATGCCCGGGCGCCCCCGGTTCAGCGCCGCGACCAGCGCATCGGGCTGCACCAGTTCCGCGCGAGAGGTATTCACCAGCAGGCTGGTGGGCTTCATGCGCGACAGGTCTTCCAGCGTGACGATGCCGCTGGTCTGCTCGTTCAGGCGCAGGTGCAGCGTCAGCACATCGGCCTGCTCGAAGAAGGCGTCGCGTGATTCGGCCGCCAGCAAGCCGTCGGTGCGGGCCCGGTCGCGCGAGGCCTCGCTGCCCCACACCATCACCTGCATGCCAAATGCCCGCCCGTAGCCTGCGATCAGTTGGCCGATCTTTCCGTAGCCCCAGATGCCCAGGGTCTTGCCGCGCAGCACCGACCCGAGCCCGAAGTTTGCCGGCATCGCGCTGCTCTTGAGGCCAGACTGCTGCCACGCACCATGCTTGAGGTGGCTGATGTATTGCGGCAGGCGGCGCATGGCAGCCATCACCAGGGCCCAGGTGAGTTCGGCCGGCGCAACGGGTGAGCCCACACCTTCGACCACCGCGATACCACGCTCGGTGCAGGCATCCACGTCAATGTGCTTGCCGACCTTGCCGGTCTGCGAGACCAGCTTCAGGCGCGGCAGCTTCTCGATGAGCTGCCGGGAGATGTGGGTCCGCTCGCGGATCAGCACGATCGCGTCAGCGTCGCGCAGGCGCACCGCCAGTTGACCCAGCCCCTTGACGGTGTTGGTGTAGACCTTGGCGGAGTAGTCGTCGAGCTTGGCGGCGCAGCGCAGCTTGCGCACCGCATCCTGATAGTCATCGAGGATCACGATGTTCATGTCCTCGATTGTGCCCTGAGCGATCAGGGCGCCCGGCACGCCGGGCTGCCGCGACGGGACTGCGGCGCGTTCAGCGAAGTCGCATCAGCGGCTCACGCGCGCGAATCCTCGAGTGCGGCAAGGCGGTCGAGCTCGGCGCAGACGGCTGCCATGCTGCCGCTGATCAGCAGGCGACCGTCGGGGCGCACCCGGCGGCCGCTGCGCTCGACGCTGCGGATCACGCGCAAGGGCCGTGCGGTATGGGTACCGGACGCGGTGCGCGCGGAGAGGCCGGCGTGCGAGATGTTCACGCCATGCACTGAGACGGCATCGAGCGCTGCGCGTGACGCACGCCGCGTAGCCGCGTTCGTGGCCGCCAAGCCCACGCGGGCCGACGAGACAAAGTGAGGTGCGCCGGGTGCCAGCCAGCGCTGCAGAAGTCCGAGGAGAAGGGTCATGACACAAGCCTTTTCACATGAGCATGGTGTTGCGGATCAGGCCGACGGCCAGGCCCTCGATCTCGAAGGACTCGCCCGGCTCGATCACGATCGTTTCGTAGTCGGGGTTTTCCGGGTGAAGTTCGATGACGTTCTTGTTGCGGCGAAAGCGCTTGACCGTGACTTCGTCGCCGACCCGCGCCACCACGATTTGTCCGTTCTTGGCGTCCTTCGTGGCCTGCACCGCAAGCAAGTCGCCGTCCATGATGCCGGCGTCGCGCATTGACATGCCGCGTACCTTGAGCAGGTAGTCGGGCTTGCGCTGAAACAGCGTGCTCTCGACGTAATAGGTCTGGTCCACATGCTCCTGCGCGAGGATGGGCGAGCCGGCAGCCACGCGACCGATGAGGGGCAGCGCCAGCTGAGCGAGGCTCGGCAGCGGCAGCGAATACTGCTTGATGCGGGACTCGTTGATGGAACGCAGCGCCTCGCCGCGCAGCCGGATGCCCCGCGAGGTGCCGCTGACCAGTTCAATCACGCCCTTGCGCGCGAGGGCCTGTAAATGCTCTTCGGCGGCATTGGCAGAACGGAAGCCGAGCTCGGATGCGATCTCGGCGCGGGTGGGCGGTGCGCCGGTACGCGCGATGGCGCTCTGGATCAGGTCCAGAATCTGCTGCTGGCGGGCGGTGAGCTTGGGCGTCTCGTTCATCGTGGAACCTCCGGTGTGCCGTCGTGCTGCCCCGGTGCGGGATGGCATGTTCGGCTGTGGGTTTATCCAGTAACTGTATTTTTAACCAGTTTTCGAAAGGCTGCAAGTGGCAACACCAGGCAAGGCGAGGGCGGGCACGAGGATTGTTGTTTTGGGCACAGGCGGCACCATCGCCGGCGTGGCGCGCAAGGCCGGCGACAACGTGGGCTACGACGCGGCACAACTGGGCGTGGCGCAACTGCTTCAGGGGCTGCCTGGCGCGGACGCCCGCGGCGTGGTGGCCGAGCAGGTGGCGCAGGTCAACAGCAAGGACATGACCCACGCGATCTGGGTGCAGCTGGCCACGCGCTGCGCGCACTGGCTGGCACGCGCCGAAGTCCAAGGGGTGGTGATCACCCACGGCACCGACACGCTGGAGGAAACCGCCTGGTTCCTGCAGACGGTGCTGGCGCCGCGCAAGCCGATCGTGATGACCTGTGCGATGCGGCCCTCCACCGCGGCGTCACCCGACGGCCCGCAGAACCTGGCCGATGCGCTCGCGGTGGCACGCACGCCGGGCGCGCAGGGCGTGGTGATGGTGGCGTCGGGCACGGTGCACGGCGCGCGAGACGTGCAAAAGGTCCATCCGTACCGGGTGGATGCCTTCAGTTCGGGCGAAGCGGGGCCACTGGGCCACATGCGCGAAGGCACCCTGGCGCCAGTGCGCGACTGGCCGTCTCCGCGTGGGCTGGGCGGCTGGTCCGCCTGGCAGCGCCGCCTGGGCACCGGCGCTGCGTGGCCGTGGGTCGAGCTGGTCACCGGTCACGCGGGCGCGGACGAGCGGTCGATCCAGGCCCTGGTGGATGCGGGCGTGCGGGGCCTCATCGTCGCTGGCAGCGGCAACGGCTCGGTGCACGAGGCGTGGCTTGCACCGCTGGCGGCGGCGCGCAAGCGCGGCGTGCGCGTGTGGCGCGCCACGCGGTGCAGGGACGGTCAGGTGGTGCCCGCTGCGGGCACAGAGCAATCGGCGTCGTGGGACGCGGTGACCGACCTGGTGCCGGTCAAGGCGCGTGTGGCGCTGCTGCTGGAGCTGCTCAGGAAGCCAGCGCCTGCAGCGCGCGCGAGGTGATCTCCTCGACGCTGCCGGTGCCGCTGATCGCGCGGTAGCGCGGGGCGGCCGCCGGCTCCGACTGGGCCCAGTTGCGGTAGTAGTCCACCAGCGGGCGCGTCTGCGACGAATACACCTCCAGCCGCTTCTTGACGGTCTCTTCCTTGTCGTCGTCGCGCTGGATCAGGGGTTCGCCGGTCACGTCGTCTTGCCCCGCCACCTTGGGCGGGTTGAACTTGACGTGGTAGGTGCGGCCCGACGCCGGATGCGAGCGGCGGCCGCTCATGCGCTCGATGATGGCGTCGAACGGCACGTCGATCTCGAGCACGTAGTCGAGCTTCACGCCGGCGGCCTTCATCGCGTCGGCCTGGGGAATGGTGCGCGGGAAGCCGTCGAACAGGAAGCCGCCTGCGCAGTCCGCCTGTGCGATGCGCTCCTTCACCAGCCCGATGATGATGTCGTCGCTGACGAGGGCGCCCGAGTCCATCACCGCCTTGGCCTGCAGCCCGAGCGGCGTGCCGGCCTTCACCGCAGCGCGCAGCATGTCGCCGGTGGAAATTTGCGGGATGCCGTACTTCTGGCAGATGAAGGTGGCTTGCGTTCCTTTGCCCGCACCCGGGGCACCCAACAGGATCAATCGCATGTGTCTCGTCCTCGCGTGGTCGTGGGCACCTGTCTGGTGCGTCTCCTCAGCCTCGCGGCGAGGATAGCATGTGACTCCTGCGTGAAAGCTGACAGACCATGCCACTCATGCCAGTGGCCAGGGGCCCGATGCGTCAGCGTCTGGTGGCCAACAAAGCGCGTACCCGTTCGAGGTCTTCGGGGGTGTCCACCCCGGGGCCGGGAGCGTGATCCGTCACATGCACAGCAATCCGGTGGCCGTGCCACAGTGCCCGCAACTGCTCCAGCGACTCCAGTTGCTCCAGCGGCGAGGGGGGCAGGGCAGGAAAGCGGCGCAGAAACCCGACGCGATAGGCATACAGGCCGATGTGCCGCAACGGCGCGTCCGGGGGCAATGCGCCGATGCCCTGCGCATAGCCGTCGCGCCACCACGGAATCGGTGCGCGGCTGAAGTACAGCGCATGCCCGGTACCGTCCAGCACCACCTTCACCGCATGGGGGCTCGCGAATTCGGAGGCCTGCGCAAACGGGTGAGCGGCCGTGCTCATCGCGGCCTGCGGTGATCGTTGCAGCAGCGCGGCCACATCAGCGATCAGCGCCGGTTCGATCAGCGGCTCGTCGCCTTGCACATTCACCACGACGGCGTCATCGGCGAGTGAGAGCACATCGCAGGCTTCGGCCAGGCGGTCGCTGCCGCTTGCGTGATCGTCACGGGTCAGGACCGCTTGCACGCCGTGGGCAGCGCAGGCGTCCACGATCTCCGGCGAATCGGCCGCTACCACGGTTTGTGCCGCGCCCGAGCGCAGCGCCTGGCGCGCCACATGCACCACCATCGGTGCGCCGGCAATGTCGGCCAGCGGCTTGCGCGCCAGGCGGGTGGAGGCCAGCCGCGCCGGGATCAGCGCAACAAACCGCACGGCGTTCATGAACCGGCCAGCGGGGCGCGGTCGGGCAGCGAGGCCAATTCCTCGTCGCTCAGGGTCCGGGCCTCGGCTTCCAGCAGCACCGGAATGCCGTCGCGGATCGGGTAAGCCAGCCGCGCGCTCCGCGACCAGAACTCGTGGTGCTCGCGTTGCAGGATCAAAGGCCCCTTGGTGACGGGGCACACCAGCAGTTCAAGCAGACGGGTGTCCATGCCCTGATGATAGTCGTCGCTGCCGTGCAGCTTGCAGCAGCGTGTCGAGCGACTGCAGTGCCGCGGGGGGCAATGTGGCATCGAGACCCACCGCCCAGGCGTCGGGGCGGTGCCGCCACAGCTTGACAGCGTCCTTCTCGGTGCACACCAGCGGCGCGCCCCATGCCTTGGCCTGGGCCGCGTTGTCCAGGCGTGCGTGGTCGGGCAGGGCGTGGCACTGCACAAGGTGCAGGCCTTGCGCGGACAACGCGTCAAAAAAGCGCTGCGGATGCGCGATGCCCGCCAGCGCATGCACCGGTTGTGCGCGCAGATCGGCGAGCGCCTTCCGCGTCCCGTCGGCCCGACGCGCGTGGGTTGCAAGGGTGCGCTGCATCCCGAAAGCGCCCGCAGGCGCCGCGCTTGCGTGATGCAGCCACAGGTCGCACCGGCGCGGCCAGGGCTCGCGCAGCGGGCCGGACGGCAACAACCAGCCGTTGCCTGCCAGCCGTTCATCGGTCACCAGCACCTCGATGTCGCGCGCCAGCGCCAGGTGCTGCAGGCCGTCGTCGCAGATCACCACGTTGATGCGTGGATCGCGTGCCAGCAGCGCCCGCACGGCATCGGCTCGCCGGGCCGCGACCTGTACCGGTACGCCCGTGCGCTGCGCGATCAGCAGCGGCTCGTCGCCCACCTCGTGGGGGTCGCTGTCGGGGTGGACAGCAAGGCAACGCATGTCGCTGCGGCCATGGCCCCGAGAGACCACGCCGGGCGCCCAGCCGCGTGCCCTCAGGTGCTCTGCCAGCGCAATGGTCACCGGCGTCTTGCCCGCGCCGCCCGCCACCACGTTGCCGACCACGACTACCGGCACCGGTGCACGCCAGGCGCGACGCAGTCCCAACCGGTAGATCGTCAGATGCACCCGCCACAACGCGGCGTACACAAGGGAAAGCGGCCACAACATCCACGCCAGCAGCCCGCGCGACTGCCATGCGGATTGCAGTGTCTGCGCGACCGACGCCAAGGGCTGGGGTCTCAGCGGCTGTCGGCGCCGCCGGGCGCCTGGGTGGCAAAGGTCACCCGCATCAGGCCGGCGCGGCGCGCCGCTTCCATCACCGAGATGACCGACTGGTGCGCCGCAGCCGCGTCTGCGCTGATGATCAGCACCGCTTCCGGTTGCGCGCGTGAGGCCTCTGCCAGTGCGCGCGTCAGCAACTCGACGCTGCGCCCGCCCAGCAGGTTGCGGTTGACCGAGTAGCGACCGTCGGCCGTGACCGACACCACGATCTCCTGAGGCCGCTCGCGGGCGCGCTCGGCGTTGGCGCGCGGCAGGTTGAGCTGCAGTTCGGTGAACTTGCTGTAGGTGGTGGTCAGCATCAAAAAAATCAGCACCACCAGCAGTACGTCGATGAACGGGATCAGGTTGATCTCCGGTTCCTCGGCGCGGCGCGGCCGGAAGTTCATGGTGCCGGCGCCCCGGGCTTGCGCAGCGACAGCAGATGCCGCACGAAGCGCTCGCTGGCCAGTTCCATCGCCAGCAGGTAGGCGTCCACACGCGAGCGGAAATAACGCCAGAAGATCAGTGCAGGAATCGCAACGATCAACCCGAAGGCGGTGTTGTACAGGGCCACCGAGATGCCGTGGGCCAGCTGCGCCGGATTGCCGCTCACGCTGCCCCCGGCGGTGGGTGCCTGCGACCCGAAGATCTCGATCATGCCGACCACCGTGCCCAGCAAGCCCAGCAGCGGCGCGGCCGAAGCGATGGTGCCCAGCGCGGTGAGATAACGCTCAAGCTGGTGCGCGGCCTGGCGGCCTGCGCTTTCCACCGCCGAGCGCAAGTCCTCCTCGCTGCAGCGCGGATTGGCCTGCGCGGTGCGCAGCCCCGCCGCCAGCACCTCACCCAGGGCCGAGTTGCGCGCCAGCTGGGCAGTCACTTCCGCGCTCGGCAGACCATGGCGCGACACGGTGATGGCTTCATCGAGCAACGCGGCCGGCGCGACGCGGCTGCGGCGCAAGGTGAGGGCGCGCTCGACCACCAGGGCCAGCGCCAGCACAGAGCAGGCGATCAGCGGCCAGATCGGCCAGCCAGCGGCTTGTATGATCGAAAGCAAATCGCGTACTCCCCAGGGCGCCACGCGGCATCACACATCGTGCTGTGGCAGTGCGCGCGATTATCACCTCTGCCCCCACCCCATGCCTGCCCCGCAATCCAGTGATTCGGCCTTGACCTGGAGCGTCTCTGCGCTGTGCCAGGCGATCGCGCAGGCGCTGGACGCCCGCTTCAACCCGGTGACCGTGCGAGGCGAGATCACCGGCTTCAGCCGCGCGGCCAGCGGGCACTGCTACTTCAGCCTGAAGGATGCGCAGGGCCAGATCCGGTGCGCGATGTTCCGGCGTGCGGCGTCGCTGCTGCGCTTTTCACCGCGCGACGGCGCGCTGGTGGAGGTGCGAGGCCGCGTGTCGGTGTACGAGCCGCGCGGAGACTTGCAGCTGGTGGTCGAATCGATGGAGCCGGCCGGGCTGGGCGCCTTGTACGAGGAGTTTCTGCGCCTGAAGGCGCGCCTCGAGGCCCAGGGTCTGTTTGACGAGGCACGAAAGCGACCGGTGCCGCCGATGCCGCGCGCCATCGGGCTGGTGACCTCGCCAGGTGCGGCGGCCTTGCATGACGTGGTGACCGCACTGCGCCGGCGTGCGCCGCATGTGCCGGTGATCCTGGCGCCGGCCTCGGTGCAAGGCAGCGAGGCGCCGCGCGAGCTGGTGTCCGCGCTGAACTCGCTGTACGCCCTGGCCGACCGCGTCGATGTGATCCTGCTGGTACGCGGCGGCGGTTCGTTGAGCGACCTGTGGGCCTTCAACGACGAACAGCTGGCGCAGACCATCGTGCGCAGCCCGGTGCCGTTGATCTGCGGCGTAGGCCACGAGACCGATTTCACCATTGCCGATTTCTGCGCCGACCTGCGTGCACCAACTCCCACCGCCGCGGCCGAGCTCGCTTCGCGCCCACGCGCGGAGTGCCTGGCGGAGGCCGACGCCTTCGCACAGGCGCTGACCGCAGCGGTGTCCGACCGCATCGAGCTGCTGGGTCAGCGGCTGGACCAGGCGGCGTCACGGCTGGGGCGGCCGTCCGCCCGGCTTGCCGCGCAGCGCGAGCGGCTGGTCTGGCTTGCGCAGTCGCTGCGCCATGGCGGTGCCGGCCGCATCCAGCAGGGCGGCCGTGGCCTCGATGCGCTGGCGATGCGGCTGGGCGCGGGCGTGGAGCGCGCGCTGCGATCGCAGGGGGAGCGGCTGGTGCGCGCCGGCGTCAGGCTCGAGATGCTGGACCCGCGGCGTGTGCTCGACCGCGGCTACGCCTGGCTGAGCGATGCGGATGGGCAACCGCTGATGCGGGCAGGCGCCATTGCATCAGGGCAGGCGGTGCGCGCAACCCTGACCGATGGCGAGGTTGATCTGGTGGCCGGCGAGCGCCGGCTGCGCTAGTTCCTACAATGCACGGCTTTGCAACGCACTGGAGAGGATTCCATGGAACATGTTCTGCCCGCCCTGCCGTACGCGATCGACGCCCTCGCGCCGCACTACTCCAAGGAAACGCTGGAGTTTCACCATGGCAAGCACCACAACGCCTATGTGGTGAACCTGAACAACCTGCAAAAGGGCACCGAGTTCGAGGCCATGGATCTGGAGTCCATCGTCAAGAAGTCTTCGGGCGGCATCTACAACAACGCCGCGCAAATCTGGAACCACACCTTCTTCTGGAACTGCATGAAGCCTGCCGGCGGTGGCGAGCCGACCGGCGCGCTGGCTGCAGCCATCGTCGCCAAGTGGGGCAGCTATGCCGCCTTCCGCGAGGCCTTCGTCAAGTCGGCTGTCGGCAACTTCGGCTCGGGCTGGACCTGGCTGGTGAAAAAGGCCGATGGCTCGGTGGACATCGTCAACATGGGCGCTGCCGGCACGCCGCTGACCACCGGCGACAAGCCGCTGCTGACGGTGGACGTGTGGGAGCACGCTTATTACATCGACTACCGCAACCTGCGCCCGAAGTTTGTCGAGACCTTCCTCGACAAGCTCGTCAACTGGGAATTTGCACAAAAGAACTTCGGCTGAAACCGATGTGATGCCGGGCCTGAGGGCCCGGCTCGGACAAAAGCCAAAAGCCGGCAGCGGGTGACCCGCGTGCCGGCTTTTTTGTGTGGCTGAAAGGGATCAGCGCGCGACTGCGAACGGGTTGCCGCTGAGTCGGGCTCCCGCCTTGATGCCGCGCTTGGCAAACCAGCCCTGGTTCATTTCGAGGACATAGCGCACCGGCTTGGTGGAGCAGTGCGAGTCGAGCGATTGCGGCTTCATGTCGGCCAGGTTGACGATGGTGCCGTCGTCCGCGACGAACGCAGCGGTCAGCGGAAGCAGGGTGTTCTTCATCCAGAAGCACTGCACACCCGCCTGCTCGAACACGAACAGCATGCCTTCGTGCGGCGGCATCTCCTTGCGGAACATCAGGCCGATGCTGCGCTGCATCGGCGTGGCCGCCACCTGGGCGTCGATCTGGTGCATGCCCGCCTGCAATCGGGTGCGTGGCAAGTCCATCTGCGGTTCGCTGGCGTGAACGGGTGCGCCGAGACCGATGGCGACCAGAAAGCTCAGGCAGGCGGCTGCGCGGGTCAGGATGCCGTGGGCGGCGGGGGACCGGAAGATGGCGCGATGGGTCATGGACAAGGAAGTGGCGGCCGGCCTGCGGATGTAAGAGCGGCCAAGGCTGAAGCCCGGATTGTGAGCGATGGCAGGGTGGCCTGATTCAGAAAAAACAATGCCCGCACGAGGCGGGCATTGCAGACATCCCCGGCAAGCCGGGGCAAGTCAGACAGAAGATTACTTCTTGGCGTCTTTCTTGTCGTCTTTCTTGGCGTCTTTCTTCTCTTCTTTCTTCGGCTCTTCCTTCTTCGGAGCGGCGGCGTGCGAAGCGGCGAACGCGGTCGACACGGCGAACAGCGAAGCGATCAGGGCTGCAAACAGTTTGGTCATTTCAGTTTCCTTTGAACAAGTGACTTTTCGAAAAGTGCCGCCGCCGGACGGCAGCGACGCATAGGTTAACGACGTTTTTGCCCCCCGGTTGACAGCTTTGGGAAAGTTTTTTCAGACTAGAATCCTCGGGTTTTTACTGACCCGGCCTGCTTTTCTGGGCCGATTCCAACGGAGACGTTCCTTCCATGTACCAGCACATCAAGGTGCCCGCCCAAGGCCAGAAGATCACCGTCAACCCGGACATGTCACTTAACGTGCCGGACCAGCCGATCATTCCCTACATCGAGGGCGACGGCACCGGGTTCGACATCACCCCGGTGATGCTCAAGGTGGTGGATGCGGCGGTGGCCAAGGCCTATGGTGGCAAGCGCAAGATCCACTGGATGGAGGTCTACGCGGGCGAAAAGTCCACCAAGGTCTATGGCCCGGACGTCTGGCTGCCCGAGGAAACCCTGCATGCGGTGCGCGACTACGTGGTGTCGATCAAGGGCCCGCTGACCACGCCGGTGGGTGGTGGCATCCGCTCGCTGAACGTGGCGCTGCGCCAGGAACTTGACCTGTATGTCTGCCTGCGCCCGATCCAGTACTTCAAGGGCGTGCCCAGCCCGCTGAAGGAGCCCGAGAAGACCAACATGGTGATCTTCCGCGAGAACTCGGAAGACATCTACGCGGGCATCGAGTACGAGGCGGAAACCGACAAGGCCAAGAAGCTGATCGACTTCCTCATCAAGGAGATGGGCGTCAAGAAGATCCGGTTCCCGAACACCTCGGGCATCGGCATCAAGCCGGTGTCGCGCGAAGGTACCGAGCGCCTGGTGCGCAAGGCCATCCAGTACGCGATCGACAACGACAAGCCCAACGTGACGCTGGTGCACAAGGGCAACATCATGAAGTTCACCGAGGGTGGCTTCCGCGACTGGGGCTACGCGCTGGCGCAGCGCGAGTTCGGCGCCGAGCTGATCGACGGCGGCCCGTGGTGCAAGTTCAAGAACCCGAAGACGGGCAAGGACATCATCGTCAAGGACAGCATCGCGGACGCGTTCCTGCAGCAGATCCTGCTGCGCCCGGCGGAGTACAGCGTGATTGCGACGCTCAACCTCAACGGCGACTATGTGTCAGACGCGCTGGCAGCCCAGGTGGGCGGCATCGGCATCGCCCCGGGTGCCAACCTGTCGGACACGGTGGCGATGTTCGAGGCCACCCACGGCACGGCGCCCAAGTACGCCGGCAAGGACTATGTGAACCCCGGCTCGGAAATCCTGTCGGCCGAGATGATGCTGCGGCACATGGGCTGGAAAGAGGCCGCCGACCTGATGATCTCGTCGATGGAGAAGGCCATCCTGTCCAAGAAGGTGACCTACGACTTTGCCCGCCTGATGGACGGCGCCACCCAGGTGTCGTGCTCCGGCTTCGGCCAGGTGATGATCGACCACATGTGATTTTGGGGTCCGCAGCCGCTGGCCTTGAGCGGGGCGGCGGACACGAAAAAGCCGGCATGAGCCGGCTTTTTTGTTGAGGCGCCTGTCGTGCCCGTCGCAGCGGGCGAGGCTGTCGCGACGGCGGTCGAGGCGACCGCTGCATGCCGCTACTTGTTTGCGGCGATCGGGTTGGCGTTGGCGTGAAACTGCGGGGCGCGCACACGGGCCGGTCGGCGTTCGGGTGCCGCCGCGCCTGCAGTTGCCATGGCGCCTTCTTCGCTGATGATGTTGAGCGCGAGCGGCCCTTTGGGCCCGTCACTCAGCTCGAAGGTCACGCGAGCGCCCTGCTTGAGGGTCTTGAACCCCTCCATGGCAATGGCGGTGAAGTGCGCGAAGACATCGGGTCCACCGGCGTCGGGCTCGATGAAACCGAAGCCCTTTGCGTCGTTGAACCACTTCACTGTACCTGTAGCCATGGCTGGCTCCTTTCACCCGGGATCTGAGGCACTGCGGTATTGCTGTAGGCCTCCATCGCAGTGTGAGGGTGGCACGCACGATTGTCAAGCTAGATTGACAGTGGAGCGTGTAAATAAAAGACAACAGGCGGGCCTCGCACTTCGCAGGGCAAAAAGTGAGGGAGGAAGAGCACGTGGCTCAGGGGCTCTCCTATGCTGCGATGCAGCAAGTCAGTCAGCCAAGCTGGGCGGCACGGGCGCATCGTGTGCTGCACACGGGCTAGCACACCATGCAAAGGTCGTCTTGGCAACGGACGCAAGACCCGCTCAAAGCACGCGCGGTGCGCGTCGATAGAATGATTTCCATGGCCACAAAATTACCGTCGAAACCTCCCGCGCCGGGCGGGACGACGCCGGGGGGAGAGGACAGCAGTTCCGTCGTTCTGGAGCGACGGACACAGCGCGTCGAGCCGCCGCAGATGTACCAGGTCGTCATGCTCAATGACGACTACACGCCCATGGAATTCGTGGTGGTGGTGATCCAGGAGTTCTTCAACAAGGACCGGGAAACCGCTACCCAGATCATGCTGAAGATCCACCTGGACGGTCGCGGCGTCTGCGGCGTGTACTCCAAGGACGTCGCCGCCACCAAGGTCAACCAGGTCAGCGAGGCCGCGCGGCAGGCCGGGCATCCCCTTCAATGTCTCAGTGAACCGGTTGAATAATCGACACGGGCACCGATCTACCTTCACACTATTGCCACGGCATCCACCAAAGGAACCTACATGATCGCCCAGGAACTGGAAGTCAGCCTGCACATGGCCTTCGTCGAGGCCAGACAGCAGCGCCACGAGTTCATCACGGTGGAGCACCTGCTGCTGGCCCTGCTGGACAACCCGAGCGCCGCCGAAGTGCTGCGCGCCTGCTCGGCCAACATCGACGACCTGCGCAAGTCGCTCACCAACTTCATCAAGGACAACACGCCCCAGGTGGCTGGCACCGAGGACGTGGACACGCAGCCCACGCTGGGCTTCCAGCGCGTGATCCAGCGCGCGATCATGCATGTGCAGTCCACCGGCAACGGCAAGAAGGAAGTGACCGGTGCCAATGTGCTGGTGGCGATCTTTGGCGAGAAGGATTCTCACGCGGTGTACTACCTGCACCAGCAGGGTGTCACGCGGCTGGATGTGGTGAACTTCATCGCGCACGGCATCAAGAAGAGCGACCCGCCCGAGCCTGCCAAGAGCAACGAGTCGTCGTCGCAGCAGGAAAGCGAAGAGGGCAGCAGCGAGCGCAGCGAGAAGGCGTCGCCGCTCGAGCAGTTCACCCAGAACCTGAATCAGGCAGCCAAGGACGGCAAGATCGATCCGCTGATCGGGCGCGAGTACGAGGTCGAGCGCGTCATCCAGATCCTGTGCCGTCGCCGCAAGAACAACCCGTTGCTGGTGGGTGAGGCGGGCGTGGGCAAGACGGCCATCGCCGAGGGCCTGGCCTGGCGCATCGTGCAAAAGGACGTGCCGGAGATCCTGGCCGAGTCCAACGTCTATTCGCTGGACATGGGCGCGCTGCTGGCGGGCACCAAGTACCGCGGCGATTTCGAGCAGCGCCTCAAGGGCGTGCTCAAGTCCCTGAAGGACAAGCCCAACGCCATCCTCTTCATCGACGAGATCCACACGCTGATCGGTGCAGGTGCCGCCTCGGGTGGCACGCTCGATGCGTCCAACCTGCTCAAGCCGGCGCTCTCAAGCGGCTCGCTCAAGTGCATCGGCGCCACCACCTTCACCGAGTACCGTGGCATCTTCGAGAAAGACGCGGCGCTGTCGAGGCGCTTCCAGAAGGTCGATGTGGTCGAGCCCAGCGTGGCCGAAACCGTCGAGATCCTCAAGGGCCTGAAGTCGCGCTTTGAGGAGCACCACAGCGTCAAGTACGCCAACGCGGCGCTGCAGGCGGCCGCTGAGCTGTCGGCCAAGTACATCAACGACCGGCATCTGCCTGACAAGGCGATCGACGTGATCGACGAGGCGGGCGCCGCGCAGCGCATCCAGGCGCCGTCCAAGCGCAAGAAGACCATCGGCAAGGCTGAGGTCGAGGAGATCGTGGCCAAGATCGCGCGCATTCCGCCGGCCAACGTGTCCAGCGACGACCGCAGCAAGCTGCAGACGCTGGAGCGCGACCTCAAGAGCGTCGTGTTCGGTCAGGACAAGGCACTTGAGGTGCTGGCCTCTGCGGTCAAGATGGCCCGCTCGGGCCTGGGCAAGGGCGACAAGCCGATCGGCTCGTTCCTGTTCAGCGGCCCCACCGGCGTGGGCAAGACCGAAGCGGCCAAGCAGCTGGCCTACATCATGGGCATCGACCTGATCCGCTTTGACATGTCCGAGTACATGGAGCGCCATGCGGTCAGCCGGCTGATTGGCGCGCCTCCGGGCTATGTGGGCTTCGACCAGGGTGGCCTGCTGACCGAGGCGGTCACCAAGAAGCCGCACTGCGTGCTGCTGCTCGACGAGATCGAGAAGGCGCACCCGGACATCTTCAACGTGCTGCTGCAGGTGATGGACCACGGCACGCTGACCGACAACAACGGGCGCAAGGCCGACTTCCGCAACGTGATCATCATCATGACCACCAACGCGGGTGCCGAGACGATGAACAAGGCGACCATCGGCTTCACCAACCCGCGTCAGGCCGGCGACGAGATGGGCGACATCAAGCGCCTGTTCACGCCCGAGTTCCGCAACCGCCTGGATGCGATCGTCAGCTTCAAGGCGCTGGACGAGCAGATCATCCTGCGCGTGGTCGACAAGTTCCTGCTGCAGCTCGAGCAGCAGCTCGCCGAGAAGAAGGTCGAGGTCACCTTCTCCGACAAGCTGCGCAAGTTCCTGTCCAAGAAGGGCTTCGATCCGCTGATGGGCGCGCGTCCGATGCAGCGCCTGATTCAGGACACGATCCGCCGGGCGCTGGCAGACGAACTGCTGTTCGGCCGCCTGACCGATGGCGGCCGCCTGATGGTGGATCTCGACGAGAAGGACGAGGTGCTGCTGGACATCCAGGCGCTACCGAAGAAAGAAGGCAAGTCGCGTCCGGAGCCGGAAGAGGCCACCACCGACTGAGGCCGAAGGCGCCCGCTGCGGCGCTGGCCGGATCAGGCCAGTGCCAGGTGCAAAAGCCCCGCAACGCGGGGCTTTTGTTTTATCGGCGCCGGCCCCCGCCCAGGATGCCGCCCAGCACCCCGCGCACGATCTCGCGGCCCACGGCGCTGCCGATGCTGCGCATCGCCGACTTGGCGACGGTCTGCGCGAGGCCGTCGCGGCGCCCGCCTCGCGGGCCGCTCGAGCCGAACAGCACATCCGACAGCCCGCCGAGCAGGCCGCTGCCTTCTGCCTCCGCAGCATCGGCCGCCGGCATGGCGGCATCGGTGCGCCCGCGCAGCTTCTCGTAGGCCGACTCGCGGTCCACCTGCTTTTCGTACACGCCCGCCACCAAGGACTGCTGCATCAAGGCCTGGCGCTGCTCGGGCGTGACCGGGCCGATCTGGCTGCCCGGCGGCAGCACATACGCGCGCTCGGTGATGCCGGGCCGACCCTTGGCGTCCAGAAAGCTCACCAGCGCCTCGCCTACCGCGAGCTCGGTGATGGCTGCCTGGATGTCGAGCCCGGGCTTGGGCCGCATGGTCTCGGCGGCCGACTTGACCGCCTTCTGGTCACGCGGAGTGAAGGCGCGCAGCGCATGCTGCACGCGATGACCCAGCTGGCCCAGCACCGTGTCGGGAATGTCCAGCGGGTTCTGCGTGACGAAATAGACGCCCACGCCCTTGGAGCGCACCAGCCGCACCACCAGTTCGATGCGCTCGACCAGCACCTTGGGGGCATCGTTGAACAGCAGATGCGCCTCGTCGAAGAAGAACACCAGCTTGGGCTTGTCGGGGTCGCCGATCTCGGGCAGCTGCTCGAACAGTTCGGACAGCATCCACAACAGGAAGGTTGCGTACAGGCGCGGCGACTGCATCAGCCGATCGGCCGCCAGGATGTTGATCACGCCCCGGCCGTCCACCGTCTGCATGAAGTCATTGAGGTCGAGCATCGGCTCGCCGAAGAAGCGGTCGGCGCCCTGACTGTCGATCTGCAGCAGGCTGCGCTGGATCGCTCCGATGCTGGCCGCGCTGACGTTGCCGTACCCGGTGGTGAACTGGCTCGCGTTGTCGCCCACATGCTGCAGCATCGCGCGCAGGTCCTTCATGTCGAGCAGCAGCAGGCCCTGGTCGTCGGCGATGCGAAACACCAGGTTGAGCACGCCCGCCTGCGTCTCGTTGAGGTTGAGCATGCGCGCCAGCAGCAGCGGCCCCATGTCGGACACGGTGGCACGCACCGGGTGGCCCTGCTCACCGAACACGTCCCACAGCGTGGTGGGGCAGGCCACAGGCTCAGGCAAATCGAGCCCGCGCTCACGCAGCACCGCCGCCAGCTTGTCGGGGATGCGCCCGCTCTGGCTGATGCCGCTCAGGTCGCCTTTCACGTCGGCCAGGAACACCGGCACGCCGATGCGCGAGAACTGCTCGGCCAGCGTCTGCAGCGTCACTGTCTTGCCGGTGCCGGTGGCGCCGGTGATCAGGCCGTGCCGGTTGGCCAGGCCGGGCAGCACCTCGCAGGAGGCGGACG
>JBDLRH010000089.1:0-10338 GCA_039800165.1 Pseudomonadota bacterium
TGCCCTGGATGCAGGCCGAGCAGCGCGCCACGCGCGAGGCGGTGGCCATCTACGACCAGTCCTCTTTTTCCAAGCTGCTGCTGCAGGGCCGCGACGCGCTGGCGCTGCTGCAGCGGCTGTGCGCCAACCAGATGGACGTGCCGGTGGGCAAGATGGTCTACACGCCGATGCTCAATGCGCGCGGCGGCATCGAGAGCGACCTGACCGTCATCCGCCTGGCGGTGGACCGCTTCCTCATCGTCACCGGCTCGGCGCAGACGGTGCGCGACATGGACTGGATCAGCCGCCACATCGGCGAAGACGACCGCGCGGTGCTGACCGACGTGACACCCATGTACAGCGTGATCTCGGTGATGGGCCCGAAGGCGCGCGAACTGCTGTCGCGCGTGAGCCCGGACGACCTGTCGCACGAATCACTGAAGTTCTCTTGGACGCGCGAGATCGACCTGGGCCACGCACGGGTGCGCGCCGCGCGCATGAGCTACGTCGGCGGGCCGGGCTTCGAGCTGTACGTGCCGGTGGAGATGGCGCGCCATGTGTACCTGGCACTGCACGAAGCGGGTGGTGATCTGGGCCTGCGCGACGCGGGCTATTACGCCATCGATGCGCTGCGCATTGAGCAGGGCCGCCGCGCGTGGGGGGCGGAGCTCGGCCCCGACGAGACACCCTGGGAGGCGGGCCTGGCGTTCAGCGTGAAGCTCGACAAACCCGGCTTCATCGGACGCGAGGCCCTGCTGGCCGCGCAGGCCCAGCCGCTGCGCAAGAAGCTGGTGAGCGTGGTGTTCAACGACCCGTCGGTGTATGCGTGGGGCGGCGAGCCGCTGACCGTCAGCACGGCCATCGGCGAAGACACGGTGGGGGAGCTGAGCTCGGTGGGCTTCAGCCCTCTTGCAGGCTCAGCCGGGGCCTGCGTCGGCCTGGCCTATGTGCGCGGCGCACTCGCCCAACAGCCGCATGCAGGCACGTCCGCGCAGGTGCAGTTGTGGGGTGTGCCCACGCCGGTGACGCTGCACGACACCTGGCCGCCGAAGGCTGGCGTGACACCGGCCAAGGCCTGAGCGCACCGCGGGCTGCGGGCTTCGCGTAGCATCGCGCTCCATGCAGATCACCAAGGACACCGTCGTCACCCTGCAATACAAGGTGACCGACGACAAGGGCGCCGTGCTGGATGCCGGCAAGGAACCGCAGGCGTACCTGCACGGCGGCTACGGCAACATCCTTCCCGCGATCGAGGCCGCCCTCGAAGGCAAGGAGGCCGGCTTTGCCACCACGCTGGGCCTGCATCCGCAAGAAGCCTTCGGCCCGCGCGACGAATCGCTGGTGCGCACCATCCCGAAGAAGGACTTTCCGCCGGGCGTGAAGGTGGGCGGGCAGCTCAGCGGCTACACCGACCAGGGCCACGAGCAGACCTTCACCGTGATGAAGATCAAGGGCGACCAGGTGCTGCTGGACGGCAACCACCCGTTTGCCGGCAAGGCGCTGCGCTTTTCGCTCAAGGTGCTGAAGGTGCGCGCTGCGCTGCCGGTTGAAGTCGAGCACGGCCACGCCCACGGCGAGGGCGGGCATCACCACCACTGACGCCGCACCGGCGACCACCGCACACCGGAGAGCACGCGCATGAAGCTGCGCATGGCCGAAAACTCGCTGTTCGCCATCTTGCTGCGATCGCACTGGGGCATCAGCCTGCTGATCGCGCTGGCCTTTGCGCTGATCTCGCGCGCCGCGCTGCCCGAGCAGTACTGGCTGCTGGGCGCCATGGGCGGCGCGCCGTTCTGGGTGATCGCGGTGATCGCCGCGTGGCGCCAGCGCGACCGGCTACCCGCGCAAAAGGTCGAGCAGGCGCTGCACGCCGCTGCGGCAATGGGCTGGCGCGACTTTGCGCAGGCGGTGGATGCCGGCTTCACCCGCGACGGATGGCGCGTTCAGCGCACCGACAGCACGCGCGAAGGCGACGCAGACTTCGTGATCCGGCGCGGCACCGTCACCGCGGTGGTGGCCGCACGCCGCTGGAAGGCCGCGCGCGTGGGCGAGGAGCAGCTGCGCCAGCTCCTGGCCAGCCGCGATGCGCACGGCGCCAGCCAATGCGTGCTGCTCACGCTGGGCCAGGTGCCTGAAAGCGCAGCCGCCTTGGCCAAGGCCGAGCGCGTGCAGATCATGCAAGGCGAGCCGCTGGCGCAACTGCTGCGACACCTGGCCAGCGGCAAGACCCCCTGACCCGATCAACCACAAGGAGACACCATGGCGATCTATGAGTTGCGCACCTACACCGTCATCGTCGGCAAGATGGCCGAGGTGGTGAACCACTACAAGACCGAAGGCTGGCCGGTGCTGGACAAGCACCCGAAGAAGCTGGTGGGCTACTTCACCGGCGACATCGGCGCGATCAACCAGCTGATCCACGTCTGGAAGTTCGACGACGACGCCGACCGCCGCGCGTTCTGGGCCACGCTGTACGCCGACCCCGCCTTCCAGGCCTTCGCCGCGAAGCTGCGCCCGCTGCTGCAGTCGCAAGAGAACAAGCTGATGCTGAACGCGCCCTGGGGGCCGCAGCCCTGAGCCTGCCGCTTCAGCGCACGTCGAGCTTGATTTCCGCCCGCGGCGGCGCACCATCGGCCTTGCCCGCTGCGCTTTCGGTGCGCAACACAGGCGCGCCGAGGAACAGGCGCTCGGTCGCGATCTGCTGACTGGCCAGGAAGTCGCGCACCGCCACGCTGCGCGCCAGCACCAGGTCGCGCATCACGTTGGCGTCGGCCGGAATGCCGGCCATCAGCAGCGCCTCCATCTCGGGCACCGGCAGGTCCTTGGCCATGCCCACCAGGTTGCGCGGCTTGGCAATGTCGGCGCGGCGGTACACCTCGCGCAGCAGCGCCGGGTATTCCTGCGCACTCACCGTGGGCTCGGGCAGGGCCGCCGTGCTGACGTTCTGGCCGGCGGCACGCGCGTCTCGCGCCTGCTGACGCCGCTTTTCGGCGCGCACACGCTCGTCGAGCTTGAGCCGCTGCAAGGCCGCCTGCTCGGCCTGCGGGTCGCCCTCGCCCACCACGGTGAGTTGCAGCGCGGGGCGATCGCGCAGGGCCTGGGCCACCTGCCCCAGACGCTCGCGAGCGGCCTCGGTCAGCGCGGCGCTGCCCGCTGCAAACGCCACATGGCTGGCCTGCTCGCCCCCGCCGCTGAAAGCCTGCGCGATCAGCGCAAACGGCGCGGTGATGGCCTTGCCGATCAGGTTGAGCACCAGCTTCCAGATGATCGGCCCCAGCCGGAACTGCGGGTCGTTCAAGGTGCCGCTGATCGGCAGGTTCACATCGATCACGCCATTGCGATCCGACAGCAGCGCCACCGCCAGGCGCAGCGGCAGGTTCGGCGCCTCGCTGCCCTGGATGCGGTCGCCGAATATCAGCTGGTTGAGCACGATGCGGTTGCTGGCGGTCAGCTGGCCTTCGGGCGTGATGCGGTACTCCAGGTCCAGGCTGAGCTTGCCGCGCTCGATGCCGTGGCCTGCGTACTTGGCGCTGTAGGGCGACAGGGGCGGCAGCTCCAGGTCGCGCACACGGCCCTGCAGGTCCAGCGCCAGCGGCTGCGCCAGCGGATTGAGCTGCCCGACGATCTCCACCGTGGCGGTGCCCTCGGCGCGCCCGCGCAGCGCAAGCGGTGCCATCTGCACCTGCCCGCCCGTGGCCGCCGCGTTGGCAAAGGCGCCCAGGCTGCCAGTGAGCTCGCTCAGGTTGGCCGAGTAGTTGGGCTGGATGAAGCGGTCGGACAGGAACACGCGACCGTTGACCAGCGCGATCGGCCCGAAGCGGATGTCGGGCTGCATGGCCGGCGCGGCGCCTGATGACGATGCGCCAGCACTTGCAGGGGCTGTGGTTGCAGGCGTTGCCGCTGTGCCGCCCGCGCTTGCAGGTTCACGGCGCAGCAGGTCTTGCAGGTTGATGCGCCCGGTGCTGTCGATGATCACGCGCGCAAAGAAGTCCTGCAGCGCGGTTTCGGCCACGCTCAGGCGGCGCAGCGCGCCATCGGCCATGGACACTTCCACGCCGCGCAGGCTCAGCGACTTCCAGTCCAGCAGGTCTTCGCGCGGGCTGAGCGTGCTGGCACGCAGGTCTTCGATGCTGGCGTCGCCACGCAGCTCCAGCTGCACGCCGCTGGCTGGCAGCGATACGTCCACCGAGCCGCGCCACGAGGTGTCGGCGCGACGCAGATCCAGGTTGAGCTGATCGCGTGCGTACGGCTCCAGCACATGCAACGGCAAGCGGTCGGCCACCAGCTGCCCGCGCAGTTGCAGCGGCGCTGCGTCAGACGGCAGACGCAGGTCGCCTCGGTAACGGATGGGCGCCGCATCGCGCCGGCTGCGCGGCAACTGGACGCTCGCACTCAGCTCCAGCGGGGTCGCCTCGCCAGGCCGCGTGGGCCCGCGCCACTGCAGTGCCAGCGCCGTCAGGTTCAGCTCGACCGCCTCAACCGGGGCGGCCGCGTCAACGGCCTTGCCCGGCAAACGATCGACCAGGCTGGCCTGGCCGCCCTGCACGCGCAACTCACCCAGTTGCCAGCGCCACGCGGGGTCGGGCTTCGATGCAGGCTTGGACGGGGGCTCAGGGGCCTGCGCACTGCGCAGCCAGTCCTGCGCCATCCAGCGGCCCTCGGCAGAACGGCTGACCATCACCGAGGGCTGGTCCAGCGACACACGCCGCACCCGCAGCGCGCGCGCCGACAGATCAATCGCCGCATCGTCGATGCGCAGCAGCCGCCAGCCAGCCAGCGGGTTGGCTGAAGGCGATTCACGCGACAGCGCATCACGCATCTGCAAGTCCCGCAACTCCAGCGTGGCCACATCCACCTGAACGCTCGCCGCGCGGGCGCCGCCAGCCGCCCACTTCACGCGCGCCTTGGCGCCGAGCTGTCCGCCCAGCTGCGGCTGCAGATGCGGCGCAAGGTAAGGCGCCACCGCCTGCAGCGCAAATTTCTGAACCTCCAGCGCCACATCGGCCGACTGCAGGCTGGCCGTGCCCTGCCAGCGAAGAGCAGCCCCCGCGATGCTCGCCTGGCCTTCGAAAGGCACAGGCTGCAGATCCGGCCACTGCACATCACGCGCAGCCAGCGTCACGCCTTGGGCCTTGAGCTGTGCGGCAGGCCGCAGCGTGCCGTCACGCCACAACAGTTCGGCCTGATCGACTTCGAGCAGACCCAGGCGAAGCTGCGGTTGAACGTTCGATGCGGTCGGCTCGGCCGCCTGCGGCCAGGCGCGCGCGATGCGCTGCAAGTTGAGCTCGCCACGCGCGTCGCGCGACACGCTGAGCACGGGCCGCTCCAGCCGCAGCGTTGACAGCCTGACTTCACCCTCGGCCACACGGCTCGGCTCCAGGGTGACGCCCAGTCGCGGCAGTTGCAGCAACGCTTCGCCCGCTGGCGCGGTAACGCGCGCATTGCCTCGGCCATCGGTCACCCGCAGGTCCGAAACCGTCACCTGCCCCGATACCGCACTGCGCTGCGGCGCTGCGAGCGGCACCTCGGCTTTCAGGTCCAACGTCAGCGCGCCATCGCGCAGCTGCACTGGCCACGCGCGCGGCCAGTGGGGCCGCAGCACATTCAGCGGCAAGCCCTGCAGCGCCATCTGCAACGTCATCTGCGCGCTGGGGCCACCCGCCCCACCCTGAGCCCAAGGCGTGCCGCTGGCCTGCAGCCGCAGCGGCGTGTTGTCCAAGAGGGCCTGCAGCTCCGCCTGCAGGGCGGTGGACTGGTCGGCTTTCAGGCTGCTGATCGTGCCGGTGCGCAACTGCAACGCCGCCAGCGTGTGCCGCGCGCCCGAGGGCGCGTCCACCACCAACAGCTCGCCGTCCTCGATGCGCACTGCATCGACACGAAAGCGCGTAGGGCCGGTGTCAGCAGACGCACCGGCAGACGCATCGGCAGATGCAGGCGAGGCGAGGCGGGCACGCAGATCGTCGAGGTCGGTGCGGCCACCGCCCAGGTGCTGCAGCCGAAGGCGCGGCGCCTCAACCACTACCGCATCCAGTATCGGCGCCATGCGCAACAGCGAGGCCAAACTGATGTCGACTTCGATGCGCGCCACCGTGAGTTGCGGCGCCGGCCCGGCATCGCGCGCGGCGGCCAGCGCCACATCCCGCACGCGCAGGGTCAGCGTGTCGGGCTCGAACTCCACCGCACCCACGCTCAGGCGTCGGCCCAGCGCCTCGCTGCCATGCTTCTCCACCGCCCACTGCAGCAGGGGTGGCAGGCCGAAACGCAAACCGGCCCACAGCCCGGCCGTCACCACCACAACCGCAAGCGCCAGCAGCCACGGCGCCCGGCGACGCGGTGCCGAGGCAAGCGAAGAAGCAGGCGAAGAAGCGTCGGGCATAGGCGCAAGGCGGCGCGGGCAACGCAAGCCCGCCATCGCAAAGCATACGCCGTGTGCGCCCCAAACGAACAACGCGCCCGAAGGCGCGTTGCATCAAGAAGGGCAAGTGCTGTGCGTGATCAGCGCGTGACCACCTTCACCATGTCCAGGCACTTGGTGGAGTAGCCCCACTCGTTGTCGTACCACGACACGATCTTCACGAAGGTGCTGTCCAGCGCAATGCCGGCCTCGGCGTCGAAGATCGAGGTGCGGGTGTCGCCGCGGAAGTCGGTGGCCACCACCTTGTCTTCGGTGTAGCCCAGAACGCCCTTCAGGCCGCCTTGCTCCACCGGCAGCTGGCTCATGCGCTTCATCTCGGCGCAGATGTCCTTGTAGTCGGCCGGGTTGGACAGCTCTGCCGTCAGGTCCACCACCGACACATCCGAGGTCGGCACACGGAAGCTCATGCCGGTGAGCTTCTTGTTAAGCGCGGGGATCACCACGCCCACCGCCTTGGCGGCACCGGTGGACGACGGAATGATGTTCTCGAGGATGCCGCGGCCGCCGCGCCAGTCCTTGTTGCTCGGGCCGTCCACCGTCTTTTGCGTGGCGGTGGCCGCGTGCACCGTGGTCATCAGGCCGCGCTTGATGCCCCACTTGTCATTCAGCACCTTGGCCACGGGCGCCAGGCAGTTGGTGGTGCAGCTGGCGTTACTGATGATGGCCTGGCCGGCGTAGGTGCTGTGGTTCACGCCGTAGACGAACATCGGCGTGTCGTCCTTCGACGGCGCGGACATGATGACCTTCTTGGCGCCGGCAGCCAGATGCTTCTCGGCGCTGGCCTTGTCGAGGAACAGGCCGGTGGATTCGATCACCACGTCGGCGGCGACCTCACCCCACTTCAGCGCAGCCGGGTCCTTCTCTTGCGTCAGGCGGATCTTCTTGCCGTTGACGATGAGCGTATTGCCCTCCACCGACACCTCGCCCTTGAAGCGGCCGTGCACGCTGTCGTACTGCAGCATGTAGGCCAGGTACTGCGGCTCGAGCAGGTCGTTGATGCCGACGATCTCGATGTCGGGAAAGTTCTGCACTGCCGAGCGCAGCACGTTGCGGCCGATGCGGCCGAAGCCGTTGATGCCAACCTTGATGGCCATTTGAAAATCCTCCGGGGATGTTGAAAAAACTTATTTGCGCAGCGCCGCGCGCACCGTGTCGGCCACGTTCTCGGGCGTGAAGCCGAAGTGCTTGAACAGCACGCCTGCGGGCGCCGATTCGCCATAGGCGTCGATGCCCACCACCGCAGCGCAGCCGTACTTCCACCAGCCATCGGTTGTGCCCATCTCCACCGCGATGCGCGGCACGCCCGCAGGCAGCACGCTCTTCTTGTAGGCCACGTCCTGGCGGTCAAAGGTGGTGGTGCTGGGCATGGAGACCACGCGCACCGCAATGCCGTGCTCGCGCGCCAGCAGCTCTTGCGCCTTCAGGGCCAGCTGCACTTCGGAACCGGTGGCGATGATCACCGCCTGGGCCTTCTTTGCGCTGCCCACTTCGCTGGGCTCGGCCAGCACATAGGCGCCGCGGCTGATGTCGCCCAGGTCGGTCTTCGGCGCGTAGGGCAGGTTCTGGCGCGACAGCAGCAAGGCGGTGGGCTTGTTCGCGTTTTGCAGCGCACAGGCCCAGGCCACCGCGGTCTCTGCGGTATCGCACGGGCGCCAGACGTCCAGGTTCGGGATCAGCCGCAGGCTGGCGGCATGCTCGACCGACTGGTGCGTGGGGCCGTCTTCGCCCAGGCCGATGGAATCGTGGGTGAACACATGGATCACCCGCTGCTTCATCAGCGCGGCCATGCGGATCGCGTTGCGGCTGTAGTCGCTGAAGGTCAGGAAGGTGCCGCCGTAGGGGATGTAGCCGCCATGCAGCGCCACGCCATTCATGATGGCCGCCATGCCGAACTCGCGCACACCGTAGTTGATGTGGCGGCCGATCTGGCCCGCGTCGCCCTTCACCACCTCGCCGCCCAGGTTCACGCGCAGCGCAGGGGTGTGCTTGGTGTTGGTGAGGTTCGATCCGGTCAGGTCGGCACTGCCGCCCAGCAATTCGGGCAGCGCGGCGGTGAAGTGCTCCAGCGCCAGCTGGCTGGCCTTGCGCGAGGCCACCGTCTCGGCCTTGGTGTGCGCGTCCACCACCGCATCCACCGCCACTTGCGCAAAGTCGGCCGGCAGCTCGCCCTTCATGCGGCGCTCGAATGCGGCGCCCAGCGCCGGGTGCGCGGCCTTGTACAGCGCAAATTTGGTTTCCCACGCGGCCTGCTGCTTCTTGCCTTTGGCTTTGGCATCCCACGCGGCGTAGATCGGCTGCGGAATCTCAAACGGTGCATGGTCCCAGCCCAGCGCCTTGCGCGTCAGCGCAATCTCGTCGGCACCCAGCGGCTCGCCGTGGGCCTTGGCGGTGTTGGCGCGGTTCGGGCTGCCCTTGCCGATGCTCGTCTTGCAGACGATCAGCGTCGGGCGGTCGGCGGTGTTCTTCGCGTCGGCAATCGCGCGGTCCACCGCATCCACATCGTGGCCGTCGATCGGGCCGATCACGCGCCAGCCACAGGCCTTGAAGCGCGCCGGCGTGTCATCCACAAACCACGGCGTCACCTGCCCGTCAATCGAGATGCCGTTGTCGTCGTACAGCGCCACCAGCTTGTTGAGCTTCCACGCACCGGCCAGCGCGCAGGCCTCGTGGCTGATGCCCTCCATCAGGCAGCCGTCGCCCAGGAACACATAGGTGTGGTGGTCGACGATGTCGTAGCCCGGGCGGTTGAACTCTGCGGCCAGCAGCTTCTCGGCCAGCGCCATGCCCACCGCGTTGGTGATGCCCTGGCCCAGCGGGCCGGTGGTGGTTTCCACGCCGGGGGTGATGCCGGCCTCGGGGTGGCCTGCGGTCTTGCTGTGCAGCTGGCGGAAGTTCCTGAGCTCTTGCATCGGCAGGTCGTAGCCGCTCAGGTGCAGCAGCGCGTAGATCAGCATCGAGCCGTGGCCGTTGCTGAGAACAAAGCGGTCACGGTCGGCCCACTTCGGGTCGGTCGGGTTGTGCTTGAGGTGGCGGCCCCACAGCGCCACCGCCATGTCGGCCATGCCCATCGGCGCGCCGGGATGCCCCGAGTTGGCTTGCTGGACGGCATCCATGGCAAGGGCGCGGATCGCGTTTGCCATCTGTTGGGCGTTGGCCATGAAGGGGGCTCCGGAGGTACGGGGAAACCCTTGATTTTACGGGGGCGGGGCCCGGGCCCCTGGCAGCGGGGTGGCCCGCCTTGCCGGCGCCCCCGCGACCGGCAGCATGATCGCCAGCGTGCTCTACAGTGCCGCCATGTCCAAGTGCCAAGCGCTGATCCTCGCCGCCGGCCGCGGCGAGCGCATGCGGCCGCTGACCGACAGCACGCCCAAGCCCCTGCTGCAGGTGCGCGGCCGGCCGCTGATCGAGTGGCATGCCGATGCGCTGCTGCGCGGCGGCTTTGATCGCATCGCCGTCAACTGCGCCTGGCTCGGCGACCAGGTCGAGGCCTGGGCGCAGTGTTTTGCGGCAGCACGTGGTTGCACCACGGCGGTGTCGCACGAGGGCCGCGACTTCGGCGGCGCGCTGGAAACGCTGGGCGGCATCTGCCGCGCACTGCCGCTGCTGGACGACGTTTTTTGGGTGATAGCCGGCGACGTGTTCGTGCCTGATTTCGCGCTCACCCCGGCGGCGATGCAGCGGTTTGCGCAAAGCGGCCGCCTGGGCCACCTGTGGCTGGTGCCCAATCCACCGCACAACCCGCAGGGCGACTTCGGTATCGGCGCCGACGGCAGCGCGCTGAACGTGGTAGCGAGCGATGCATCCACCGAAGGCCCGCCGCGCTACACCTTCTCGACCATCGCGCTGTACCGGCGCGCGCTGTTCATGCCGCCCCACTGCGCCATCGCGCCCGGCAACCCGCAGGGCGACAAGGCCGCGCTGGCGCCGCTGCTGCGCGCCGCCAT
>JBDLRH010000090.1:0-4777 GCA_039800165.1 Pseudomonadota bacterium
CGCGCTAGACCCCGAACAGGCGCTACTGCCCGGAGCGCCCTGGGTCCACGACGATGCTGCGTCCTACGTCAAAGTCTTCGATGCCGGCACGCAAGGCAATGTCTGCTCGCGTACCGTGCTCAGCGAAGGCGACGTGGCAGACGCCTGGGCCGGGTGCGACGTCATCGTCGAGCGCCGCTACCAGACACAGGCGCAGGCTCACCTGTCGCTGGAGCCCTGCGGCGCGTTGGCCGAGGTAGATGCGCAAGGTCGCATCACGCTGTGGTCGGCCAACCAGTCGGTGTTTCGGGTGCAGGCAAATGTCTGCGAGTCTCTCGGCCTTCCGATGACGAGGTTGCGCTGCCAGACGCCACGCGTCGGTGCCGGCTTCGGCAACAAGATGGAAGCGCATGTGCAGCCGGTGCTAGTACGACTTGCGATGAAGGCACGACGCACGGTGCGGCTGATCCTGTCACGCGAGGAAGACTTCGAGACGGTTCGCGCACGCCACCCTTTCGTCATCCGCATGAAGACCGGCGCCAGTCGCGACGGCCGTTTGCTGGCGCGGGAGGTGGATTTGGTCCTCGACGGCGGCGCCTACGGCGACGACAGCCCAGGCGTCCTAGGCTATGCGCTGCTGATGAACGTGGGGCCTTACAACATCCCGAACGTGCTCGCACACGGCAAGGTGGCCTACACGAACAAGATGCGCTTCGGCGCCTTTCGCGGCTTCGGCGTGCCACAGGTGACCTTCGCCTCCGAGCAGCAGATTGACGAGATCGCGCTGCAGTTGGGCATGGACCCGATTGAGCTGCGCCGGCGCAACCTGAAGACCGGAAGCGAACCCTGGTTCTGCGGCCAGCAAGTGGCCAGCAACGGCCTGACTCAATGTCTGGAGAAGGTAGAGCATGCCTCTGGCTGGCAGGCGGCCAGGGCTGGGCGTGCGCTGCGACCACAGGGCGACAAGCGTATCGGCTACGGCGTTGCCACCTCGGCCCATATTGGTGGGCTGCTGGCTTCCGGCGCCATCGTGCGCATGCTCGAAGACGGCAGCGTGCTGCTGAACACCGGTGCTGTGGACATTGGGCAGGGCAGCAATACCGTGCTGATGCAGATCTGCGCCGAGGCGCTGAAGATCGCGCCCGGTCAGGTGGCTGTCGCCAGTCCCGACACCGATGGTTCGCCTTACAACTGGGGCACGACCGCCAGTCGGGTGACTTACGTGGCCGGCCGCTCGGTGATGCAGGCCGCGGCCGAGGTGGAAAAGAAGATCAAGCAGCACGCCAGCGAGATGCTGGAGTGCGCGGTGGAAGATTTGGAGCTGCGCGCTGGTGGTCGGGTCGGCGTCAAGGGCGTGCCGGGCTTGGAGCTTCCCTTTGCAGCGGTCAGCGGCCGGGCGCATTGGGCCTCGGGCGGACCGATCATCGGCAGCCACAGTTGGGTCTTTGACCAGAAGACGGTGGACCCCAAGCGCGCAGCGGCCACCGGGTTGCCCTTCCAGCAGATTGGCATCTTCAGCTTCACCGCGCTGGTGGTCGAGGTGGAGGTGGATACCCTTACCGGCAAGGTGCGCGTATTGCGCGCCTGGTCGGCGGTGGACGTGGGTCGGGCCATCAACCCGCAATTGGTCACTGGCCAGATCGAGGGCGCGTTCGTTCAGGGCCTGGGCTTCGCACTGACCGAGGAAATGGTATGGGATGGAGGCAAGCTCGCCAACCCGACGCTGATGGATTACAAGATCCCCACCTTCGCCGAACTGCCTGAAGTGTTGAGGGCTTACATCGTCGAAAGCCACGAGCCCACCGGCCCCTTCGGTGCCAAGAGCGTGGGAGAGATCGGCATGAACGCGGTGGCTGCGGCAATCGCCAACGGCGTGGCTGACGCGGTGGGCGTGCGCGCCGAGCGCCTGCCGATGAGCGGCGAACGGATTCTCCAAGCTCTGCTAGTGCCGGCCGGAGCGCAAGCATGAACCTGCAGCGCTACCCAGCTCAAGAGCCGCTTTCACCGCTAGGCATGGCCTATGCCGAGCAAGTGATAGCCCGCGGCAGCGGCCTGCAGGGAGTCGAGGTTGACCTGGGTGGCGACCCTTACCGCACGCTCACCGTCTTCCCGAGCGAGCAGCCCAGCGGCGATGTGCTGGTCTTTTTTCACGGTGGTGGCTGGACCAGCGGCTACAAGGAATGGATGTTCTTCATGGCGCCGGCGCTCAACGCGCACGGGGTCACGCTGGTGTGCGCGGGCTACCGGCTGGCGCCGCAACATGTCTTCCCGACCGGCTTTGAAGACTGTGCGGACGCGGTGGCATGGGTGCTGCGCCATGCAGCCGACCATGGCGGCGACCCGGCAAGGGTTTTCGTCGGAGGCCATTCCGCAGGAGGCCACTATGCGGCGTTGCTGGCGGTGAAGGCCGACTGGCGACACACCCGAGGCTTGGGCGCACGGGCGCTGGCCGGCTGGCTGCCTGTTTCGGGCACCTACCGTTTTGGGGAAGGCAGCGGGCTGTCGATGCGGCCACGCTTCCTGGGCCCAGTGTCCGACGGCCGCGCAGAAGCGGCCGCAGCGCCGCTGGCACAACTTGACGCTGAGACCTGCCCGCCTGCGCTGTTGGCCTGGGGCGGGCGTGATTTCCCGCACCTGGCGCGACAGTCCGAGGAGATGGCCGCGGCGCTGCAGGCGGCAGGAGTTTCGGTGCGGTGCCTGGTGCTGGACGACTGCGACCATTTCCAGGCGAGCCTCGCATGCGGGGATGTCGACGGTCCATGGGTAGGGCCGGCGGTGGTTTGGATGCGGCAACAGGGCGCGGCGCGCCCATCATCTTCAACAGGAGAAGTGCAATGAAGCTCATGGCAACCCGTCGGCGCACCGCCGTTGTAAGCATCGCTGCGGCGGCACTGGCGCTAGGAACTGGCCTGTCCTCCGCGCAGGCCGACAAGCCGCTGCGAATCGGTTTCTCCATGGCGCGAACCGGAATGCTGGCGAATGCCACGCCGTCGCAGCTGAACACCTACGAGTTGTGGCGCGAGCAGGTCAACGCGCGCGGTGGCATGAACGTGGGCGGCACCAAGCGCAAAGTGGAATTCGTCACCTACGACGATCAAAGCAAGCCAGAGCAGGCAGTGCGAATCTACGAGAAGCTGATCACAGACGACAAGGTCGACCTGCTGTTGGCGCCATGGGGCACTCCTTTCCACATTGCCATCGCGCCGGTGCTGGAGAAGTACAAGTTCCCGGTGGTAGGCAACACCGCAGCGTCTGTGGCGCTTCGCCAGGTCAAGCCGGGCTACATCTGGTTCACCACATCGGCCATTCCCGACCGCATCGGCAGCGAGCTGACGGCGATGCTGAAGCAGCAGAGCGTCAAGTCGGTAGCGGTCCTATCTAACGTGCTGCCCTTCACGAAGGAGATCAAGAACTTCGTCGAGCCCGAACTGAAAAAGGCCGGCATCGAGATCAAGATTTCCACGGAATATCCGCCGGACATCAAGGACATGACTGCCGCCTTGACGAGGGTGAAGCAGGCCAACGTGGACGCGGTGCTTGCTTTGGCCTACCCGGGCGATTCGGTGCTGTACGCCAAGCAGGCCAAGGAGCTTGGGCTGAACAACCCCTTCCAATTTGTCGCCATCGGCCCGAGCGACGCCTTCTTCCCGAAGGCTGTGGGCGCAGCGTCGACCGATGGCGTGGTGACCATTGCGCACTGGTCTCCGAGACCCGAGTGGAATGGCTCGCAGGCGTTTTACGACAGCTACGTCAAGAAGTTCGGCGAGGACCCGGACTACCTGAACTCGGCACTGGCCTGGATGTCGCTGGAGATTCTGGAAACGGCGGTGGCCAAAAATGGTCTAAACAAGGAGAAGATCCGCGCCACCATCGCCAGCGACACGTTCGAGACCATCAACGGCAAGGTCAAATTCGAGGGTGTGCAAAACGTCATCACTCCGACGGCCTTCGTGCAGTACCAGAAGGGTAAGCTGCAGCTCGTCTGGCCGGCGAGCATCGCCACGGGGAAGTTCGAGCCGAAAAAGGGCTGGTAACGCTCATCGGGAAGCCAGGTGATCGACACGCTGTTGTCAGGCCAGTTGCTGTTCTCAGCACTGGTCACCGGCTCTCTGTATGCGCTGGTCGCGCTGGGTCTGAACCTGGTCTACGGCACCATGCGCATGCTGAACGTCGCACATGGCGACCTGGTCATGCTGGGTGCATATGCGGCGTTTTGGGCCTTCACGTTGGCGGACGTGTCGCCGCTGTGGTCGGCGCCGTTGGTGGCCGCTGCCGGTGCGGCCTTGGGTGTGGCGCTGTACCGAGGGCTCTTTCGTGGCATGCTGGCCAAAGTGACACCTTCCACCGCCGCCAAGGTGGAAGGTAACTCACTGCTGCTGTTCTTCGGCCTGTCGATCCTGATGCAGAACATCGCCGCGCTGGTTTTCACGCCGAACAACCGTGCCTACTCCTACCTGGGAGAGGTCTATCGCATCGGCAATGTCTCCATGACAGGCAACCGCCTGCTGGTGTTGTGCGTGGCTGGTATCGTGTGTGTGGCTGTGGCGCTTTTCCTGTCGCGGCACGTGGCAGGTCTTGCCATGCGCGCGGTGATCGAGCGGCGTGAGGCGGCCAGCATCGTTGGCGTGGACGTCGACCGCGTGCAGCGACTCAGCTTCGCGGTGGGCTTCGGCACCGCTGCGCTGGCTGGCGTGCTGATGTCAATGCTGGAGCAGTTCTCGCCCTTCTCGGGCTTCCCGTTCACGATTGCTGGCTTCATCGTCATCATCCTCGGCGGTCTGGGCAACGTCACCGGTGG
>JBDLRH010000091.1:0-2847 GCA_039800165.1 Pseudomonadota bacterium
CTGCGCGTGCCGCGCCTGCCCGAGGATCTGCGCGTACTCACCGCCAGCGGCGGTCTGGGCAAGTGGCTGCTGCAACTGGCGCGCGTGGCCGTGCTGCTGCTGGACGACTGGGGCGTGGGCCCGATCGACAGCGCCACGCGCAGCGCGCTGCTGGAGATCGTCGACGACCGCGCCAGCCGCCGCGCCACCATCATCACCCACCAGTTGCCGGTGGAGCACTGGCACGGCTGGATCGGCGACGCCACCATCGCCGACGCCATCCTCGACCGTCTGCTGCAGCGCGTGCACCGCTTCAAGCTCGAAGGCCACTCCCGTCGTACCGGCGCCCCGCAGGTCGCTGCGCGCAAGGCCACCCCTGCAAGCGCTGCAGCCACAGCGTGACTGAGTCACACGCCATGACTCCCAACCCCAATACAGGCTTGGCAACAAGGAAGACCGCAGCGCGGCAACAGGCCTCGCGCCGGCGAAGTCTGCGCGTGGTGGGAAACCACCGCCGTCAGAGCGGGTGGATCGACGCCAGTCCGGAGCTCGTCAGCGCCACGCCACAGGCGTACTTCCGCCTTGATCGCACGGTCATAGGATCACCCCACAACCCCAACCCGAAGGAGACCCACGGGAACTGAAAACCCCCGGCCGATACACTTATGAGCCTGCGCAGCACCCCGGCCCCAGACCGGTCACGATCACCGAAATGGGCGGGCACGTTGCGCCGAAATGACCGGTCACCTTCAACCGAAACGACCGGTCACGATCGCCGAAATACGCACGGTGGCGCGTCATCTCCTTGCCCTGGTCGTAGGTCAAGCTGTGGCGCATCGGTGCGGCGATCGAATTCAGCTTGGCAGCAAAGCCCGCCAGCGCCGAGGCGGCCGTCGCATCATCCATCTTGGCCAGCAGCACCAGGCGGCTCGTGCGCTCGACGAGCACGCCGACGGAGGACTTGTTGCCGGCGCCCTTGATGAAGTCGCCCTCCCAGTGGCCTGGCATGACGCGGTCCTCGATCTCGGGCGGGCGCACATGGATGCTGACCATCTCGGGGATCTGGCCGCGCCGGTCGACGCCGCGCTTGCGAGGCATGCGCGTGCTGCGACCGTGGCGCAGGCAGGCGATGAGCTGGCGGCGCAGCTCTCCGCGCGGATGCGCGTAGATCGCTGTGTAGATCGTCTCGTGCGAGACGTGCATGGTGGGATCCTGAGGCCACACGCGTTTGAGGATACCGGCGATCTGCTGGGGCGACCACTTCCACTCCAGCAGCGTGAGCACCGTACTCCACAGAACGTGGTCGGGATGGAGCTTGGGTACGGCACGCGCCTGGACGCGCCGCGTCTGGCTCAGGGACTGCGCCGGCATGCTCGCGTAGACACCCTCGGCGCTGGCGTTGCGCGCGATCTCTCGGCTGATGGTCGCAGCCGAGCGTCCGAGCGTGCGGGCCATGGCCCGCACGCTCGATCTCGCCAGGCACATCGTCGCGATCGTCATGCGCTCCTCAGGCTGAAGCTGGCGGTAGGTCGTTGTGGTCTGCATCTGTGCACCTTACCCGAAGCGGGGTGTTGCACTTCAGATTTGAGGCCGCCCTCAGACACCCTGAGATTCGCATGTAAGTACCTGATATAATCATGCTTTCAGAGTTCATTTCACAATATGAACTCAAACATGTGAATTTGTACAATCTTTGCTGCAAGACTGGTCCGACACCCTCCGTTCGGACGCCTTCGCGCAACTCGCGCGCCATCCCAGCCACCCACGAGCCTTCACGCGCCGACGCGCGTTGCCACTGTCCACGCTGGTGGCGACGCTGCTGTGCATGCGTGGTACCTCGCAGCAGGCGCTCGTCGACAACGTCTTCACCGCGCTGAGCGCTGGCGCAAAGCCGGTGTGTGGCGTGAGCGACCGAGCGTTCGCCAAGGCGCGCTCGCACCTTCACGTGCCGGCCGTCACTGCCCTGAACGACGACCTTGTGGCCCGTGCCGAGACCGCTGGCCTCCTGCCCCGCTGGCAGGGCCTGCGCCTGGTGGCCGCCGACGCGTCGGTGCTGATGCCGGCCATCCGCCGCTGTCCGCGCACGCGGGGTCTGGCGCAAGCTGACCAGCGCCTGTTCGCGCTGTACCTGCCGGGCGCCGAGCTCACGCTGCACGCCGAGGTCTGCTGCGCCACCGAATCCGAGCGCTCGATGCTCGCCAACGCCCTGGACAAGCTCGGTCCCAGCGACGTGCTGCTGCTCGATCGCGGCTACCCCGCCGCCTGGCTGGTCAACCTGCTGCAGCAGCGCGGCATCCGCTTCATCATGCGCTGCGACACCAGCAGCGGCGGCTGGACTGCCCTGCGCCGTTTCATCCAGAGCAGCGCGCCCGAGGCCCACATCACCCTCGGCGCACCACAGCCGCAGGACGCCGCCGATTGGCAGTGCTCGCCCCAGGCGCCCACCGTCCGCGTGATCCGCCAGATCGCCCCGAACGGTCAGACGCGGGTACTGATGACCAACCTCACCGCTGCGCAGGCACCAGCGCACTGCTTCGGCGGGCTGTACCACCAGCGCTGGCGTATCGAGGAAGCGTTCAAGCGCTTGAAGCATCGATTGCATCTGGAGTCGGTCTCCGGTCTCAGCCAGCACGCGCTGATGATCGACGTCACGGCCAAGATCCTGGCCGACAACCTGGCCGCGCTGCTGGCGCGCGCCGCGCACGAAGCCGCGGGCACCTCGCCCAACAGGCCGTGCAACCTGGCCTACACGCTGACCGTCCTGCAACGCATCACCCCGCGGCTGCTGGCGTTCGTCGGCGAGATCGGCACCCTCATCGCCAGCGCGCTGGCCGCCATCGCGCGCACGATCAAGCGACGCAAGCCGCA
>JBDLRH010000092.1:0-9889 GCA_039800165.1 Pseudomonadota bacterium
GCAGCCCATCTGACCTCCGAGCCATGCTGTTCCTGCTGTCGCCTGCCAAGACGCTTGACTACGAAAGCCCGCTGCCCGAGCTGCCGCACACCGCGCCGCAGTTCACCCGGCGCTCGGCCGAACTGATCGATGTGCTGCGCAAGAAGTCGCCGCAGCAGATTGCCGAGCTGATGGACCTGAGCGACGCGCTGTCGGCGCTGAACGTGGCGCGCTACGAGGCCTGGTCGCCCAAGGCCAGTGCGAAGAACGCGAGTCAGGCGGTGCTGGCCTTCAATGGCGATGTGTACGAAGGCCTGGACGCCAGGAGCCTCAAGCGTGCCGACCTCGAGTGGGCGCAGGAGCATCTGTGCATCCTGAGTGGCCTGTACGGCGTGCTGCGGCCGCTTGACTGGATGCAGCCCTACCGGCTGGAGATGGGTACCGCGCTTACCACCGGTGCGGGCAAGAACCTCTACCAGTTCTGGGGCAGCAGCATTGCCGAGCACCTCAACGAGCGGCTGGGGGCCGACAAGGCGCCGGTGGTCGTCAACCTCGCGTCGCAGGAATACTTCAAGGCGGTGGACCGCAAGACGCTCAAGGCGCGCGTGATCGACTGCGTGTTCGAGGACCACAAGGGCGGCCAGTACAAGGTGATCAGCTTTCTGGCCAAGCGCGCCCGCGGCCTGATGGCGCGCCATGCCATCACACACCGGCTGCGCAAGCCCGAGCAGTTGCAGGGCTTTGACAGCGAGGGCTATGCCTTTGCAGCGTCGGCCTCGGATGCCGACCGCCTGGTGTTTCGCCGCAAGGTGAGCGCATGAGCACCCACCCCGGCCAGCACGGTGCGGCGCGCCAGGCCATCACGCCCGAGCTGCGGCGCTGGATCATCGAGCAGGTGCAGGCCGGCTTTGCCGCCGATGCGGTGCTGGGCTCAATGCGCGCTTCGGGCTGGCAGGAAGACGTGGCCGTGGCGGCATTGGAGACCACGCTGCGCGACTTTGCAGAGCAGCAGGCGCGCGCCAATGGCCTGCCACCGGCGTCGCCTGTACCCGAGCCGCCGCTGGACGAATCGCCGCTGTATGTCGATGCCGGCGACCGGCGGGTGCCCGTGCTGTCGGCGATGTTCAATCCGCGTGTGGTGGTGTTCGGCAGCCTGCTGTCGGACGAGGAGTGCGATGCACTGATCGCTGCCGCCCGCCCGCGCATGGCGCGATCGATGACGGTGGCCACCAAGACCGGTGGCGAGGAACTCAACGATTCGCGCACCAGCAACGGCATGTTCTTTCAGCGCGGCGAAAACGAAGTGGTGTCGCGCATCGAGGCGCGCATCGCCCGGCTGGTGAACTGGCCGGTGGAAAACGGCGAGGGCCTGCAGATCCTGCAGTACGGCCCTGGCGCCGAGTACAAGCCGCACTACGACTACTTCGACCCGGCCGAGCCGGGCACGCCCACCATCCTCAAGCGTGGCGGCCAGCGCGTGGGCACGCTGGTGATGTACCTCTCCGAGCCCGAGAAGGGCGGCGGCACCACCTTCCCCGACGTGTTTGTCGAAGTCGCGCCCAAGCGCGGCAATGCGGTGTTCTTCAGCTACGAGCGTCCGCACCCGAGCACCCGCACGCTGCATGGCGGCGCGCCGGTGATCGCCGGCGAGAAGTGGATCGCCACCAAGTGGCTGCGCGAACGGCGGTTCGATTGAGCTCGGGCACGGATTCCCCGCCGCCGCAGACGCCCGAGCGCTCGCCGCTGGGCCGTGCGGCCACCTACGCCGACCAGTACGACGCGTCGCTGCTGTACCCGCTGCCGCGCTCGACCAAGCGCGACGAACTGGGGCTCGGCACTCGCCTGCCTTTCTTTGGGGCCGACCTGTGGACCGCCTTCGAACTGAGCTGGCTGAACCCGCGCGGCAAGCCGCAGGTGGCGATCGCGCACTTCACCGTGCCCTGTGAAAGCACCCACATCGTCGAGAGCAAGTCGCTCAAGCTCTACCTCAACAGCTTCAACAACACCCGCTTCGAATCCGCCGACGCGGTGCGTGCGCGCGTCGCGGCCGACCTGAACGAGGCGGTGTGGCGCGGCGGGCCGGTGATGTCGTCGGTGGGCGTGCGGCTGATTGCGCCGGACATGTTTGACCGCGAGCCGGTGCACGAGATGGATGGCCTGAACCTCGACCGCCTGGACATCGAATGCACCGAATACCAGCCGGCGCCGCACCTGCTGAGTGCGGCCCTTGACGAGCAGCCTGTGGACGAGACGCTGGTCAGCCACCTGCTCAAGAGCAATTGCCTGGTGACCGGACAACCCGACTGGGGCAGCGTGCAGATCCGCTACAGCGGCCCGCAGATCGAGCAGGGTGGGCTGCTGCAGTACCTGGTGAGCTTTCGCAACCACAACGAGTTCCACGAGCAGTGCGTCGAGCGCATCTTCATGGACCTGTGGACGCGCTGCAAGCCGACCAAGCTGACGGTGTACGCGCGCTATGTGCGTCGCGGCGGGCTGGACATCAACCCGATTCGCACCAGCCACCCGCAGCCGCTGCCGGCCAACGTACGCACCGCGCGGCAGTAGAGCGCAGGGGTCGCGTACGGCACCAAAGTGCCGGCGGCTCAGCCCAATTCGCTGAAGCGGCGCAGTTCGCCGAGCGCCGGATAGTCGGCCGCACGCCGCTCTTTCATGGCGCTGATCGCCTCGTGCACATGGCGTGTGCTCCAGGCGGTGCCCTGCAGCCAGCCCATCTGGCGCAGCGAATCTTCCACCGAGTGGTCGCGCGCGTAATGGATGGCCTGCTTGGTGCCCCAGATCGCCACCGGAGGCTTGGAGGCGATCTCGCGGGCGCAGGTCAGAGCGGCCTGCACCGCGGCATCGTGTGAATCGAAGACTTCGTTGACCAGACCCGCCTCGTATGCACGCTGCGCCGTCATGCGCCGCCCGGTGTAGGCGTATTCCTTCACCACCGCCAGCGGAATCAGTTTGGGCAGGCGCTGCAGCGTACCCACGTCGGCCACCATGCCGATGTTGATCTCCTGGATGCAGAAGAAGGCGTCGGCGCTGGCGTAGCGCACGCAGCAGGCGGTGACCAGGTCCACCCCGCCGCCGATGCAGCCGCCATGGATGGCTGCGATCACCGGAATGCGCAGCGACTCGAGCTTGCTGAAGGTCGCCTGGATGTCGAGCAACTGCTCGTGGATCAGCGCGCGGCCTTCGGCGGTGGTCTCGTCAAAGCTGATCGCGTTGCTGAACGTCTCCAGCGCCATGCCGGCGGTGAAGTGCTTGCCGGTGGACGACAGCACCAGCGCACGCGCCGTGCCTGCGCGCTGCAGGCCGTCGAGCACCTGCTCGAGCTCGCGCCAGAACACCGGCCCCATGGTGTTGAGCGCATCGGGCCGGTTGAAGACGAGGTGAGCCACGTGATCGGACTCGGTCAGGGTGAAGCACTGCATGGGCATGTCCTTGGCGGTGAACAACCCGCACTGTAAGCCGACTGTCATGGTGACCGCTGCGGCGCGGTGCGGGCGCCGCCTGCCCTCAAGTTGCGCCGGCGGCTGCCGAGAAGGCTGCTTCCGCCGCCCGTGCGCTGTCGGCCCGCCTAAAAACCCTGCTCACCCTGGGTTGAATCCAGCGGGCCGGTTCCGGCGTAAAGGCTGCGGATCGGGCGCATCGCCCCATCTTCATTTCATTCAGGGAGATTCTTTTCATGCGCATCCGCCATCTGGCCTTGTCGGCCGTCGCCGTTGCTGCGGCGCTGTCCACCGGACTGTCCCTTGCCTCCAGCCACCGCGAGGCACCGTTCATTGCGACCTCGCCCAAGGTCGACGCGACCGACTTCTACATGTTCCGCAGCTACGAGACCGGCCGCAGCGACTATGTGACGCTGATCGCCAACTACCAGCCGCTGCAAGACGCCTACGGCGGCCCGAACTACTTCAAGATGGACTCGAACGCGCTGTACGAAATCCATGTGGACAACAACGGCGACGCCAAGGAAGACATCACCTTCCAGTTCCGCTTCAACAACACCCTGGCCAATGCCGGCAAGGGCGTGGAACTGGACATCGGCGGCACCAAGGTCGCGATCCCGCTGACCCAGGCTGGCGGCGTGGCCAACGTGTCGGATGCCAACCTGAACGTGGCCGAGACCTACACCGTCAACGTGGTGCGCGGCAACCGTCGCACCGGCAGCGCACAGTCGGTCACCAAGGCCGCAGGCGGCGCCAGCTTCGAGAAGCCGCATGACTATATCGGCGTGAAGACCATGGGCAACAGCGCTGCCTACGCCACCTACGCCGGCAAGCACATCCATGAGATCAAGGTGCCGGGCTGCCCCGCCGGCAAGGACGCCGGCCGGGTGTTCGTGGGCCAGCGCCAGGAAGGCTTTGCGGTCAACCTCGGCCCGATCTTCGACCTGGTGAACGCCACCGCAGCGCAGGTGACCAACCCGTCGCTGATCAACGCCTTTGCCGCCAACTCCATCCAGGACAAGAACGTCACCTCGATCGCGATCGAAGTGCACAAGGACTGCCTGACCACGGGCAGCGACCCGATCATTGGCGGCTGGACAACGGCCAGCCTGCGCCAGGCCCGCGTGCTGTCGGGTGCGCCGGCATCCGGCCTGCAGGCCAGCGAAAAGGTGGGCGGCGCGTGGACACAGGTTTCACGCCTGGGCAACCCGCTGGTCAACGAAGTGGTGATCGGCCTGCGCGACAAGGACAAGTTCAACGCCTCCAAGCCCGAGGGTGACCTGCAGTTCGCCAGCTACGTCAGCAACCCGACGCTGCCCGCATTGCTGGGCCTGGTGCTGGCGGGTGACCCGGCTGCCCTGGCACCGACCAACCTGCCACGTACCGACCTGCTCAACGTCTTCCTGACAGGCAACATCCACCGCGCGCTGACCGGCTCGGCCACGCCTGCTGGCCAGATTCCGTCGGAGATGCTGCGCCTGAACACGGCGGTGCCGCCGGTGCCGTTTGCGCAGCAGAACCGCCTGGGTGTGGCCGGTGAAGTGCTGCGTGTGGGCGGCTTTGCCAACGCCGGGCAGATCACTGACGCTGCAGGCTTCCCGAATGGCCGCCGTCCGAAGGACGACGTGGTGGACATCGCGCTGGTGGCCGTGATGGGCGGCCTGTGCGTGCTCAACACCAACGGCAGCCTCGGTGTGGTGCTGGGCGGTGACGCCACCAACAAGAATGCGCTGGGCCTCAACAGCTTCACCATTCCGGGCACGACGCCGACCACGCTGACCTCGGACTGCGGCGCAGCCAAGGTGCCGATGGGCGCGACCTCAGCCAGCCTGCACGACGGTGTGGATCAGGCGGTGGTGCCGTTCCTCAACACCTTCCCGTACCTCAACACCCCCAACGCGGGTTCGCGCTGAACCGGCGCCGACGCAGGAGAACGCGAATGAAGCGAATCCTTTCCATTCGTCCCGCCCTGTCGGCGGTCGCTGCGGCTGCCCTGCTGGCCGCTTGCGGCGGCGGTGGTGGTGGCGACGCCCCCGCAGTGCAAAACGTGACGGGCACCGGCGTGCCGGTGTCTGCCACCACCAGCGCGACCGAGGCGACCAAGTTCGTGCAAGGCGTGGCCAACCAGAACCAGGACCAGGCCGAGCCGATCGCAGTGGAAGGCGCCACGCTGGCCACCAGCGAGACGGCTGAACCCGAACCCGTCTGACGCCCGGCCGGGCATCCGATGAGCAACGGCGCACCTTCGGGTGCGCCGTTGTGCTTTGGGGCAGGGCTGCTGCTGCTTCAGAACAACCGGCCGCTCTCCGGCGCCGCCGATTCTTCGGCGCTCAAGGGCGCGACACCGCTGGCGCTGCCAGCCTGTGTTGCTTCCGTGGATGCGGTCGGCAACCCGTTCGCGCCGGCACGTGACAGCTTGCCCACCCGCACACCCAGCAGGCGAAAGCGCCGCGACAGGTCCACCCGCCTCAGGCACTGGCCGGCCACCTGTCGAATGGTTGCCGCGTCGGACACCGGCACCTCGACCGTGTGGTCGCGGGTGACGATGCGAAAGTCGGCGTAGCGCAGCTTGATGCCGACGGTGCGGCCTTCATAACCCTTGCGCTTGAGGTCCTCGGCCAAGCGCTCGCACAGCGCGGTGAACAGGGCACCCAGTTCGGTGCGGTCGCGCACGGCATGCAGGTCGCGTTCGAAGGTGGTCTCGCGGCTCATCGACACCGGCTCGCTTTCCGTCACCACGGGGCGATCGTCGCGGCCCCAGGCGGCGTCGTGCAGCCAGGCGCCATAGCTTTTGCCAAAGCGTCCGATCAGCCACTCACGCGGTTGCGCGGCCAGCTCGCCGATGGTGTGGATGCCATGGCCCGCCAGCTTCTGCTCCGCCTTGGGGCCGATGCCGTTGATCTTGCGCACACCCAGTGGCCAGATCAGCGGCTGCAGGTCCGCCTCATGCACGATGGAGATGCCGTTGGGCTTGTTGAACTCGCTCGCCATCTTGGCGATCAGCTTGTTCGGCGCCACGCCGATCGAGCAGGTCAGGCCGGTGGCGTCGAAGATGCTCTTCTGGATCAATCGCGCCAGCACCCGGCCGCCTTCGCGCTGCCCGCCCGGTACCGCGGTGAAGTCGATGTACACCTCATCCACGCCGCGGTCTTCCATCACCGGCGCGATGTCGGTGATGACCGCCTTGAAGGCGCGCGAGAAGCGTCGGTACTCGTCAAAGTCCACCGGCAGCAGGATGGCCTGCGGGCACAGCTGCGCGGCCTTCATCAGGCCCATGGCCGAGCCCACGCCGAACTGCCGCGCCGCGTAGGTGGCGGTGGTGATGACGCCGCGGCCAGCGTAGTCGCGCAAGCTTGGAAACGCGTCCAGCGGGATGCGGTGTAGCGGTGTGTCGGCCCACTGCGCGCCCAGCCTGGCGGCCAACTGGTCCGCCAGACGCCGCTTGCTGCCGCCGATGACCACCGGCAAACCCTTGAGCTGCGGATAGCGCAGCAGTTCAACAGACGCGTAGAACGCGTCCATGTCCAGGTGCGCGATCCGTCTCAAGGGCGTGGTGCCCCCACTGCAACGCCGCCGACGGGCAGCAGCCGGTCAGGGCGAGCCGGGATAGTTGCCCGGCAGCAAGATGCTCTTGTCCACCTGCGCCACCTGTGTGCGGCCGCAGAAGGCCATCGACAGGTCGAGCTCCTTGTGGATGATCTGCAGGACCTTGGACACGCCTTCTTCGCCCATCGCGCCCAGGCCGTACAAAAACGCGCGTCCGATGTAGCAACCCTTGGCGCCCAGCGCCATGGCCTTCAGTACGTCCTGGCCAGAGCGCACGCCACCGTCCATGTGCACCTCGATCTGCGAACCCACCGCATCGACGATGGCCGGCAGCGCGCCGATGCTGGACTCTGCGCCGTCGAGCTGGCGGCCGCCGTGGTTGCTGACGATCAGCGCATCGGCGCCGCTTTGCACCGCGAGCCGAGCGTCCTCCACATCCTGAATGCCCTTGAGGATCAGCTTGCCGCCCCAGCGCTTCTTGATCCACTCCACGTCGCCCCAGTTCAGGCGCGGGTCGAATTGCTGCGCGGTCCAGGCGCCGAGGTTGGCCATGTCGGTCACGCCCTGCACATGGCCCACGATGTTGCCGAACTGCCGGCGCGGCGTGCCGAGCATGCCCAGGCACCAGCGCGGCTTGGTCATCATGTTGATGATGTTGCCGATGGTCAGCTTGGGCGGTGCGCTCAGGCCGTTCTTCAGGTCCTTGTGGCGTTGTCCGAGGATCTGCAGGTCCAGCGTCAGCACCAGCGCGCTGCAGCCCGCGGCCTTGGCACGGTCGATCAGGCGCTCGATGAAGCCGCGGTCGCGCATCACATAAAGCTGGAACCAGAAGCCGCGGCCGGCGTGCTCGGCCACGTCTTCGATCGAGCAGATGCTCATCGTCGACAGGGTGAACGGAACGCCGAACTTCATGGCCGCGCGCGCCGCGAGAATTTCGCCGTCGGCATGCTGCATGCCCGTCAGGCCGGTGGGCGCAATCGCCACCGGCATCGCCACCGGCTGCCCGATCATGGTGCTGGCGGTGCTGCGTCCTTCCATGTTGACGGCCACGCGCTGGCGGAACTTCATGCGCTGGAAGTCGCTTTCGTTGGCGCGGTAGGTGCTCTCGGTCCAGCTGCCGGAATCGGCGTAGTCGTAGAACATGCGCGGCACGCGCTTTTGCGCCAGAACGCGCAGGTCCTCGACGTGGGTGATGACCGTCATCGCTGTGTCTCCTGTACTACCGGAAGGTGGTGTGTTGGCGTTATGGCGGAATGAACCGAAAAGGCGTGTCTGCTGCTCAGGCGCCTGTGGTGCCCAGCCGCGCGCGGTGCCGCGCGATCTGCGTGCGCACCTGCGCCGGGGCGGTGCCGCCTAAAGTGTTGCGCGCGTTGAGTGAGCCGCGCAGGCTCAGCACATGGAACACATCCGGGCCGATCGCCGCGTGGAATGTCTGCAGGGTGGCCAGCGGCAGCTCCGACAGATCCACGCCCTGCTCGGTGGCCGCCTTGACCGCATGCGCCACGGTCTCGTGTGCATCGCGAAAGGGCAGGCCCTTCTTCACCAGGTAGTCGGCCAGGTCGGTGGCGGTGGCGTAGCCCTTGCGCGCGGCTGCCTCCATCGGCTGCGGGTTCACCGTGATACCCGGCACCATGTCGGCAAAGATGCGCAGCGTGTCGCGTAGCGTGTCCACCGTGTCGAACAGCGGCTCTTTGTCTTCCTGGTTGTCCTTGTTGTAGGCCAGTGGCTGGCCCTTCATCAACGTGATCAGGCCCACCAGATGGCCGACCACGCGACCGGTCTTGCCGCGCGCCAGTTCGGGCACGTCCGGGTTCTTCTTCTGCGGCATGATCGAGCTGCCGGTGGTGAAGCGGTCAGCGATGCGGATGAAGCCGAAGTTCTGGCTCATCCACAGGATCAGCTCCTCGCTGAAGCGGCTGATGTGCACCATGCACAGCGAGGCGGCGGCGGTGAATTCGATCGCGAAGTCACGGTCGCTCACCGCGTCCAGGCTGTTGAGGCACAGCTGCGGCTCGCCGTGGTCGCTGACCATGCCCAGCGTGCGCGCCACCCATTCGCGGTCCAGCGGGTAGCTGGTGCCCGCCAGCGCGGCGCTGCCCAGCGGCAGGCGGTTGGTGCGGCGGCGCACGTCGGCCATGCGTTCGGCGTCGCGCGCGAACATTTCCACATAGGCCAGCAGGTGGTGGCCGAAGCTGACGGGCTGGGCCACCTGCAGGTGGGTGAAGCCCGGCAGGATCACCTCCACATTCGCGTCGGCCAGATCGACCAGCGCGCGCTGCAGTTCAGCCAGCAGTGCGGTGATGCCGTCGATTTCGTCGCGCAGCCACAGCCGCACGTCGGTGGCGACCTGGTCGTTGCGGCTGCGGCCGGTGTGCAGGCGCTTGCCGGCATCGCCCACCAGCTGGGTCAGGCGCGCCTCGATGTTCAGGTGCACGTCCTCCAGGTCGAGCTTCCACTCGAACGCGCCGGACTCGATCTCTTGCGTGATCTGCGCCATGCCGCGCTGGATGGACGCCCAGTCGTCAGCGCCGATCAGCCCCTGCGCATGCAGCATCTCGGCATGCGCCAGCGACCCGCGGATGTCGGCGCGCCACAGCCGCTGGTCGAACGCCACCGAGGCGGTGTAGCGCTTGACCAGCTCGCTCATCGGCTCGGAAAACAGGGCCGACCACGCCTGGGATTTGTTGTCGAGCTGGTTCTGGGACATGGGCGGGGCAATCATCAGGCAAGGGCCTGAATGCCTTTGCTGGGGTGCAGGAGCTGCAAATTCTATCGATCCCGGTCGAGGCACCCTGCGTGCTAGCATCCCCGCAGGAGAAGACCAACACCGGGCCACACGCACCGGAAGGCAAGAGGGTTGTGAGTTCCATCGTGATCGCCACGCGCGAAAGCCGTCTGGCCCTGTGGCA
>JBDLRH010000093.1:0-12696 GCA_039800165.1 Pseudomonadota bacterium
ATGGCAAAAGAGAAATTCGAGCGGACCAAGCCGCACGTCAACGTAGGCACGATTGGTCACGTGGACCATGGCAAGACCACGCTGACGGCGGCGATCACGACGGTGCTGGCCACCAAGTTCGGTGGTGAGGCCAAGGCGTACGACCAGATCGACGCAGCGCCCGAGGAGAAGGCCCGCGGCATCACGATCAACACCGCGCACGTCGAGTACGAGACGGCCAACCGCCACTACGCGCACGTGGACTGCCCCGGCCACGCCGACTACGTGAAGAACATGATCACGGGTGCAGCGCAGATGGACGGCGCGATCCTGGTCGTGTCGGCCGCTGACGGCCCGATGCCCCAGACCCGCGAGCACATCCTGCTGGCGCGCCAAGTGGGCGTGCCCTACATCATCGTCTTCCTCAACAAGTGCGACATGGTCGACGACGCCGAGCTGCTCGAGCTCGTCGAGATGGAAGTGCGCGAGCTGCTCTCCAAGTACGACTTCCCCGGAGACGACACCCCCATCGTCAAGGGCTCGGCCAAGCTCGCCATGGAAGGCGACAAGGGCGACCTGGGCGAAGGCGCGATCATGAAGCTGGCTGAAGCGCTGGACACCTACATCCCGACGCCCGAGCGCGCCATTGACGGCGCCTTCCTGATGCCGGTGGAAGACGTGTTCTCCATCTCCGGCCGCGGCACCGTGGTGACCGGTCGCGTGGAGCGCGGCATCATCAAGGTCGGCGAGGAAATCGAGATCGTGGGCATCAAGGCCACGCAAAAGACCATCTGCACCGGTGTGGAGATGTTCCGCAAGCTGCTGGATCAGGGCCAGGCGGGTGACAACGTCGGCATCCTGCTGCGCGGCACCAAGCGTGAAGAAGTCGAGCGCGGCCAGGTGCTGTGCAAGCCCGGCTCGATCAAGCCGCACACGCACTTCACCGCCGAGGTGTACGTGCTGTCCAAGGACGAGGGTGGCCGCCACACGCCGTTCTTCAACAACTACCGTCCGCAGTTCTACTTCCGCACGACCGACGTGACCGGAAGCATCGAGCTGCCCAAGGACAAGGAGATGGTGATGCCTGGCGACAACGTGACGATCACCGTCAAGCTGATCGCCCCGATCGCCATGGAAGAGGGCCTGCGCTTTGCCATCCGCGAGGGCGGCAAGACCGTGGGCGCCGGCGTCGTCGCCAAGATCATGGAGTGACGCCATGTCCACCAAGCAGAAAATCCGCATCCGCCTCAAGGCGTTCGACTACAAGCTGATCGACCAGTCGGCCGCCGAGATCGTCGACACCGCCAAGCGCACCGGCGCGATCGTCAAGGGCCCGGTGCCCCTGCCGACCCGCATGAAGCGCTTTGACATCCTGCGCTCGCCGCACGTCAACAAGTCCAGCCGCGACCAGTTCGAGATCCGCACCCATCAGCGCCTGATGGACATCGTGGACCCGACCGACAAGACGGTGGACGCGCTGATGAAGCTCGACCTGCCGGCTGGCGTGGACGTCGAAATCAAGCTGCAGTGACGCTTGGCCCGGGCCGCCCGAAGGGGCGCCTGGCTGCCGCAGAAGTACCGCCGGGGGCCCGACCCCGGCACCCCGCCTGCCCCCCGGGTTTGCTCCCGGGCGGCGCGCGGGCTATAATTTCGGGCTCTGCGCTTTCGGGCGCGGAGATTGATCAACCTTCTTTCGTCCGGCTGCTGCAGCCGGAACGTTGTCGCCAATTGAAGTGGCAGCGGCGAAAGCACTGGAGAAAACAATGAGTCTGAGCAACTCCCTCGGGTTGCTGGGCCGCAAGGTGGGCATGATGCGCCTGTTCACCGATGACGGGGACGCTGTTCCTGTCACGGTGGTGGACGTCTCTGACAACCGCGTGACCCAGGTCAAGACCCAAGAGAAGGACGGCTATGTGGCCCTGCAGGTCACCTATGGTTCGCGCAAGTCGTCGCGCGTGACCAAGCCGGCCGCCGGTCACCTCGCCAAGGCGGGCGTGCAAGCCGGTGAAATCATTCAGGAATTCCGCGTCAGCGCCGACACCGCCGCCAAATATGCGGCCGGTACCACGCTGCCGGTGACCGCCGTCTTCGCGGTGGGCCAGAAGGTTGACGTGCAGGGCACCTCGATCGGCAAGGGCTTCGCCGGCACGATCAAGCGCCACAACTTCGGCTCGCAGCGCGCGTCGCACGGCAACAGCCGTTCGCACAACGTGCCGGGCTCGATCTCGATGGCCCAGGACCCGGGCCGCGTGTTCCCGGGCAAGCGCATGTCGGGCCACATGGGCGTGGACACCGTGACCACCCAGAACCTCGACGTGATCCGCATTGACGAAGCGCGCCAGCTGCTGCTGATCAAGGGCGCCGTGCCCGGTTCGCGCGGCGGTTTCGTCACCGTGCGTCCGGCCGTCAAGGCCAAGGCGAAAGGAGCGAACTGATGCAGCTCGAACTCCTCAACGAGCAGGGCCAGGCAGCGTCCAAGGTGGACGCCCCCGAGACCGTGTTCGGCCGTGAATACAACGAAGCGCTGGTGCACCAGATCGTGGTGGCCTTCCAGGCCAACGCGCGTCAGGGCACCCGTGCCCAGAAAGACCGCGAGCAGGTCAAGCACTCGACCAAGAAGCCGTTCCGCCAGAAGGGCACCGGTCGCGCCCGCGCCGGCATGACCTCGTCTCCGCTGTGGCGCGGGGGCGGTCGCATCTTCCCGAACAGCCCGGAAGAGAACTTCAGCCAGAAGGTCAACAAGAAGATGTACCGCGCCGGCATGGCGTCCATCTTCTCGCAGCTTGCCCGCGAAGGCCGCCTGGCGGTGGTCGATTCGCTCAAGGTCGACGCACCCAAGACCAAGCTGCTGGCCGCCAAGTTCAAGGCCATGAACCTCGAGTCGGTGATGGTGATTGCCGACGAGATCGATGACAACCTGTACCTGGCCTCGCGCAACCTGGCCAACGTGCTGGTGGTCGAGCCGCGCTACGCCGACCCGGTGTCGCTGGTGCACTACAAGAAAGTGCTCGTCACCAAGGGTGCGATCGACAAACTCAAGGAGATGTTCGCATGAGCACGCCGAAGTTTGACGAAGGCCGCCTGATGCAGGTGCTGGTGGGCCCGGTCGTGTCCGAGAAGGCCACCGCCGTTGCCGAGAAGTCCAACGCCGTCACCTTCAAGGTGCTGCGCGACGCCACCAAGCCCGAGATCAAGGCCGCCGTGGAACTGATGTTCAAGGTCGAGGTCAAGGCCGTGTCGGTGGTCAACACCAAGGGCAAGACCAAGCGCTTCGGACGCACCGTGGGCCGCCGCGACAACGTGCGCAAGGCGTACGTGACGCTCAAGCCGGGCCAGGAGCTCAACCTCTCCGGGGAGGCCGCTTAATCATGGCAGTCATCAAGATGAAACCGACTTCGCCCGGCCAGCGCGCCGTGGTGAAAATCTCGCGTGACCACCTGCACAAGGGTGAGCCGTACGCGCCGCTGCTGGAGCCGCAGTTCCAGAAGGCCGGCCGCAACAACAACGGCCACATCACCACCCGTCACAAGGGCGGCGGTCACAAGCACCACTACCGCGTGGTGGACTTCCGTCGCAACAAGGACGGCATCCCGGCCAAGGTCGAGCGCATCGAGTACGACCCGAACCGCACCGCGCACATCGCGCTGGTGTGCTACGCCGACGGCGAGCGCCGCTACATCATCGCCCCGCGTGGCCTTGAGGTGGGCGCCACGCTGCTGAGCGGTGCAGAGGCCCCGATCCGCGCCGGCAACACCCTGCCGATCCGCAACATCCCGGTGGGCTCGACGATCCACTGCATCGAGCTGCAGCCCGGCAAGGGCGCGCAGATCGCACGCTCGGCCGGCGCTTCGGCGACGCTGCTGGCGCGCGAGGGCACCTACGCCCAGGTGCGCATGCGCTCGGGCGAGGTTCGCAAGATCCACATCGAGTGCCGCGCCACCATTGGCGAAGTGGCCAACGAAGAGCACAGCCTGCGCCAGCTCGGCAAGGCCGGCGTCAAGCGCCACATGGGCATCCGCCCGACGGTGCGTGGCGTGGCCATGAACCCGATCGACCATCCGCACGGTGGTGGCGAGGGCCGCACCGGCACCGGCAAGCCGCCGGTCGATCCGTGGGGCAACCTGACGAAGGGCTACCGCACGCGCAACAACAAGCGCACGCAGACCTTCATCGTCTCGCGCCGCAAGAAATAAGGGGTTGACGACATGACTCGTTCTCTGAAAAAAGGTCCGTTCGTCGACCACCACCTGCTGGCCAAGGTCGAAAAGGCCGTTGCCACCAAGGACAAGAAGCCGGTGAAGACCTGGTCGCGCCGCTCGATGATCCTGCCCGAGTTCATTGGCCTGACAATTGCCGTGCACAACGGCAAGCAGCATGTGCCGGTGTACATCACCGACCAGATGGTCGGCCACAAGCTCGGTGAATTCGCACTCACCCGCACCTTCAAGGGCCACCCGGCCGACAAGAAGGTTGTGAAGAAGTAAGGAATGGCCATGGAAACACGTGCAGTCCTCAAAGGTGTCCGCCTGTCGGTGGACAAGGGCCGTCTGGTGGCCGACCTGATCCGCGGCAAGAAAGTGGATCAGGCCCTCAACATCCTGAACTTCACCCAGAAAAAGGGTGCAGTGATCGTGCGCAAGGTGCTCGAGTCGGCGATCGCCAACGCCGAGCACAACGACGGTGCCGACATCGACGAGCTGAAGGTCAAGACCATCTACGTCGAGCAGGGCGCCACGCTCAAGCGCTTCACCGCGCGCGCCAAAGGCCGCGGCAACCGCATCAGCAAGCCCACGTGCCATGTGTACGTGACGGTCGGCAACTGAAAGGCCCGGAAGAACCATGGGACAAAAAATCCATCCGACCGGCTTTCGCCTGTCTGTCAGCCGCAACTGGGCCAGCCGCTGGTACGCGGGCAACCGCGACTTCGCCGGCATGCTGGCCGACGACATCAAGGTGCGTGAGTACCTGAAGGCCAAGCTCAAGAACGCCGCGGTCTCGCGCGTGATGATCGAGCGCCCCGCCAAGAACGCCCGCATCACCATCTACTCGGCGCGTCCGGGTGTGGTGATCGGCAAGAAGGGCGAGGACATCGAGAACCTGAAGAAGGAACTCGCCACCCGCCTGGGCGTGCCGGTTGCAGTGAACATCGAGGAAGTGCGCAAGCCCGAGATCGATGCCCAGCTGATCGCCGACAGCATCACCCAGCAGCTCGAGAAGCGCATCATGTTCCGCCGCGCGATGAAGCGCGCCATGCAGAACGCGATGCGCCTGGGCGCGCAGGGCATCAAGATCATGTCCTCGGGACGCCTGAACGGCATCGAGATCGCACGCACCGAGTGGTACCGCGAAGGCCGCGTGCCGCTGCACACGCTGCGCGCCGATATCGACTACGGCTTCTCCGAAGCCAAGACGACGTATGGCGTGATCGGTGTGAAGGTGTGGGTCTACAAGGGCGACACGCTCGGCCGCGGTGACGCGCCTGCGGCCCTGGAGCCCCGTGCCGACGAAGAGCGCCGTCCGCGCGGCCCGCGCCGCGATGGCCGTCCGGGCGACCGTCCGGCCGGTGAGCGCCGTGGCGGCCCGCGCCGCGTTGCCGGCGCCGGCAACGTCGCGCCCGCTGACGGCAGCGACAAGCCCGCAGAAGCCACAGGTGCCGATGCACCGAAAACTACCGTTAAGCGCGTTCGCAAGGTCGCCGCGCCGGCTGCTCCCGCAGCTGACGGTAAAGGAGAGTAAACATGCTGCAACCCGCTCGCCGCAAATTCCGCAAAGAGCAAAAAGGCCGCAACACCGGCATCGCCACCCGTGGCAACACGGTGGCGTTCGGCGACTTCGGCCTGAAGTCCACGGACCGCGGTCGCCTGACCGCCCGCCAGATCGAGGCGGCGCGTCGTGCCATTTCGCGTCACGTCAAGCGTGGCGGCCGCATCTGGATCCGCGTCTTCCCCGACAAGCCGATCTCGCAGAAGCCTGCCGAGGTCCGCATGGGCAACGGCAAGGGCAACCCCGAGTACTACGTGGCCGAGATCCAGCCGGGCAAGGTGCTGTACGAGATCGTCGGCGTGCCCGAGGAACTCGCACGCGAGGCCTTCAAGCTCGCCGCGGCCAAGCTGCCGCTGCGCACCACGTTCGTCAGCCGCATGCTCGGCACCTGATCAGGAGAATCGACATGACGAAAGCTGCTGAACTGCGCGCCAAGGACGAGGCCGCGATCGCTGAAGAGGTGAAGTCGCTGCAGAAGGCCCACTTCGGCCTGCGCATGCAAAAGGCCACCCAACAGCTCAACAACACCGCCTCGCTGCGCCTGACGCGCCGCGACATCGCGCGTGCCAAGACCCTGCTGGCTGAGAAGCAGGCCGCGGCCCGCGCCAAGGCCTAAGGAGTGACCATGACGGAAGCCAAACAATCCCTCAAGCGCACCCTGATCGGCAAGGTGGTGAGCGACAAGCGTGCCAAGACGGTCACCGTGCTGGTCGAGCGTCGCGTCAAGCACGAGCTCTACGGCAAGATCGTTGCCAAGTCGAGCAAGTACCACGCGCACGACGAAAAGGGCGAATACAAGACGGGCGACGTGATCGAGATCACCGAGAGCCGTCCGATCTCCAAGACCAAGAACTGGGTGGCGACCCGCCTGGTGGAGAAGGCCGCAGAGGTCTGACCTCCCGCGTCTTGTCCGACCTGCCTGCAGGTCTGAGCGAAACGGCCCACAATGTGGGCCGTTTTCCTTGGGGCGGTGCCCGTGCTGGGCTGCCCTGTTTCTTTTGACCGCAATCCGCTATCCGGAGACTTCCATGATCAAAGTTGGTGACCGCCTTCCGTCCGCTACCCTGATGGAGTTCCACGACACCGAGTCCGAGGGCTGCAGCATCGGCCCCAACCCGGTGGACGTGGCCAAGGCCTGTGCCGGCAAGACGATCGCGCTGTTCGCGCTGCCCGGTGCCTTCACGCCCACCTGCTCGGCCAAGCACGTGCCGGGCTATGTCGAGAAGTTCAACGAGTTCAAGGCCGCCGGCGTGGACGAGATCTGGTGCGTGAGCGTGAACGACGCCTTCGTGATGGGCGCCTGGGCGCGCGACCAGAAGACCGGCGGCAAGGTGCGCATGCTGGGCGACGGCAGCGCCGACTTCACCAAGGCCACCGGCCTGACGCTGGACCTGACGGCACGCGGCATGGGCCTGCGCAGCAACCGCTACTCGATGCTGGTCAAGGACGGCGTGGTCAAGACGCTGAACATCGAGGCGCCGGGCAAGTTCGAGGTGAGCGACGCCGGCACGATGCTGACCCAGGCCAAGGCCTGATTCATGCCCACAGGCGGGGGCTGGCCGTGTGGCGGCCCGCGCTACAGCTCGACGCGCAGGTAGTGGGTGCCGCGCACCGGGCTCGGGTAGTACGGCGGGATCTCCTCAAAGCCGAGGTCCTGGTACAGCGCCCGTGCCGCCTGCATGTCGTCCAGCGTGTCCAGCAGCACGCTTGAGTAGCCCGAACGCCGGGCGGCATCCAGAATCGCTTCGCTCAACAGCCGCCCGAGGCCGCAGCCGCGCGCCGCTGGCCGCACATACAGCCGCTTCATCTCGGCGGCATTGGGGTAGTCGCTCGCATCCAGCGGGCGCAGCGCGCAGCAGCCCATCGGCTGCCCGTCCACACGCGCCAGCAGCAGCTCACCGCGTGGCGCGGCGTAGTCGCCCGGCAGCCGCGCGAGCTCATCGACAAAGTTCTGGAAGCCCAGGTCCACCGGCAGCGAAGCCGCGTATTCGCGAAACAGCGTGGCGACTTCGGCCAGATCGGCCGCATCGTGTGCGGTGCTGATGTCCAGTTGCGGTACCGGCCGCAAGGCGGAAGGGGCGCCGTGGACCGGCGGGTACGACGATGAAGCCACTGCAGTCGCGCCCGGCAGCGGGGCGCGATCGGTTGATCAGGGTCTCAGTGTAATCAACCAGGCCACCGCGGCGGCGCTGGCCACCACCAGCGCGGCCGCCAGCACGCGGGAGCGCAGATCGTCACGCGCCGCAGGCAGGTCCGCCGCCGGCTCGGGCAAGGACTTGTCGCCGCTCCACATCGGCGCGATGAGGTTGTCACGGCGGCGCAGCAGGTAGAACAGCACCGCAGCCACATGCAGCACCACCAGCGCGATCACCAGCCACTGTCCGATCTGGCGGTGGTAGCTGGTGGCCGCCAGCCCGGTGGCGCTGCTCACCAGCGCATTGAGTGGCCCGGTGAAGGCAATCTCGTCATCGCTGATGAGCCCGGTGCCGACCTGCGCGGCCAGCACTGCCAGCAGCGCAAACACCGACAGCGCGCCCAGCGGCGAATGCCCGACGCGGTGCGCCAGCGGTGAGCGGCCGCGAAGGTAGGCGATCAGTGCCGCCGGCGAGTAGATGAAACTCGCAAAGCGCGACCAGTGCCCGCCCACCAGGCCCCACACCAGCCGGAACAGCAGCAGCGCCAGCACCGCGTAGCCCAGCCGCGCATGCCACTCCATCAAGCCGCCTTTGGCGGTGGCCACCAGGGCAATCACGCAGGCGGCCAGCGTCCAGTGAAAGGCGCGGGTGGGCAGGTCCCACACCCGCAGCGTGGTTGCGGTAGCAGGGCCGTGCATGGCTGGTGTCCGGGCAGACCCGCGGGGAGCGGATGGGCTGGAATTCATGGATACTCACAATTCGTTACACGGTCCCGTGGACGATAAACCAAACGGAGGATTCCCGCATGAAAGCCATCTGGACTGCTGCCGTCGCCGCTGCTGCGCTGATCGCGCTGCCTGCTGCTGCACAGAACTTCGCCAAGCCCGAAGACGCGATCAAGTACCGCAAGGCCAGCTTCACCGTGATGGCGGCCCACTTCGGCGCGCTGGGCGCGATGGCCAACGGCCGCGCACCGTACGATGCGAAGGCGGCGGCCGATGCGGCTGCGGTGGTCGAGGTGATGGCCAAGCTGCCGTGGGCCGGATTCACCGCCGGCAGCGACAAGGGCGACACCCGTGCCAAGCCCGAGATCTGGACCCAGCAGGCCAAGTTCAAGGAAGTGGCCGACAAGAACGGCGCAGAGATCACCAAGCTGGCCGCTGCTGCGCGCACTGGCAACCTGGACAACCTGAAGGCCGCCTTCGGCCCCACCGCGGCGAGCTGCAAGGCCTGCCACGACAACTTCCGCAAGGACTGAGCCGGCCTCAGGTCTGCGCCAGCAGCCGCTCGATCAGCTGGTGCAGCTCGGCAAAGTCGGGCTGTCCCACATAGCGCTTGACGATGCGGCCCTGCTTGTCGACCACGTAGGTGGTGGGCGTCAGCCGCACGTCGCCCCAGTCGCGCGCCACCGCGCCGGTGTTGTCGATCGCCACCTTGAACGGCAGCTGGCGCGTCTGCGCAAAGTTCACCACATAGCTCGGCGGGTCGTAGCTCATTGCCACCGCCACCGTGTCGTAGCCACGCGCGCGGTACTTGTTGTAGGTGTCGATGAGCTGCGGCATCTCGGCCACGCAGGTCACGCAGCTGGTGGCCCAGAAGTTCACCAGCGTCACCCGCCCCTTCCACTGCGAGGTGGTTTCCTTCGAGCCGTCCAGCAGCACGAAGGTGGATTGGGGCGCCACGCTCGGCGCGGTGCTCCAGAAGGCGGCGCCCGCAGCCACGGCCACTGCGGCAGCGACCGCGCCATAGATCAGGGTTTTGCGTTTCATTGGCGGTCGGACTCGCTCACGCGTTGAAAGTTCAGCGGGGGCTGGCCCTCAGGTGGCGGGCGCGGTGCGCTCGGCGCAGTCCAGCAGCACGGCGCTCAGGCCCTCGGGGTCGCTGATCATCGGGTCATGGCCGGTCTTGAGTTCGATCACGCGCGCCCCGGCACCGCCCATCCATGCGCCGTCCCAGAACTTCGGGTCGACCACGCGCGGGCGGATCGAGTCGATGGTGGCCAGCGTCGGCGCGGTGCAGTTGATCCAGGTGCGCGGCACTGCGGCCACGCGCTGCGGGTCAAAGTCCAGCGGCGCGGTGTAGGGCTGCGCCGGGTGCGGCGTCTGGCGGCGCTTGACCCAGTCGTAGTCGTCTGCGCTCAGGCCGAACACGCTCGGGTCGGGCGGCGGAAAGGCGTTGTGTTCGGACTGCGCTGCCGCCGACAGCCGCGCCTCGCGCGTGGCGCGTGCATGCGTGCCGCCCCAGCTCTCGCCGGGCTTGGGCACGACGGCGTCCACATACGCCAGGTGCCGCAACCGCGCGCCGATGCGGTCGGCCACGGCGGTGCCGATCATGCCGGCGTAGGAGTGCACCGCAAGCACCAGGTCGTGCATCTCCTCGGCCTCGATCGCGTGGATCACGTCGGCGATGTGCGTCTCGAGCGTGATCTCGCGCGACAGCAGGTGTGCGCGCTCGCCCACGCCGGTGAGCGTGACCGCATGCACCCGGTGGCCTGCGGCCTGCAGGCGCTGCGTCACGCGCCGCCAGCACCAGGCGCCATGCCATGCACCGTGTACCAGCACAAAGTTCGTCGGGGCGACAGAAGCGGTCATGCGATCACGCCTTGCTGTTGAAGTTGTTCGATCTGCGCGGCACTCAGCCCCAGCACGCCAGAGAGCACCTCGTGCGTGTGCTGGCCCAGCAGCGGCGGCGGATGGTCGGTGCGCACGGGGGTGGCGCTGAGCTTGATCGGGCTGGAAACCAGGTTCAGGTCACCGGCCAGCGGATGCTGCCACTGCGTGACCATGCCGCGTTCAAGCACATGCGGATCGGCGAACACCTCGGCCAGGTTGTTGATCGCGCCGCACGGCACCTTGGCCGCCTCCAGTGCCGGCAGCCAGTCGGCCTTGCGCCGCGTCTTCATGATCTCTTCAAGCAGGGGCACCAGCACCGCACGGTGGCGCACCCGGTCCTGGTTGCGGGCAAAGCGCGTGTCGGTGGCAAGGTCTGGGCGGCCCGCGACCGCGCAGAACTTGGCGTACTGGTTGTCATTGCCCACCGCCACGATGATGTGGTCGCGCTGTCCGTCTTCGGTGGGCGCCACCTCGAACACCTGGTAAGGCACGATGTTCTGGTGCGCGTTGCCCGCACGGCCGGGCACCTTGCCGCTGACAAGGTAGTTGGCCCCCAGGTTCGCCAGCATCGCCACCTGCGCATCCAGCAGTGCCATGTCCAGGTGCTGGCCTTGGCCGGTGCGCTCGGCATGGCGCAACGCCGACAGGATGCCGATGGTCGAGTACAGGCCGGTGAACAGGTCGGCCACCGCCACGCCGACCTTCTGCGGCCCGCCGCCGAGGTCGTCGCGCTCGCCGGTGATGCTCATCAGCCCGCCCATGCCCTGCACCGCGTAGTCGTAGCCGGCGCGCTCGGCATAGGGCCCGGTCTGGCCGAAGCCGGTGATGCTGCAGTACACCAGCCGCGGCTGGATGGCGCGCAGCGATGCGTAGTCCAGCCCGTAGCGCGCCATGTCGCCGACCTTGAAGTTCTCGACGAACACATCGCAATGCTTCACCAGCGCGCGGATCAGCTCCTGCCCGGCGGGCGTGGCGATGTCGCAGGTGACCGAGCGCTTGTTGCGGTTGGTGCCGAGGTAGTAGGCGGCTTCGGCGGTGTCGCGGCCCTCGCGGTCTTTCAGGAACGGCGGCCCCCAGGTGCGGGTGTCGTCGCCGTTGCCGGGACGCTCGATCTTGATCACGTCGGCGCCGAGGTCGGCCAGCGTCTGGGTGCACCAGGGGCCGGCCAGCACGCGCGACAGGTCAAGCACGCGGATGCCGTCAAGGGAATGAGGGGCGGTCATGGTGCAGGGATTGTCCGACGATTCGCCAGGCGGGTCGGCGCGGCGACACGAAGCCAGCGATCCGGGCCGGATAATGCGCCGCATGCGTCCTGATCGTCCCGTGTGCGGCGCCCGCCGCCCCGGTGTTGCGGGCCTGTGCGGCCTGGTGGCTGTGCTGATCGGCTGCAGCCCGTCGCTCAACTGGCGCGATGTGCGCGCCGCACCCTCGCCCCTGTCCCTGATGCTGCCGTGCAAGCCCGACCAGGGCTCGCGCACCGTGCCCTTTGCCGGGCGCGACACGCCGCTGCACCTGGTGGGCTGCGACGCCGCCGGCATCACCTTCGCCGCGGCCCATGCCGAAGTGGCTGCCGACGCCGATGTGCAGGCGGTGCTGCGGCAGTGGATGACGCTGACCCTGTCGCATGTGAAGGCGCAGGGCGTGCAAGAGCAGCCCGCGCGCGTGGCCAACGCCTCGCTGGCGCTGCGCGTGCGCGCCAGCGGCCGCCGTGCCGATGGCTCGCCGGTGCACACCGAAGCGCTGTACTTCGCGCAGGGGCAGCGCGTGTACCAGGCGGTGATGTATGCGCCGGCCGACACGCGCGAGGCCCGCGAAGCCGCTGACACCTTCCTGTCCAGCCTGAAGCTGCAGTGACCTGCCTGTCATGAGCCTGCTGTCACGCCGCCTTGCCATCGTGGCCTTTCTTGCGTTTGCGCTGGCCTACTTCTTCTCGGCGCTGCTGCGCGCAATCACTGCCACCCTGTCACCCACCCTGACCGTCGAGTTCGGCCTGAGCGCGCGCGACCTGGGCCTGCTGGCCGGGGGTTATTTCCTGGGCTTTGCGCTGACCCAGCTGCCGCTGGGCAAGTGGCTTGACCGGCATGGCCCCAAGCGGGTGATCCTGTGCCTGCTGTGCGTGGCGGTGGTGGGCTGCCTGGCCTTCGCGATGGCCGCCAGCTACACGGGCCTGCTGGTGGCGCGTGTGCTGTGCGGCATCGGCGTGAGCG
>JBDLRH010000094.1:0-12599 GCA_039800165.1 Pseudomonadota bacterium
GTGCCGATCTTGCCGATGATGGCCAGCACCACGTCCTTGGCCGTGACGCCGGCACCGAGCGCGCCTTCCACGCGCACCAGCATGTTCTTGGCCTTCTTGGCCAGCAGCGTCTGCGTGGCCAGCACGTGCTCGACCTCGCTGGTGCCGATGCCGTGCGCCAGCGCGCCGAAGGCGCCGTGCGTGCTGGTGTGGCTGTCGCCGCAGACCACCGTCATGCCCGGCAGCACGGCGCCGTTCTCGGGCCCGATGACGTGCACGATGCCCTGGCGTTTGTCCAGGAAGGGGAAATAGGCCGCGGCGCCGAAGGCCTTGATGTTGGCGTCGAGCGTGACGACCTGCTGCTTGCTGGTGGGGTCCACGATGCCGTCGTAGCCGCGTTCCCAGCCCGTGGTGGGGGAGTTGTGGTCGGCGGTGGCGACGATCGAGCTCACGCGCCAGACCTTGCGGCCGGCCTGGCGGATGCCCTCGAAGGCCTGCGGGCTGGTCACTTCATGGACCAGATGCCGGTCGATGTAGAGGATGGAGGTGCCGTCCTCCTCGGTGTGGACGACATGCTCGTCCCAGATCTTGTCGTAGAGGGTGCGTCCCATGGCTTGTGCTCGGGGGCCGCGCAAGGCGGCTGCTGGAAGGGAGCGCGGATTCTACCGGCGCCCTGCACCGGACTGCGGTGCCGTCAGGTTGCGGGGGCAGGCGCGCTGTCGTCCACGAGACCGGCGTCCACCCGCCGCGCGCGGTGGTCCACGTAATAGCCGCCGAACTCGGTGTAGCGCATCACCGCCGCGCCGCAGTCGCTGCAGCGGTGCAGGTCGCAGCGGTTGTACGGAAACCAGCCCACGGCCACCGGTGCATCGGGGCTGTCGTAGCGCGTGCCCTCGGGGTGCCATTCCGCAAAGCCGGGCTCGGTTAGTTCGGTGTCGCGCAGGGTGGCCAGCGGCTGCATCTGCGCGGCGGGCCAGCGCGCCTCGGTGATGCTGCTCCAGCCGTCGCAGGCCGCCAGCGTGCAGCGGCAGGGCGCGTCGGCGCGGGCGCGGCAACCGGCCTGCGCCAGCGCCTGGCGCAGATCGTCGGCCGAGGCGATGAAGCGCAAGCAGCGCGCCTGTGGCTGAGGCAATCAGCGCTGGGCGATCGGCTTGACGTCGCGGCGCGGCGAGCCGCTGAACAGCTGGCGCGGGCGGCCGATCTTGTACTCCGGGTCGCCGATCATCTCGTTGAGCTGCGCGATCCAGCCGACCGTGCGCGCCAGCGCAAAGATGGCGGTGAACAGCGACACCGGGATGCCGATGGCGCGCTGCACGATGCCCGAGTAGAAATCGACGTTCGGATAGAGCTTGCGCTGCACGAAGTAGTCGTCTTCCAGCGCGATCTTCTCCAGCGCCATCGCCAGCTTGAACAGCGGGTCGTTCTCCAGGCCCAGCTCGCCCAGCACCTCGCGGCAGGTTTCCTGCATCAGCTTGGCGCGCGGGTCGTAGTTCTTGTACACGCGGTGGCCAAAGCCCATCAGGCGCACGCTCGAGTTCTTGTCCTTGACCTGGTTCATGAACTCGCCGACCTTGGCCACGCCGCCCATGGCCTGGATCTCCTCCAGCATGTTCAGGCAGGCCTCGTTGGCGCCACCGTGGGCGGGGCCCCACAGGCAGGCCACGCCGGCAGCGATGGCCGCGAACGGGTTGGTGCCCGACGAGCCGCACAGCCGCACGGTGGAGGTGGAGGCGTTTTGCTCGTGGTCGGCGTGCAGGATGAAGATGCGGTCGAGCGCGCGCTCGAGCACCGGGTTGACCTTGTACTCCTCGCACGGCGTGGCAAACATCATGTGCAGGAAGTTGCCCGCGTAGCTCAGCGCGTTCTTCGGGTACATGTAGGGCTGGCCCACGCTGTACTTGTAGGCCATCGCCACGAGCGTCGGCATCTTGGCGATCAGTCGGATCGCGGCAATCTCGCGGTGCTGCGGATTGTTGATGTCGGTGCTGTCGTGATAGAAGGCCGACAGCGCGCCCACCAGGCCGGTCATGATGGCCATCGGGTGCGCGTCGCGGCGGAAGCCGCGCAGGAAGAACTGCATCTGCTCGTTGACCATGGTGTGGTTGGTCACGAGCTTGGTGAAGCTGGTCTTCTGGGTCGCGTTGGGCAGCTCTCCGTACAGCAGCAGGTGGCAGGTCTCGAGGAAGTCGCACTGCATTGCCAGCTGCTCGATCGGGTAGCCGCGGTACAGCAGTTCGCCCTTGTCGCCGTCGATGTAGGTGATGGCCGACTGGGTGGCCGCGGTCGACAGGAAGCCCGGGTCGTAGGTGAACATGCCCGTCTGGGCGTACAGCTTGCGGATGTCGATCACGTCCGGACCGATGCTGCCCTTGTAGACGGGCAGCTCGACGCTGGGCGCGCCGTTGGAGAACGACAGGGTGGCTTTGTTGTCGGAGAGTTTCATGGTGGGGTTCCCTCGGTTTCCGGTTTCTTGATCGGCTTCGTGTCCAGCAGGTCCGGCGCCTCAGCGTGCGGCCCGCAGCATGCCCAGCACTTCGCGCACCTGTGCCGTGTCGATATCGGCTGCCGGCTCCTTGCGCTTGAGCAGCAGGTCCAGCAGGTCGTTGTCAGCCAGGTCCATCAGCGCCTGCAGGCCCTGCGCCTGGCCCACGGTCAGGGTGGATTCGTGCCCTGCAAAAAAGCGCTCGATGAACAGGTCGTTTTCGAGCAGGCCGCGGCGGCAGCGCCACCGGAGCTTGCTGAGCGCACGCTCGTCGAGCAGCGCACCCAAGTCGCGCTGCAGCTCGGGCTCGGTCACGGTGTCCATCTTTCGGGGCGCAGGGCAACGGGCAGTCGCGTCAGACGGCGCGACGCACCATCAGTTCCTTGATCTTGCCGATCGCCTTGGTCGGGTTCAGGCCCTTGGGGCACACATCCACGCAGTTCATGATGGTGTGGCAGCGGAACAGGCGGTACGGGTCTTCCAGGTTGTCCAGCCGGTCGCTGGTGGCCTGGTCGCGGCTGTCGGCGATGAAGCGATAAGCCTGCAGCAGGCCGGCCGGGCCAACGAACTTGTCGGGGTTCCACCAGAAGCTCGGGCAGCTGGTGCTGCAGCTCGCGCACAGGATGCACTCGTACAGGCCGTTGAGCTCTTCGCGCTCTTCGGGGCTTTGCAGGCGCTCCTTCTCGGGCGGGATGGTGTCGTTCACCAGGTACGGCTTGATGCTGTGGTACTGCTTGAAGAACTGGGTCATGTCCACGATCAGGTCGCGGATGACCGGCAGGCCGGGCAGCGGCTTTAGGACGATCGGGTCCTTCAGCGTGCGCATGTTGGTCAGGCAGGCCAGGCCGTTCTTGCCGTTGATGTTCATCGCATCCGACCCGCACACGCCTTCGCGGCACGAGCGGCGGAACGACAGCGTCGGGTCCTGCGCCTTGAGCTTCATCAGCGCGTCGAGCAGCATGCGCTCGTTGCCGTCGAGCTCGATCTGGACCGTCTGCATGTACGGCTTGGCGTCCTTGTCGGGGTCGTAGCGGTAGATCTGGAAGGTGCGTTTCTGCATGGTGACTCCGGAACTGCTGGTCTGCGTGTGTGTCTGTGCTTCAGAAGGTGCGGACCTTCGGGGGAACCGACTCGACCGTCAGCGGCTTGAGGTTCACCGGCTTGTAGGTCAGGCTGTTGTCCTTGCTGTGCCACAGGGTGTGCTTCATCCACTCGGCGTCGTTGCGGCCCAGTGGTGCCACCGGGTCGTCGGCCGGGCGCTCGTAGTCGCTCACCGTGTGGGCGCCGCGGCATTCCTTGCGGGCGGCGGCCGACTCCATCGTGGCCTGTGCGCACTCGATCAGGTTCTCGACTTCCAGCGCCTCGATGCGCGCGGTGTTGAACACCTTGGAGGTGTCCTTCAGGCCGATGGCGTTGGTGCGCTCGCGCAGCGCGGCGATCTTCTTCACGCCCTCGTCCATGCTGGACTGGGTGCGGAACACGCCCGCGTGCAGCTGCATTGCCGCGCGGATGTCGTTGGCCACGTCTTGCGCGTATTCGCCGCTGGAGGCCGCCTCCAGGCGGTTCAGGCGCTCGAGCGTCAGGTCGGCGGCATCGGCCGGCAGCGGCTTGTGCGCCTTGGTCTTGCCGGTGAACTCGACGATGTGGTTGCCCGCGGCGCGGCCGAACACCAGCAGGTCGAGCAGCGAGTTGGTGCCCAGGCGGTTGGCGCCGTGCACGCTGACGCACGAGCATTCGCCCACCGCGTACAGGCCGTTGACCACCGCGTTGTGGCTGCTGGCGGTCTGGATCACCACCTGGCCGTTCACGTTGGTCGGGATGCCGCCCATCTGGTAGTGGATGGTGGGCACCACCGGGATCGGCTCCTTGGTGATGTCGACGTTGGCGAAGTTCACGCCGATCTCGTACACCGAGGGCAGGCGCTTGTGGATGGTCTCTGCGCCCAGGTGGTCAAGCTTGAGCAGCACGTAGTCCTTGTTCGGGCCACAGCCGCGGCCTTCCTTGATTTCCTGGTCCATCGAGCGCGAGACGAAGTCGCGCGGCGCCAGGTCTTTCAGGGTGGGTGCGTAGCGCTCCATGAAGCGCTCGCCGTTGCTGTTGAGCAGGATCGCGCCTTCACCGCGGCAGCCTTCGGTCAGCAGCACGCCCGCGCCGGCCACGCCGGTCGGGTGGAACTGCCAGAACTCCATGTCTTCCAGCGGAATGCCTGCGCGTGCGGCCATCCCCAGGCCGTCGCCGGTGTTGATGAAGGCGTTGGTGGAGGCCGCAAAGATGCGGCCTGCGCCGCCGGTGGCCAGCAGCACGGTGCGTGCGTGCAGGATGTGCAGGTCGCCGGTTTCCATCTCGAGCGCGGTCACGCCCACCACGTCGCCTTCGGCGTCGCGGATCAGGTCGAGCGCCATCCACTCGACGAAAAAGCTGGTCTTGGCCTTGACGTTTTGCTGGTACAGCGTGTGCAGCATCGCGTGGCCGGTGCGGTCGGCCGCGGCGCACGCGCGCTGCACCGGCTTTTCGCCGTAGTTGGCGGTGTGGCCGCCGAACGGGCGCTGGTAGATGGTGCCGTCGGGGTTGCGGTCGAACGGCATGCCCATGTGCTCGAGGTCGTACACCACCTTGGGTGCTTCGCGACACATGAATTCAATCGCGTCCTGGTCGCCCAGCCAGTCACTGCCCTTGACCGTGTCGTAGAAGTGGTAGTGCCAGTTGTCCTCGGACATGTTGCCCAGGCTCGCGCCGATGCCGCCTTGCGCCGCCACCGTGTGCGAGCGGGTCGGAAACACCTTGGACAGCACCGCCACGTTCAGGCCGGCGCGCGAGAGTTGCAGCGACGCGCGCATGCCCGAGCCGCCGGCGCCGACGATGACCACGTCGAACTTGCGCGTGGCGATGTCGCTCTTCGAAAAAGTCATGGTTTACAGCCTCCAGAGGACTTGGATGGCCCAGCCGGCACAGCCGGTGAGCCAGACGATGGTGAAGATCTGCAGCGCCAGGCGCAGGCCCAGCGGCTTGATGTAGTCCATCCAGATGTCGCGCACGCCCACCCACACATGCCACAGCAGGGCGACGATGACCGCGAAGGTGAGCACCTTCATCCACTGGCTGGCGAAGATGCCGGCCCACTGGTCGTAGCCCACCGGGCCGCTGGTGAAGATGACCTGCGCCAGCACCACCAGGGTGAACAGCGCCATCAGGGCGGCGGTGACGCGCTGGCTGAGCCAGTCGCGCAGGCCGTAGTGCGCACCGGTCACGATGCGCTTGGAACCGTAGTTGACTGCCATGTCGGTACTTCCGGAGGTTTGAATCAGTACAGGCCGAACAGCTTGGCGCCCAGCACCACCGTCAGCGCGACGCTGATGGCCAGCGTGGCGACGGCCGAGCGGCGGCCGAACTCCTTGCTGGCGGCGCTGTGGCTCACGTCCATCCACAGGTGGCGCATGCCGGCACAGAAGTGGTGCAGGTAGGCCCAGATCAGCGCCAGCGCCACCAGCTTGAGGAACCAGCCCGGCACGAAGCCCAGGCCCACATTGAAGGCGGCGCGGAACTTGGCGAACGACACCTCGGAGGACACCGACTTGTCGAACATCCAGATGATGAAGGGCATCAGCAGGAACATCAGCGCGCCGCTGATGCGGTGCAGGATGGACACGATGCCTGCGGCGGGAAGTCGGTAGCTGGGGAGGTCGCTGAGTGCGTTGATGTTGCGGAACTCGGGCCGCTTCTTGGCGAGATCGGTCATGGGGACTGCTTTCTTCTGAGCGTTCCTGGACTTCAGGTCATCGAAAATTCTATTGCAACGCAGCAAGCTGACGTGCGGATTGCAGTTTTCATGACAGTGCGTTGCGGTAGTGGTGTGTATCGGTCCGGTACAGCCCGCGCCGCAGTTCCATCGGTGCGTCGCTGTAGGTGAAGGCCACGCGCTCCACGCTGAGCAGCGGTGTCGCCGCAGTGACCGACAGCAGGGCGGCCTGCTGCGCATCGGGCAGCACCGCGCGGATCTTCTCCTCGGCGCGCACCATGCGCACGCCGAACTCCACCTCGAACATGGCGTAGGTCGGGCCCGGGTAGGTGGCCATGCGCTCGGCGCTCAGGCCGCGGAAGGCGGCCCCGGGCAGCCACAGGTCTTCCAGGATGGTGGGCACCCCGGCGAAGGCCAGCACCCTGCGCACATGCAGCACCGCGTCGCCGGTGCGCAGGGCCAGGGCGCGCGCGATGTCGGCGCTGGCGCGTGTGCGGCGGCACTCGAGCACGGTGCGCTGCGCCGGGCCCTCGTTGTCCTGGTCGCCGGCATCGGGCATCAGCCGCAGGAAGCGGTACTGCACCTGCTGCTCGGCATGGGTGGCCACAAAGGTGCCCTTGCCCTGGCGGCGGACCAGCAGGTGCTCGGCGGCGAGTTCGTCGATCGCCTTGCGCACCGTGCCCTGGCTCACGCGGTAGCGCGCGGCCAGTTCCATCTCGCTCGGAATCGACTCGCCCGGGCGCCACTCGCCGGACTGCAGGCTTTGCAGGATCAGGCCCTTGATCTGCTGGTACAGCGGGCTGAAGGCCGGCGCGCCGGGCACGGCAAAGGCGGCCGCGGCATCGTCGGTGGGGGGCAGGGCGGTAGAAGAGGTGGCCATGCGCAGCTTGGAAGATCGGCGCGTGCGGGCCTGCTCTTGAGCGGGCGGGCGGCGCGGGCGCCAATCTCCTGATCATATCTTATATAAGACATAAGACAAATTGACGGTTTCCCGGTTTCAGGGCTACACTTTCGGACGGTTTCCGGCGCCTTGGGCGCCTGCTTTCAGGACCGGCTCCGACGGTGGTTGGCGAGCGGGTCCGCATGCACCGCATCCGCACAGATTTCGTCCATCCTCAGTCTGGAGATTCCCATGAGCAAGAAGCCCGTCCGCGTCGCCGTCACCGGCGCCGCAGGCCAGATCGGTTACGCCCTGCTGTTTCGCATCGCCTCGGGCGAAATGCTGGGCAAGGATCAGCCCGTCATCCTGCAGCTGCTGGAGATCCCCGACGAGAAGGCCCAGAAGGCGCTCAAGGGCGTGATGATGGAACTCGAAGACTGCGCCTTCCCGCTGCTGGCCGGCATGGAGGCGCACAGCGACGCCACCCGGGCTTTCAAGGACACCGACTACGCGCTGCTGGTGGGCGCCCGCCCCCGCGGCCCGGGCATGGAGCGCGCCGACCTGCTGGCCGCCAATGCGCAGATCTTCACCGCCCAGGGCAAGGCCCTGAACGCCTCGGCCAGCCGCAATGTGCGCGTGCTGGTGGTGGGCAACCCGGCCAACACCAACGCCTACATCGCGATGAAGAGCGCGCCGGACCTGCCGGCCAAGAACTTCACCGCCATGCTGCGGCTGGACCACAACCGCGCGGCCAGCCAGATTGCCGCCAAGACCGGCAAGCCGGTGGCCTCCATCAAGAAGCTGGCGGTGTGGGGCAACCATTCGCCCACCATGTATGCCGACTACCGCTTTGCCACCATCGACGGCGCATCGGTCAAGGACATGATCAACGACCAGGTGTGGAACAAGGACGTGTTCCTGCCCACCGTGGGCAAGCGCGGCGCGGCCATCATCGAGGCGCGCGGCCTTTCTTCCGCCGCCTCGGCCGCCAACGCCGCCATCGACCACATGCGCGACTGGGCGCTGGGCACCAACGGCGAGTGGGTGACCATGGGCGTGGCCTCCAACGGTGAATACGGCATCCCGAAAGAGGTGATGTTCGGCTACCCGGTGACCTGCGCGAACGGGGAATACAAGATCGTCGAAGGCCTGAGCATCGACGCCTTCAGCGAGGAGTGCATCAACAAGACCCTGGCCGAGCTCGAGGGCGAGCGCGACGGCGTCAAGCACCTGCTGTAAGCCGCGCGCACAGGCCACCGATCCACCCGCCACGCCGCAACCGCACGCAGGCATGAGCCGCCATCCCCGCGAGGTGCTCACCGACGCCCAGGCCGGCGCGGTGGCGCTGCCGGTGTGCGACCACTACAGCGGCGTCGAGGCGCGCATGCGCAAGAGCCTGCAGCTGCAGGCCGAGATGACCGAAGAGTTCGGCGCCTGCGTGTTCGACGTCACGCTCGATTGCGAGGACGGCGCGCCCGCCGGTGCCGAAGCCGAGCACGCCGCGCTGGTGGTGTCGCTGGTCAAGGCCGCGGCGCCCCAGGCGCGCGTGGCGGTGCGGGTGCATCCGGTCGACCATCCGGCTTTTGCCCAGGACATTGCGACGATTGCGGGGCAGGTGGGTCAGCGCCTGGCGCACATCATGCTGCCCAAGGTGGAGTCGGTGGCCGACGTGGACACCGCCATCCGCGCCATCGACGCCGCCGGCGCCACCACCGTGCCGGTGCATGCGCTGATCGAATCGCCGGCGGCGGTGCACCGCGCCTTCGACATTGCGGCGCACCCGCGGCTGCAGTCGCTGAGCTTCGGCCTGATGGACTTTGTGTCGGCGCATGGCGGCGCGATCCCGTCGCAGGCCATGGGCTCGGCAGGGCAGTTCACCCACCCGCTGGTGGTGCGCGCCAAGCTCGAGATCGCCAGCGCCTGCCATGCGCACGGCAAGGTACCCTCGCATTCGGTGGTCACCGAGTTCAGCGACATGGACGCGATGCGCGCTGCGGCACTCAAGGCCTCGCGCGAATTCGGCTTCACCCGCATGTGGAGCATTCATCCGGCGCAGATCCGGCCGATATTGCAGGCACTGGCGCCCCCGGATGCCGAGGTGGACACCGCCGCGCGCATCGTGGTGGCTGCCGCCCGGGCCGACTGGGCTCCGATCAGCCACGAAGGCCATCTGCACGACCGTGCAAGCTATCGCTACTACTGGCAAGTGCTCGAGCGTGCGTACCGCACCGGCCGCGCGCTGCCTTCCGACGTGCGGCCCTGGCTGGCCGGCCACTGAATGCAGGAGCGCCCGTGAACCTGAGCTTGCCCTTCGTGCTGAACACGCTGAATACGCTGCCCCGCTTGGCCCGCGTGCTGCTGTGTGCAACCGCCTGCCTGACGGCGGGCACCGCCTTCGCGCAGGCCGATGCGCAAAAGAAGACCGCGCAAGGCACCGCCAAGCCTGCGACCAAGCCCGCCACCAAGCCGGCTGCAGCGAAGGCGCCGAGCGCCGAATCGGCCAGCCGGGTCGAGGCGCGCAGCACCGCCAGCCAGATGGCCGCAGGCATCATCGCTGCCGAAACCGCGCTCACGCCCGAAGAACTGGCGATTGCCGAGCAGGTGCATGTGGGCGACCACCCGTGCGAGCTTGGCCAGATGATGCAGGTGCGTGCCGACGACAAGATGCCCGGCTATTTCGACGTGCGTGTGCAGCGCAAGCGCTACCGCATGTTCCCGGTGCTCAGCCGCACCGGCGCCATCCGGCTGGAAGACCGCAAGGGCGAAGCGCTGCTGCTGCAGCTGTCCAACAAGTCGATGTTCATCGACCAGAAGGCCGGCCGGCGCCTGGCCGACGAATGCATGAGCACCGCGCAGGCCGAGGTGGCGAGCGCGCTCAAGACCAATCCGCAGCCCGGCCTGCTCGATGCCCCTGCCGCCGCCCCCGCTGCTGCGCCGGCGCAGGCGGGTCCGACCGGTGCCGCCCAAGATACCCCACGAAAAGCTGACTGACAGGAGAAGACCATGCTCAAAGCCTACCGAGACCATGCTGCCGAGCGCGCCGCGCTGGGCATTCCGCCGCTGCCGCTGGACGCGAAGCAGACTGCCGAGCTCATCGAGCTGATCAAGAACCCGCCGAAGGGCGAAGAGCAGTTCCTGCTGGAGCTGCTGACGCACCGCGTGCCCCCGGGTGTGGACGATGCGGCCAAGGTCAAGGCCTCGTTCCTGGCCGCAGTGGCGCATGGCGAGATCAAGGTGGGCCTGGTCTCCAAGGCCAAGGCCACCGAACTGCTGGGCACCATGGTGGGCGGCTACAACGTGCACCCGCTGATCGAGTTGCTGGACGACGCCGAAGTGGCTGCGGTGGCGGCCGAGGGCCTGAAGAAGACCCTGCTGATGTTCGACTACTTCAACGACGTGGCCGAGAAGGCCAAGGCCGGCAATGCCAAGGCCAAGGAAGTGATGCAGAGCTGGGCCAACGCCGAGTGGTTCACCTCGCGCTCCGAAGTGCCCAAGGTCATCACGGTGAGCGTGTTCAAGGTGCCCGGCGAGACCAACACCGACGACCTGTCGCCCGCACCTGACGCCTGGAGCCGCCCGGACATCCCGCTGCACTACCTGGCGATGCTGAAGAACACCCGCCCGGATGCGGCCTTCAAGCCCGAAGAAGACGGCAAGCGCGGCCCGATGAAGTTCATCGAGGACCTGAAGAAGAAGGGCCACCTGGTGGCCTACGTGGGCGACGTGGTGGGCACCGGCTCCAGCCGCAAGAGCGCCACCAACAGCGTGATCTGGGCCACCGGCCAGGACATCCCCTTCGTGCCGAACAAGCGCTTTGGCGGCGTGACGCTCGGCGGCAAGATCGCGCCGATCTTCTTCAACACGCAGGAAGACTCGGGCTCGCTGCCGATCGAGGTGGACGTGAGCAAGTTCGAGATGGGCGATGTGCTCGACATCCACCCCTACGACGGCAAGATCACCAAGGGCGGCAACGTGGTCGCCGAATTCCAGCTCAAGAGCGATGTGTTGCTGGACGAAGTGCGCGCCGGCGGCCGCATCAACCTGATCATCGGCCGCTCGCTGACGGCCAAGGCACGTGACTTCCTGGGCCTGCCCGCGTCCACCACGTTCCGGCTGCCGCAGCCGCCCAAGGACAGCGGCAAGGGCTTCACGCTCGCGCAGAAGATGGTGGGCCGCGCCTGCGGCCTGCCGATGGTCAAGGGCAACCAGCAAGGCATCCGCCCCGGCACCTACTGCGAGCCGCGCATGACCACCGTGGGTTCGCAGGACACCACCGGCCCGATGACCCGCGACGAGCTGAAAGACCTGGCCTGCCTCGGCTTCAGTGCCGACATGGTGATGCAGAGCTTCTGCCACACCGCGGCCTACCCCAAGGCGGTGGACGTGAAGATGCACCGCGAGCTGCCGCACTTCATCAGCAACCGCGGCGGCGTGGCCCTGCGCCCGGGTGATGGCGTGATCCACAGCTGGCTCAACCGCCTGCTGCTGCCCGACACGGTGGGCACCGGCGGCGATTCGCACACGCGCTTTCCCATCGGCATTTCCTTCCCCGCGGGCTCGGGCCTGGTGGCCTTCGGTGCCGCCACCGGCGTGATGCCTCTGGACATGCCCGAGAGCGTGCTGGTGCGCTTCAAGGGCCAGATGCAACCCGGCATCACCTTGCGTGACCTGGTGCACGCCATCCCCTTGTTCGCCATCAAGCAAGGCCTGCTGACGGTGGCCAAGCAGGGCAAGAAGAACGAGTTCTCCGGCCGCATCCTGGAGATTGAGGGCCTGCCCGATCTGAAGGTGGAGCAGGCTTTCGAACTCAGCGATGCCAGCGCCGAGCGCAGCGCCGCGGGCTGCACCATCAAGCTCAACAAGGAGCCGATCATCGAGTACCTCAACAGCAACATCGTGCTGTTGAAGAACATGATCGCCCAGGGCTACGAGGACAAGCGCAGCCTGGAGCGCCGCATCCACAAGATGCAGGAGTGGCTGGCCGCCCCCACGCTGCTGGAGGCCGACGCCAACGCCGAGTACGCGCATGTGCTGGAGATCGATCTGGCTGACATCAAGGAGCCGATCCTGTGCTGCCCGAACGATCCGGACGACGCCAAGTTCCTGTCGGAAGTGGCCGGTACCAAGATCGACGAGGCCTTCATCGGCTCGTGCATGACCAACATCGGCCACTTCCGCGCCGCCAGCACGCTGCTGGCCGGCAAGGGTGAGATTCCGGTCAAGCTGTGGGTGGCCCCGCCCACCAAGATGGACCAGGCCGAACTGGTCAAGGAAGGCCATTACGCCAACTTCGGCAGCGCCGGCGCGCGCACAGAGATGCCCGGCTGCAGCCTGTGCATGGGCAACCAGGCCCAGGTGCGCGAGGGCGCCACCGTCGTCTCCACCAGCACGCGCAACTTCCCCAACCGCCTGGGCAAGAACACCAACGTGTTCCTGTCCTCGGCCGAGGTAGCGGCCATCGCCTCGCGCCTGGGACGGCTGCCCACCGTGGCCGAATACCACGCCGACATGGGCGTGATCAA
>JBDLRH010000095.1:0-35527 GCA_039800165.1 Pseudomonadota bacterium
AACATGCCGCCGCGCTGCTCGCGCAGCGCCTGCTGGCCGATGCCCAGCGAGCGCAGCCACTCGGTGCGGGCACGTTCGAAGAACTTCAGGTAGTTGGCGTAGAACACGATGCCACCGGCGTCGGTGTCTTCCCAGTACACACGCACAGGCCAGCGAAAGCTCATCTCAGGCCTGCAGCATGCGTGCCAGGCGGCGCGCGGCCTCTTGCAGCTGCGCCATCGAGTTGGCGGTAGAAAACCGCACCCAGCGCTGCATGTCCTTGTGCCCGAAGTCGCGGCCGGGCGTGATGGCCACATGCGCACGCTTCATCACCTCGAAGGCGAATTCCCAGCTGTCGGCAATGCCCAGCCGTTCGCAGGCGGCGCTGCAGTCAGCCCAGGCGTAGAAGGCGCCATCGGGCATCACCGGCACCGGCAGGCCCATCGCGTTGAGCGCCGGAATGAAGAAGTCGCGCCGCGCGCAGAACTCGGCGCGCCGTCGCTCGTACTCGGCCAGGCTGTCGGGCTCGAAGCAGGCCAGTGCGGCCAGCTGCGACACGGTGCTCGGGCAGATGAAGAGGTTTTGCGCCAGCCGCTCGATGGCGGGCATCAGCGCCTCGGGCACCACCAGCCAGCCCAGGCGCCAGCCGGTCATGTTGAAGTACTTCGAGAAGCTGTTGATGCTGACCACCTGGTCATCGAAGGCCAGCGCGCTTTGGCCGAAGGCCGCGTCATGGCTCAGGCCGAGGTAAATCTCGTCGAGCAGCGCAATGCCTCCGCGCTCGCGCACCAGCGCCAGGATGCGGCGCAGCTCATCGGGGTGCAGCGAGGTGCCGGTGGGGTTGGAGGGCGAAGCCAGCAGCACGCCGCGGGTGTGCGGGCCCCAGGCCTCGCGCACCTGGTCGGCACTCAGCTGGAAACGCTGCGCAGCACTGGTGGGCAGCAGCACCGGCGTGCCCTCGGCCGCGCTCACGAACTGCCGGTTGCACGGGTAGCTGGGGTCGGGCATCAGGATCTCGTCACCCGCTTCCACCAGCGCCAGGCAAGCCAGCTGCAGCGCCGCCGATGCGCCTGCAGTCACTGCAATGCGGCGGGCCGGCACATCGATGCCAAAGTGGCTGCGGTACCAGCCGCTGATGCGTTCGCGAAGCGCGGGCAGGCCCAGCGCCTGCGTGTACTGGGTGGCGCCCTCGCGGATCGCGCGTTGCGCCGCTTCCTGGACCCGAGGTGGCGCAGTGAAGTCAGGTTCTCCGATGTTCAAAAAGATCATCGGCTCGGCGCTGTGCGCCACCTGCTGGGCCAGGGCCTGGGCGGCCTTGGCCACCTCCATCACATAGAAGGGCTCAATGCGTTCGGCGCGGGCGGCGATGCGCATGCCGGGGCTGCCAGGGAGGGCGTCAGGCGTGGCCCTTGCCGCGTGCGCGGTCGGCCTCGACTTCGGCAGCACGCAACTCGGGCGCCAGCGCATTGAGCACGCCGTTGACGTACTTGTGGCCGTCGGTGCCACCGAACTCCTTGGCAAGTTCAATGCATTCGTTCAGCACCACGCGCCACGGCACGTCCATGCAGTGGCGCAGCTCGTACACGCCAATCCACATCACCGCATGCTCGATGGGCGAAATTTCGGCCATGCTGCGGTCAAGCTTGGGCACGATCAATGCATCGGCCTCGGGCGCCTCACGCACGCAGCCGTGCAGCAGCGCGTCGTAGTGCACCGAGTCGGCCTTGTGAAAGCCCGACAGGTCGCGGGTGAAGGCGTCAATCGCATCGGCTTCGTTGCGCCCCACCAGATGCTGGTACAGCGCCTGCAGCGCGAATTCGCGCGAGCGCGAGCGCGCCGACTTGGCCGAGGCCTTGCGCGCGCCCGATGCGGTACGGCCGCGCGCGGCCACTGGTGCGCCGGGTGTGCCCGGGCCTTCGGTGGTTGCAGCGGCAGGCGTGTCGTCGGCTGCGCTCACAGCGTGTCCAGCAGGTTGGCCATCTCCACCGCCACGCGCGCGGCGTCGCGACCCTTGTCCTGCTGGCGTGCGAGGGCCTGCGGCAGGTCTTCGGTGGTCAGGATGGCATTGGCAATCGGCAGCTGGTAGTCCAGCGAGATGCGAGTCACCCCTGCGCCCGACTCGTTGGCCACCAGCTCAAAGTGGTAGGTCTCGCCGCGGATGATGCAGCCCAGCGCGATCAGTGCGTCGTACTTGTCGGTCTCGGCCATTGCCTGCAGCGCCACCGGAATCTCCAGGGCGCCGGGCACCTTGACGTGGGTGATGTTGCGCGCCTCCACGCCCAGCGCGGCCAGCTCGTCGGTGCAGGCGCGCACCAGCGCGTCGGTGATGGCCTCGTTGAAGCGCGATTGCACGATGCCAATGGCGAGCTTGCGCCCGTCCAGATGGTCGGCCTTGCCCTTGTCTGCTGCGAACATGCGGGTGTGTCCTGAATGCGGTGGTGGTCTGTCGATGAAGGAGGGGCAGGGTGCGGCTTCAGCGCGTGATGTAGCCGGTGACCTCGAGGCCGTAGCCCGCCATGCTGGGCATGCGGCGCGGCTTGCCCATGAGCTGCATGCGCCGCACGCCGCATTCGCGGATGATCTGCGCGCCGATGCCGTAGGTGCGCAGGTCCATGCGGCCGCGCACCGGCGCCTGCGCCGACTTGGCCGTGCCCTCGAACTGCGCCAGCAGCTGCGCGGCGCTTTCGCCGCAGTTCAGCAGCACCGCCACACCGCGGCCGGTCTGCGCAATGTGCGCCAGGCTCGCGTCCAGGCTCCATGAATGCATGCTGCGGTTGACTTCCAGCGCATCGAGCACCGACAGCGGCTCGTGCACCCGCACCGGTACCTCGTCAGCCTCGGACCAGCGGCCGCGCACCAGCGCCAGGTGCAGGCCCTGGCCGGGCTTGTCGCGAAACGCCACTGCAGTGAACTCGCCATACGTGGTGTTCAGGGTGCGCTCGCCCAGCTTGTGCACCAGCGACTCGTTGCGGCTGCGGTGCTCGATCAGGTCGGCAATCGTGCCGATCTTCAGCCCGTGCTCGGCGGCAAACAGCTGCAGGTCGGGCAGCCGCGCCATCGTGCCGTCGTCTTTCATGATCTCGCAGATCACGGCAGCGGGTGTGCAGCCCGCCATGGCGGCCAGGTCGCAGCCGGCTTCGGTATGGCCGGCGCGCATCAGCACGCCGCCGTCCACCGCCTGCAGCGGAAAGATGTGACCAGGCTGCACCAGGTCTTCAGGTTTGGCATGGGCGGCCACGGCGGCCTGCACCGTGCGGGCACGGTCGGCGGCAGAGATGCCGGTGGTCACGCCCTCGGCCGCCTCGATCGACACGGTGAAGGCGGTGCCCATCTTGGTGCCGTTGCTTGCCACCATCGGCGGCAGGCGCAGGCGTTCGCAGCGCTCGCGCGACAGCGTCAGGCAGATCAGCCCGCGGCCAAAGCGCGCCATGAAGTTGATCGCCTCGGGCGTCACATGGTCTGCGCACAGCACCAGGTCGCCTTCGTTCTCGCGGTCTTCCTCATCGACCAGGATGACGATGCGGCCCGCACGCAGGTCGGCCACGATGTCTTCCACCGGCGAGATTTGCACCGGCGTGCGCTGCAGCGCGGTGTGGGCAGGGTCCTTGGCGTTCATGCGGCGGCCTTCATGGCGGGTTGACCGGGCGCGGCTGTATCCGACAGCATGCGCTCGACATAGCGCGCGATCAGGTCGATCTCGAGGTTGATGGCGCTGCCGGCAGCCAGGCTGCCCAGCGCGGTGTGTTCGATGGTGTGCGGAATCAGGTTGATGCTGACCTCGGTGCCCTGCGCCGAGTCGGCCACGCGGTTCACCGTCAGGCTGACCCCGTTGACGGTGATCGAGCCCTTGTAGGCCAGGTACTTGCCCAGGGCGCGCGGTGCCATCAGGCGCAGCTCCCAGCTTTCGCCCACCTGCGCGAAGTGCGTCACGAGCCCGATGCCGTCCACATGGCCCGACACGATGTGCCCGCCCAGCCGGTCGTTCGCGCGCAAGGCTTTCTCAAGGTTCACAGGGCCGAGTTGCGACAAGCCGGCGGTCTTGTCCAGCGATTCGGCCGAGATGTCGATGGTGAAGCGGCACGCGGGCAGGTCGAGCGAGGTGACGGTCATGCAGGCGCCGTTGATGGCGATGCTGTCGCCCAGGCCCACGTCGTCCAGATAGCCGGCGGGCGCCTCCAGCGTCAGGCGCTTGCCGTGCTGCAACGAGCTGCCGAGATCGTGGACGGCGGCGATGCGCCCCACGCCGGTGATGATTCCGGTGAACATGGGGCGTATTGTCGCAGGTCGGGGTGGCGGGCTGTGCTGCCCGGGCTGCGACCTGCTGTGGCTTGCAGGCGGCACCCACATCACGCGTTCAGCCGCGTCGCGTGTTCAGAACCGTCAGACCCTTCAGAACCGATCTCGCCCCGCCAGCTGCGCCACGATGCGCAGGTCGCTCCCCACCGGCTCGAACGACCTAAATTCCAGCGCCAGGGCGCCGTCCAGCCCGCGGGTTGCGCCGGGCGTGTCGTCAGCGCCCACGGCCGCCAGGTCGGGCAGGGCCGCCAGCTCGCGGCCGGGGCCGATCAGCTTGGGCGCCATGTACAGCAGCAATTCGTCCACGCAGCTTGCGCGCAGCAGCGAGCCGTTGAGCTTGTGGCCGGCCTCGACATGCAGCTCGTTGATCTCGCGGCGGGCCAGCTCGCGCATCAGCGCGGGCAGGTCCACCTTGTCGCCGGTGCCCGGCAGATGGATCAGCTGCGCACCGCGCGCTTGCAGGGCGGCTTCGGCTGCGGGGTTGCGCGCTGCATGGGCAATCCATACCGCGCGGCCGCCGTCGGCAGACGGGTCGGTGGGCCGCTGCCACAGCCGTGCGGTCAGCGGCGTCTGCAGCCGGCTGTCTACCACCACCAGCGTGGGCTGGCGGGGGGTGTCCACCGCGCGCACATCCAGCAGCGGATCGTCTTCCAGCACGGTACCGATGCCGGTCAGCACCGCGCAAGCCCGGGCGCGCCACGCGTGGCCATCGGCACGCGCAGGCTCGCCGGTGATCCACTGGCTTCGCCCGTCTTTCAGGGCGGTTCGGCCATCCAGCGATGCCGCCACCTTCATCCGCACCCAGGGCAGGCCGCGCACCATGCGGCTGAAAAAGCCGATGTTCAGCTCGCGCGAGGCCGCGCCCCAGTCGCCGCCCACCACCTGCACATCGATGCCCGCTGCGCGCAGCCGCTCAATGCCGCGCCCGGCCACCTGGGGGTTCGGGTCTTCGATGGCGACCATCACCCGCGCAATGCCAGCGGCAATCAGGGCATCGCAGCAAGGCGGCGTGCGCCCGTGGTGGGAGCAGGGCTCAAGCGTGACCCACGCGGTGGCGCCGCGCACATCAAGGCCCCGCGCTGCGGCATCGCGCAGGGCCATCACCTCGGCGTGGGGGCCGCCGGCGCGCTGGGTGTGACCGGATGCCGTTTGCCCCGCGCTTGCAGCGATGACACAGCCAACGCGCGGATTGGGCTGCGACAAGGCCAATGCCTTTGCAGCGAGGGCCAGTGTCTGCGCGGCGTGCGCCTCTTTTGAGGTCGGCTGTGCTGACATATGCGTGCAAGCATAGCCGCTCCACAGCCTCAGCAGGGCGAGTAACCGGTGACGGGCTTCCCGTTGGGTGGCACGCAAACGCGCGTACGGCCATAGCCGTTGATGACGACGCGCAACTGCTTGCCGCTTTGTATGCTGAAGTCGATGCTCCCGGCTGTGATGGTTCCGCGCCTTGGCTGCACGGAAAGTACGCCCTGTGTGACGTTGCTGGACATGCTGACGCCGGGGAAGCCGTCGGCCCGCAAGGTGCTTTGTGTCACCTCTGCCGAGCATCCATCGGGGCGCAGGCAATCGCAATTGATCTGGCCGCGAGGCGCAACGCACCAGGCAGAAGCGTCGCCGTTTGACCGGAACGAAATCATCATGGCCTCGTCCACTTTGATGGCGTGAGAGTGGGTGAGGCGGATCTCGGCTGACGCGGCCTCAGCGGCCCCACGCAGCCTGCGCTCTTGCTGCAATTCGGACAGGCGTGGGATGCCAAGCGCGAGCAAGGTGGAACTCACGCCGATCGTCACCAGTATTTCGGGGAGAGAAAGTCCCCGGCTGCGATGCCTGCCCGAACGCCGCGAAGCGCCGTACTGTTCCATGACACCCTCCCCGACTCGTCTGATGAGAGGAGAGATGTATCAAGTCGTATTTTTAAAGGCAATGTTTTTCAAAAACCAACCGCAGGCATCCGTGAATTCCGTCACGCATGTCGACGATCCGCAATCGGCGTTTGGGGCTTCGTGCGTCAGTTGGACGCGCACATGGTGAACCCCGATGGCGCATCCGCCGGGCCTGCGGTGACTGCAGCACTGGATGTCTCGCTCGTTCCGCAAGTGGCGGCAGGAGTGCTCCCCGGCAGGATACCCGTCGCTCGGACACCAGAGCCCCCAGTGTTGGTGCTGCCCAAGGTAATGGTGCCGCTCCAAAGCGGAGCGGCGGGCGTAACTGGCACATCACAGTACGGGTTGCTTGCGGCAGTCTCCCTGGCACAGGTGGTCCCGGTTCCTGCAGAAATGGTGAGAGCCGCATTTCTGCAACGGGTTCCGGTACAGGTACCGCTGATTCTGGCGGTGGGCCCGTATGCCGACATGTCGCAGTTGTAGGGACCAGGGAGCGCAACGACGCAGGTATTCACGCCTGTGCTGCCTCTCACAAAGCCGCCGCTCTGCGAGGTGCTGACGGTGATAGTCCCCGAATAGCCTATTGGGACGCTGCAAGAGAACGTGGTTTGATTGCCAGTCGGTGGATCGATGGTGCACCCTGCGCCGCCCGTCCCGGTCACGGCCAAGGACGCCAGGGATCCACTGGAGTTTCCAAGGGCAATCACCCCGCTAACTGCAGTGTTACCCGACGCCGCACGGCCGACATTCAACGCGTTCGATACCCGTCGCGTGCTGCTGTGATCGTACGGATCGCGACCGATCGGTCCCGCGTAGGTGATGGTTCCAGACGCAGCAAGTGTGCTTGCGTTGTAATCCACCGCGCCCACGTAGTTGATACGCGTTGTGCCGCCCACCAGCCCCGTGTTACCTGGCAGCATGTAGGCCCGAATGTCTGTGTTCCCGCCAGACCCGCTGGCGACTGCAACTCGCCCTCGACTGTATGTGCCGTAATAATCCGTCGCGCTGGCAGAGATGTCCTTGATTTCTTCGTTAGTGACCGTCGCAACAGTCGTCGTTGCCGCAGCCCAACTGGCAAGTAGGGTGACATTGATTTCAGTGAACGGGATCAGACTGAGTTGTGGCGTGCTGCCTGCGGCGACAGAGTAGAAGGTCGTGTCGATCCCACTTCCGTTGCTTGTGTAGACGCGGTCCACATAGATGCCGCGCGCAGCCAGTTGAACTAGGCTGTTCTCGGACCGGTTGGACAGATCACGCGACTCGAGTGCCGTCGCTTTGTCCGGGAAGGATGTTGCGGTGCCGCCATCTGTTTTGGCTTGTGCTGCCGCAACGTCGCCGACGTAGGTCTGGTACTTGGCAAGAGCCGTGGAGCTGTCGACCAGGTAGCCGTCCTTGGGCATGACTACCAGATCAACCAGCCGCCAGTCGCGCATCAGCCTGTACACCCCGTCTACGCGCAGGAAGCGGCACGCTTCCAGGTAACGGTTGCCAGCGATTTCCTGAACGACCGATAACCCCAGCGCCGGATTGCTGGCATTGGTGAAATAGTAGTGTTTGTGGTTTCCGCCGGCTGTGTCTGTGTAGTAGTCTGCCGCGGGCCGGTCGGGGTCGTACTTCGGTGTCGACGGAGAATCGTGGTGGTCCCGGCAGCATGTGGTGCACAGCGGGTCCTGCGTGTCGCCGTTGATGCTGGGCGCCGTACCCGTCGTCTTTGTGACTGGTTCGGTGGGGTAATTGACCTTCAGCGAGCCGTCGACATACGTGTAGTACGCAGGCGACATACCCGCGCCGGAGCCGGCAAATTCGCAGACACATCCCACGGTGGTGTAGCTTTCGACCTGCTGCCTGGCGGTGGTGTCTGAGCCGCTGTAGCTGACGGCATCGAACTGCGTCGCGACGGAAAACCCCTTGGAACTGACATCGGGCAACGGCTTGCTCGTCTCTTTTTTCAGGCCTTGTCCGCCATCAATGGTGATGGGGACCACATCCGGAACTCCGATGGGCGTGTACCTGACCTGCGGTTTTCGCAGCGAGGAAACGGCGCCACTGCTGCCCGCCGAAGCGATCGTCACGTCGTTCGGCGCGATCGATGACTGCAGGCTTATGGTCCCGGTGCCGTTCTGGTCGGTCCAGGTGACCGTCACCGTCACCAGCTTGAACTGCACGGCGGCGGGGGCCGCGGGCACATCAACGGATGCCCAGGTCCGGTTGAACACCACGTTGTCGAGGGTGACATTGCCCGCCGGGAAGACCAGCGTGCCACCCGCTGCCTCTACGCCGCCCAGGTTGGTGCCAATTTCGGTGAAGCAAAAGACACCATTGCCGCAGCCTTCAGAACCTGCGGCGGTGGTGTTGACCCACTTGTAGGCGCGCAAGTCATCCAGTTTTTCCTGTGCAAGAGAGGTGGCAACGGCGCGGTTGGCCGACGTTCCCCCATCGCGCAGCAGCACGGTGTGGATCTTTGCCATCGCCAACATGCCGATGGAGAGCACTGCCACCAGGATCAGCACCTCTATGAGGCCGGTGCCAACTTGAGAAAGCGTGCCGGGACTCCGCTGACGGCCGGAATGAGGCGATTTGAATTGGGTCATGGCAGGTAGTCCGCCCAACTCGCTGGTGTACGGCCGACCACCCGAAATTGGGTGTTCACGGGCGCGGCCAACTGTCTCATGACGGTGGCGTCGTGCACCAGATCGAAGGTGCCGTTCAGTGTCTGGCCCACAACGGTGGTGTCGTTGGAGACGACGACACCGTAGATCCTGCCGCCACCATTGCCCGTGATGTCGCCGGCGTCGTATCGCCCGTCCGCGCCAGGCGTTGGAGCGAATGCAAAGACCAAGCCGTAAAAGCGCGAACCGGCCCGCAAGATGAACTCTGCGGATTCCACCACCAGCAGCACCGGCGCATTCTGGGAGCCGACAGTGCCGCTGATGTTGCACTGGCCTGTGGCCCAGACAATACCGGTTGTGGCGGCATTGAGCGTGCCGCAGTCGGTGACCTGCTGCGCCTGGGCCTTCACCGTGGCATAGCTGCCCATGGGAACACCGAACAGGTAGGCCATGAGGTCTGGCGGGAAGTTGGCGTCGCCGTCAGCGATGTCGAGGCCCTTGCCGTCCTTGGAACTGATGGGTGCCGCACTGCAGTCTTCGTCGCGAAGATAGTCTCCGAGATGGCAGGACTTGGCTGCTCCAGACGGGGCGGGTACCGTTACCCGGGACCAGATGGACACAGGCACCCCGGTGCCGCCAGCGTTGGGATTCGCAATCACGTTGAAGTTACCGCCCAGCGCCACGTTGCCGGCCGCTGTGATGGGCGGAGTGTTGTCCAGGTTGGTGGCTCCGCCGAGGAAAAAGGTGCCCTGCCGGACCACAGCACTGGCAGTCCCGTCGGCCGAACTGCCCTGGCCGATGACGTAAAACAGGGCCTTGTTTCCGCTGCCAGCGGGCGTGGCCAGCGTGAAGGTGTCGGTCACGCTGGCTGCGCCATCGCTGTAGGTACTTGATTCGGTCCTGCACACCCACGTCGAGCCCAACTGCGAAATGGGCGAGGCAAACGTGCTGCAAGGGTTGAAGGTGGCACTGACGAGCGTTGCCCGGTTGGCGTTGCTTGACATCCATCCCATGCCAATTTCCAGGCGGCGTTCCGCCTGCGCCATTGCTTCACCATATCGAGCCTTGTTGGCGGAAGTGCGCAAGTCAATGATGCCGCTCTTGGTGAGATAGATCGATAGCAGCGTGACAAGAAACAGCAGGATGGCGCCGACCGTCAAGGCGGCGTAGCCCCTTTGGCAGGCCCTATGTGGATGGGAAGAAGTGCGCACCAGTAGCCCCTTGCTAGCAGGTCAGGACGATGTTGCGGAGGCGGACCACCTCCCGCAAGGTCCGCTTGATCGACGCATCACTGACCAGCTCTCCGCTGATTTCCACTTCATAGGCGGGGATCGTGACCGTACGGGCGGTGGTTGTGGTGGCAGATGTCGCTCCCGCCTTCGTCAGGCAGGTTCCTGATGCCGTTGTGACGGTGCCGCTGACGGTGATGTCTGTCGGTGAGCGGTCCGTCACACGCAGGGCGGTGATCTTGACAACGTTGGGATCGGTGATTTTTGTGAAAGATCCTGCCCCAACCGCTGCCTCGACAGAGCCTGCGTTCAGCCTGAATGCGAAGGTATTGTTCTGCCCAGTGGAGTTCAGGTCGTAGCTGACTGTTATTACTCCTGAGGACTGGCTCGCAGTGATGACTGGCAACGACTGGGCGCTGATATCAAAGTCGGTGGTCGTCAATGAGGCTACCGACCACGAGTGATAACCAGCGCGGCGCATGTCACGAGTGATGGCGGTCATCACAGTCCGGAGCTCATTGTTAAGCCGAGAGATCTTCATCTGAGTGGAATTGGCGCCCGCCGTGCTTCCAAAGATGCTGGTCGCGGCCGCAAGGATCACGAGCGAGATGGCAAAGGCAACGATCAGTTCCACGAGGCTCAAGCCCCGCTCGCGCAGACCCGCAGCGTGGATGAAATGTCGTCTGTCCATGGTCAGCACGCTGGATAGCCGGCGAGGCCCGTGGTTGTGCAGACACTTAACGCGGAATTGACTGCAACGCTGATGCGGAGTTTTTGACCACTGGCAGAGGTTATCTCTGCGATCACGGTGCCGGAGGCCGGCAGGTTGATGGTTGCCCGCTTGGGATCGAAGGTGACTGGCGTGGTCGCGCTGACGCTGGTGCCAGCGTAATCGCTTGAGGTCACCGTTTTGGACACAAAGGTACTGCTGGTCGCGCTTGCGGTGATCGCGTACTGCCACGCTGCCCCCGGGGTGAGGCTGGCCACAAAGACCTCGTTTCGCTTGACCGATTCAGACTGGGCGTAGCGCATGTCTGCGAGCATGTTGTCTGCTGCTCCGATCAGCCGCCTGCGGTCCAGCGTGGTCTGGATGGACGGCACAACGATGGCCAAAAGGATGGCGAGCACCGTGATGGTGACCAGCATTTCGACCAGGGTGAGCCCCCGAATGCGTTGTGACCATCGCTGCATTCCGGTCATCGTTTCCAGCAGGTGGTCGGCGCTTTTGCACCGGACTGGTCCAGAGTCAGAGGATTGCACGCAGAGTCTTTGGTGGCTTGTCCGCCTTGCGCAGTGCCTACGATCGTATAACTGTCCGCAGTAGGCGTGCCCGAGGCCGTAAAGGTGTAGTAGCTTGTGTTGATGACAGTGAGAGACGCAGTAGGCGCATAGGTGTTGTTTGCAGCGCGCAGCTTCTCCTGCCTTAGCGCAAGCTCCATCATGTAACTCTGCGCCTCCGCCCGGCGCGATTGCACGATGTACTGCTGATAGGACGGGTAGGCAATGGTGGCCAGGATACCGACGATGGCCACCACGATGACCAGCTCGATGAGCGTGAAGCCGCCCGCCAAGACGGGCATGTGCTGAAGAAATCGCGACTGGCCCGATGCACGCCCCGGTCGCATCGCTGTCCGAATCTTCATCTCGTCGCCCCCGTGGAAATCCATGAACACTTCACTGTACGGCGACTATGCGTCGCCAGATGAGGTTGTAGCAAAAAAATGCGCCTTTTTCATCCAAATGTTTCTGAAACGGGCGCCAGGTGAGTGAAGCAGGCAACGCTGCGCCAGGCGGGGGCATTTGTAAATGAGCCTAGGCAAGCTTGCGCTGGGCCGGCGGCGCCGGCTTCAGCGCCTCACCTCATCCACCAGCGTCTTGAACTCATCAATGTCCTCAAAGCTGCGGTACACGCTGGCAAAGCGCACGTAGGCCACCTTGTCGAGCTTTTTGAGCTCGCGCATCACCAGCTCACCAATGCGCTGCGAGGGCAGTTCGCGCTGGCCCAGGTTCAGCAGCTTCTCTTCGATGCGCTCGATCGCGGCGTCCACCTGCTCGGTGCTCACCGGTCGCTTGCGCAGCGCCAGGTTCATCGATCCGCGCAGCTTGCTGCGGTCGTAGTCGATGCGCCGGCCGTCTTTCTTCACCACCGCCGGAAAGTTGACCTCCGGCCGTTCGTAGGTGGTAAAGCGCTTTTCGCAGGCGCCGCACTGCCGGCGGCGGCGGATGAAGTCGCCGTCTTCAGCCACGCGGGTCTCGACGACCTGCGTCTCGGCGTGGCTGCAGAACGGGCACTTCATGAAAGGTCAGCGGTACACCGGAAAGCGCGCCGTCAGCGCGTTCACCTTGGCGCGCACGGCGGCGATGTTGGCTTCGTCGCGCGGCTTGTCCAGCACGTCGGCAATCAGGTGGGCCGTGGCGCGCGCTTCTTCTTCCTTGAAGCCGCGGGTGGTCATGGCTGGCGTGCCCACGCGGATGCCGCTGGTCACCATCGGCTTCTCCGGGTCGTTGGGGATGGCGTTCTTGTTGATGGTCATGTGCGCCTGGCCCAGCACCGCCTCGGCTTCCTTGCCGGTGATGCCCTTGGCGCGCAGGTCCACCAGCATCACGTGGCTTTGCGTGCCGCCGCTCACGATGCGCAGGCCGCGCTCGGTCAGCGTCTGCGCCACCGCCTGCGCGTTCTTCACCACCTGCTGCTGGTAGGCCTTGAAGTCGGGCTGCAGCGCCTCCTTGAAGGCCACCGCCTTGGCCGCGATCACATGCATCAGCGGGCCGCCCTGCAGGCCGGGGAACACGGCGCTGTTGATCGCCTTCTCGTGCTCGGCTTTCGAGAGGATGATGCCGCCGCGCGGGCCGCGCAGGCTCTTGTGGGTGGTGCTGGTCACCACATCGGCATGCGGCACCGGGTTGGGGTACACGCCCGCGGCGATCAGGCCGGCGTAGTGCGCCATGTCCACCATGAAGATGGCGCCCACGTCCTTCGCCACCTTGGCAAAGCGCGCAAAGTCGATGTGCAGGCTGTAAGCCGACGCACCCGCGATGATCAGCTTCGGGCGCGACTCGTGGGCCTTGCGCTCCATCGCGTCGTAGTCGATGGCCTCTTGCGCGTTCAGTCCGTAGCTCACCACGTTGAACCACTTGCCGCTCAGGTTCAGCGGCATGCCGTGGGTCAGGTGGCCGCCTTCGGCCAGGCTCATGCCCATGATGGTGTCGCCGGGCTTCAGGAAGGCGAGAAACACCGCCTGGTTGGCCGAGGCGCCGCAGTGCGGCTGCACGTTGGCGGCATCCGCCCCGAACAGCTGCTTCGCGCGGGCGATGGCCAGCTGCTCGGCCACGTCCACGTTCTCGCAGCCGCCGTAGTAGCGCTTGCCGGGGTAGCCCTCGGCGTATTTGTTGGTGAGCTGCGTGCCCTGCGCCTGCATCACGGCCGGTGATGCGTAGTTCTCGCTGGCGATCAGCTCGATGTGGTGTTCCTGGCGCGCGTTTTCGGCCTGGATGGCGGCCCAGAGCTCGGGGTCGGTCTGGGCGATGGTGACGTTGCGGTCAAACATGAAAGAGGCAGTCCTTCGGTGTCAGAGTGACATGAGCCTTGCGCGCTGACGAGCGCGGACAAGGGCTGCCCAGGCGAACGGCTGCGCGCTGCGGGCCGAGACGGTGCGGGCCGATTCCCGCTGCCAGCCCGGTCCGGGCGGCACGCTCCCCAGTGGTTTGCGCAGGAATCTGCGAGGTCCACGTCAGCCCGCGCCGGTGCTGCCAAGGGCAGCCGCCGCGCAGGCCTATCGCCAGTTGCGTGCGACGCGGATTTTAGCCGAGGGCCAATTCAGCCGAGGGCCAGTTGTTCGCCGGCCGGCACGGCTGCCGGCTGCACCGCGGGTATAGCGGCCGGCGCTGGCACCGGCGCGAAGGCGGGTGCACGCACCGGCTGGCCCGGCACGCTGCCAGCCGGCTGGCTGTTGGCGGCCGTGTTCAGCGGCACCGACTGGCCTTGCACCACCAGTTGCAAGCGCTGCATCTCGGCCAGCACCTTGGCGGTGTAGCCGCCATCGTCGTCCAGGTTGGCGGCACCCACGTAGTGGCGCAGGCCGCCTTCGACCGAGCCGCCGGCCCGGGCAATCGACTCCTGCAGCACCTTGACGCCCACCCGCAGGTTGGTCACCGGGTCAAACGCAGCCAGCTTGCCGCCAAAGCCGGCGTACTTGTCGCTGTGCACGCCAGTCATCACCTGCATCAGGCCCTGCGCGCCCATCGGGCTTTGCGCGAACGGGTTGAAGCCCGATTCGATCGCCATCACCGCCAGGATCAGGGTCGGGTCCAGCCGGGTGCGCTTGCCCACCTCGTAGGCCTCGGCCACCAGGGCGGCCACCGGCTCAGGGGCCACCTTGTATTTGCGGCTGAGCCAGAAGGTCAGCTGCGCCTGCTGGCGCGGCAGGTCGGCGGGGTTGGCGGCGGTGGCGCGCTCGCTGGCGTCGCGCTCGACCGCAAAGCCCAGCAGCGAGGCCTGACGCTCTTGCAGCCAGCCCATCAGGTAGTGCTCGCCGGCCACGCGCAGGTCAGGGCGCGCGGTCAGCGTGACGACGGCAAACGCCACGGCCAGTCCGAGGACGGCAAAGCCGTTGTGCGTGATCTCGAAAAATCCCCGGGCGACATCGGACGCAAAGGTCCGCAGGCCGCGGTTCATCCTTCCAAGCGCTGTCATGGTGCTCCTTTCTACGCGGAGCGCGGCATTCAGGCGGGCCTGAGGTACCGTGCTTCCGTTTGGTTCGGATGGGTCGCGTCGCAGGTGGGAGCGGGTGCTCCGGTTACTTTGCGAAACGGCCCCATTCGGCAGCGGGTTCGGGTTGTCCCTAGGATGTTCGGGACGGGGCGGATTGTCGTGACTTCAAAATACCCGGTCAAGCATATGGATAAGGTTCTTTATGCATCTAAAAGTCGCAAGAAAGTGCCCGTCAAGGCCCTCATCCATGTCCAGCCCAACCCACCTGCAACACACACGTTACGCATGATCGGCCCCGACCGGATGCTTTGGCGCAAGAAACTGGACCGGGTTCATGCCTCTTTTCTATCGATCAGCGCCGGCTCATGAAAACCTTTGATTCAAGATGCCTGCGGATTGCGCCGAAGAACCATTCGCGCGAGGATTCGCGCATCCACCGGTGCCCGTGTGCCGACCTGCAGGGTCTGCCCGGGTCCGGTGACCCCAGGGGGCAATCTTTTGCCCCCAGCCTGGCCGGGACTTCACCCTCCCGTCCAAGCCACCCGACGGCAAGGGCCTCGCGCCCGCCGTCAAACCCGGCAAGCGGCCTGATGGGCAGGCTTGCCGGGTTTTTTGTTTGGGGCGTCCTGGCGGTGTGGCGTCCGGGGGCCTGCACGTGACGGGCCCTGCGGTGAACCGGCGACAATCGGCGCGTGAACACCTCTGCCCCTGCGCCGCGCGACGCGGCTTCCCTTGATGCCCTGACCGGCGGCGCCTTCAGCGCCCCGACGTCGTCCGAGCGCGCGGCGCGCGTACGTGCCTGGCTGGCCAGCGACCCGCCCCCAGACGCGATGCACGATGTCTATAAAGAGCTGTCGGCGCGCGACAAGGGCGCGGCCAAGCCGATCCGCGAGCGGCTGGAGGAACTCAAGCGCCAGCGCGATCAGGAATCCACCGCCGCCGAATGGGCCACCCGCGCGCAGGCGCTGCTGGCCCAGCCACGCATGAACATTGCCGATGCACTGGCCTGGCAGCGCGATGCGGCCAAGGCCGGCGCACCGCTGTCGCGCGAGCCGCTGGCGGCGCTCAAGACGCAGCTGGCCGACCGGGTGCGCGGCGTGGAAGACCTGCAGCATCGGCTGCAGGTGCAGCGTGAGTCGGCCTTGCTGCTGGCCCAGCGCATCGAGGTGCTGTCGACCCGGCCGATCGCCGAGGCCACGGTCGCCCTGGCCACGCTGCAGGCCGACGTGCCCGCATGGATGCAAGCGGCAGCGCAACTGCCTGCCGACGCCCACTGGGCCAGCCTCGACCCCAAGTTCGCGCCGCAACTGGACGCCTCGCGCACCCAGCTGCAGGCGGTATGGGATGCCTTTGGTGCCGCCCTTGCGCACGCCAACGCCGCTGCGCAAGACGCAGCGGCCCCGCTGCCCAGCGTGCCGGTGTGGGCCGATGAGATCCGTGCCGCGCGCGGCGGAGCAGCGGCGGCGGTTGAGGCGGCCGCACCCGCGCGTGCCGCGCCGCCGGTCGACCCGGCGCTGCGTGCGCAAGCAGTGGACGCGGTGCGTGCTGCCCTGGAGGTTCTGGAGAAGGAAGTGGCCGAAGGCCACGGCAAGGCCAGCGCCGGCGCGGCCAACGCCTTGCGTCAGGCACTCAAGGACCACGGGCGACTGATCGACAGCAAGCTGGATGCGCAGGCCCATGCCGCCATCGCTGCGGCCACCGAGCTCGAGGGCTGGCAGCGCTGGAGCGCCGACAAGATCCGACAGGAGCTGGTGGCGCAGGCCGAAGGCCTGTTCGAAACCGTGCCGGCAAAAGCGCCGCGCCCACCCAAGCCTGCCAGGTCGGCCAAGCCGCCGCAGGGTACGTCGCAGGATGCGACGGATACGGCGGCTGCACCAGCGGCGCTGGAGGCAGTGCAAGAGACGCCAGAGGTGGAGGCGTTGCAGGCTGCGCAGGCGGTGCAGGCGCCCGCCACGCCAGACGCGCAGCAAGCGCCAGAAGCATCCGCAGCAGCACAAGCGCCTGTAGCCCCGGATGCGGCTGTGTCGCCCGCGGTGCAGCGCCGCCCGCGATTCGGTGGCCGCAAGATGCAGGAGTCGCTGCGCGACCTGCGCGAGCGCTGGAAGCAGACCGACCAATCCGCGCCGCCCAACCACGCGCTGTGGAAGCGCTTTGACCGCGCCTGCAACGAGGCCTACAAGGTGGTGCAGGTGTGGCTGGACCAGGTCAAGGCCGAGGCCGCGGCGCATCGCGCGCAGCGCCAGGCGCTGATCGACGAGGTGAAGGCCTGGGCCGAAGCCAACCCGCAGGCGCAGGGCGGCGACTGGAAGGGCTTTGCGCGCATCATTCATCAGTTCAGCGAACTCTGGCGCGCGGCGGGGCACCTGAGCGAGAAGGCGTTTGCCGAGATCCAGCCGCAGTGGAAGGCTGCCATCCACGCCGCCGCCGCGCCGCTGGAGGCGGTGCAAAAACTCAGCATCGAGCGGCGTCATGCGCTGATCGACGAGGCGCGTGCTTTGGGCGAGGCGCCGATGCTGCGCATCGATGCGGTGAAGGCCCTGCAGCAGCGCTGGCAGGCCGAGGCCCAGGCGGTGCCGCTGGACCGCAAGCTCGAGCAAAAGCTGTGGGATGCCTTCCGCAAGCCGATCGACGACGCCTTCCAGCGCAAGGGCGCCGAGCGCGACCGGGCCAACGCGGCGATGAGCGAGCGCGACCGCGCGGTGCTCGAGGCCTCGCGCGCGCTGGACGATGCCAGCAAGAGCGGCGATGCCGCGCGCATCCGCTCGGCGATGCAGGCACTGGACGCTGCGCTGCGCGCCCGCGACGGCGCTGCGTCAAATGAATTGACGGCGCCAGCAGCGCCTGCGTCATCGGCTGAAGCCAGCATCCAGGCCCCTGCGCAAGCAGCGGACGGGGAAGGGGGCGAGCCGGCAGCCGAAGGGGGCGAGCCGGCAGCCGAAGGCGGCGAGGCACCGGCCGTGACACCTGCCAAGCCTGCTGCGCCGGTGCGGCCGGTGGTGGCGCGGCGCGGCGATGACCGCCCGGGTGCCAAGCTGCCGCCGGGTGCCGCGGCGGCGGCGCCGCACGCCCGGCGCGATGGCCGCAAGGAGGGGTTCGGTGGTGGTCGCAAGGACGGGTTTGGCCCGGGTCGCCGCGAAGGGTTCGGTGCCGGTCGCGATGATCGCCGCCGTGATGACCCCCGCTCGCACTTCGCTGCCGAAGACCGTGGCCCGCGCCTGGGCGACGCCGCCTTCCGCGCACAGCGCGATGCGATGGAGCATGCCCAACTGGCGCTGCGCAAGCTGGCAGCGCAGGCGCATGGCGAAGCGCTCACGCGGCTGATGTCGGCGTGGGAGCAGCGGCAGGGCGACCAGCTGCCGACACATCAGGAACTGGGCCGCGCTGTCACGCCCGCGGTGCGAGGCCGCTGGGCGCAGTCGCTCGCTACCGACGCTTCAGGCGATGCGTCTCAGTCGCTGCTGCGCCTGGAGATGGCCGCCGAGGTGCCCACGCCGGCCGAGGCGCTGGAGGCGCGGCGCGCGCTGCAGCTGCAACTGCTGACGCGCCGCAACGACCCGGCCCCGCGCGAGACCTGGACGGACGATGCCGCGCGCGTGCTGGCCGCACCGCACGATGCGGCCACGGCACGCCGGCTGCAGGCAGCGCTCAAGGTGCTGTTGCGGGGCGTGTGAGCGGCGCTTCGGCGCCATCAAAGAAGCTCGCCAGCAGCGCATGCAGTGCCGGCCAGTCGGCCTGCAGCCGCTGCGCCTGCACGAAGTACGCTTCGCAGGCCACCGCAAAGAACTCGTCGATGGCCTCGGCACCGTAGGCGTCCAGCCACGGCTGCGGGCCGCTGAAGCGCTCGGCCACGATCACCTGCTCGCGAAAGCGCTCATATTCGGCAGCGATCACCTCGCGCCAGTGGCGCCGCGCCGCTGCCGACGGCAGGGGCGGGCAGCCATCGGCCTCGCGATCGCGCAGGTCGATCTTGTGTGCGAACTCATGGATGACGAGGTTGTAGCCGTCGCGCGCTGTCTCGCCGGCGTCGGCCACATCGCGCCAGCTCAGCATCACCGGCCCGCCCTCCATGGCCTCGCCAGCCAGCTCTTCTTGGTAGTGATGCACCACGCCGTGCTCGTCGGTGTGCTCGCGCGGTGCCACCACCGCGTCGGGGTGCACCACGACGCCCACAAAGTCGTCGTACCACTGCAGCACGCGCGTGCCGGTGTGCGGTGCCAGGCGCAGCAGCGGCCGCACCGCCTGCACCGCGATCGACAGCGCCATCTCGTCGGTGACCACCAGCCCACCTGCGCCGCTGAATTCCTTGACGGCCAGGAATTCGGAGCTGAGCTCGCGCAGCCGTGCCTGGTCGTGCGCCTGCAGTGACAACAAGAACGGGTGCCGCCCGATGACCGCGTTCCACAAGGCGTCGGGGATGCGCGCCGGCGCGCGGCGCCAGGGCATCAATGAGTGCAACAGTGAGTGCAGCAGTCTGAGCCAGCTCATGCCTTGACTCCGTGGCAACTGCAGGCCAGGGCGCTCATGGTCGCCGCGCGCTGCGGGCGGTCACCGCCACGGCTCGCGGTGCAGGCCCTGCGCATCGAGTACCAGCACTTCGGCACGGGGCGCGGCGTCGGGCGCACCCTGCGGTGCCTCGTCCAGGTGCCAGTCACTCAGCACCACACGCTGCAGACCGTCTTGCAGGTCATGCTGCCGGGGGCGGTGGGTGTGCCCGTGGATCAGGGTGGACGCGCCGGCGCGCGTGAGCCATTGCACGGCTGCGGCGGCATCCACATCGGCCCACAGCGGATCTCCCGTCGTCTGCGCGCCGCTGCGCTTGCGTGCCTCGCTCGCGTCGCGCATGCCACGGGCGATGGCGCGCCGCTCGATCAGCGGTCGGGCAAGAAAGTCGCGCTGCCAGGCGTCGCTGCGCACCTGCGCCCGAAAGGCCTGGTAGTCGTGGTCTTCCAGGCACAGCGCATCGCCGTGCGACAGCAGCCAGCGCTGGCCGAAGGCGTCAAGCGTGGTCGGGTCGTCGAGCCGCTGAACGCCGGTGCGTTCGCACCAGTGCGGCCCGATCAGGAAGTCGCGGTTGCCGTGCATCACGAACACGGGCCGCTGGCGGGCGGCACGCTGCAAGGCAGCACTGCAGTCGGCTTCGAAACCGGGCTCGTCTGCGGCGTCGTCGCCGATCCACACCTCGAACAGGTCGCCGAGGATGAAAAGCGCATCGGCGCGGGTGGCGCCAAGGTAGCGCAGCCACGCCTCAAGCGTGGCCGGCTGCGCCGGGCTCAGGTGCAGGTCAGAGATGAACTCGATGCGCTGCCAGTGCGCGGGCGCCAGCAGCGTGGACACCTTGCGTGCCTCAGGGTGTGGGGATCAGAGAGCGACGGCGCGCGCGATGACGACGTCCTGCTCGGGCACGTCGTCATGGAAGCCGCGGCGGCCGGTGGGTACGCCCTTGATCTTGTCGACCACCTCGGTGCCTGCTACCACCTTGCCGAACACCGCATAGCCCCAGCCCTGCATGCTGGGCGCGGTGTGGTTCAGGAATTCGTTGTCGGCCACGTTGATGAAGAACTGCGCGGTGGCCGAGTGCGGCGCCTGGGTGCGCGCCATCGCCAGGGTGTAGCGGTTGTTCTTCAGGCCGTTGTTGGCTTCGTTGTCGATCGGCGCGTCGGTGGGCTTTTGCTTCATGCCGACCTCGAAGCCGCCGCCCTGGATCATGAAGTTGTTGATGACGCGGTGAAACACCGTGCCGTCGTAATGGCCCTTCTTCACGTAGTTCAGGAAGTTCTCGACCGACTTCGGCGCCTTCTCGGCGTCCAGTTCAATGGTGATAACGCCGTGGTCGGTGATGTGCAGTTCCACGCGGGGCTGGCTCATGGGAATCTTTCGTTGGTGGGAATGAAGGGATGCTCAGGGCAGGACCTTGGCGGACTGGATGACGACCGCGGTGGCAGGCACGTTTTGGTGCATGCCGCGGTTGCCGGTAGGCACGTTGCGGATCTTGTCGACCACATCCATGCCCGCCACCACCTTGCCGAACACCGCATAGCCGTGTCCGTCGGGGCTGGGTGCGTTCAGTGCCGCGTTGTCCACCACGTTGATGAAGAACTGGCTGGTGGCTGAGTTCGGGTCGCGGGTGCGCGCCATGGCGATGGTGCCGCGGTCGTTCTTCAGGCCGTTGCTGGCTTCCAGCGGAATCGGCGCACGGGTGGCCTTTTGCGTCATGTCGGCAGTGAAGCCGCCGCCCTGGATCATGAAGGTGCCGATCACGCGATGGAACACCGTGCCGTCGTAGTGCTTGTCGCGCACGTACTGCAGGAAGTTCTCCACCGTCTTGGGCGCCTTCTGCGCGTCCAGTTCGATGACGACGTCGCCCAGGCTGGTGCTGAGTTGCACCCGCGGGCTGGCACCCTGCGCAAGAGCCGCCTTGCCCTGCAGGGCTAGGAAGGCGAGGGCGAGGGCCAATATCGGGATCAGGCGCAGCGCACTGCGACGCGAAGCTTGGATGGTCATGTCAAACGAAGGCAAAGGCATGGCGGTGACAGAAGAACGGCGGCCAACGCAAAGCGCACGTCACCCGAGGCAGGCGCGCCGCCCGGTGGATTCAGCGCGCGGGTGCTGCGCCCTTGGCAGGCGCCTTGGGCGCCGCAGCGGGCGGACGCGCCGGCAGGCGGGCGTTGTACAGCTCGCGCAGCATGCGCAGCTTGGCAGCAGGCGCGGTGTTGGCCGGCTCGAGCTGCAGCGACTTGGAGTACGCCTGGCCCGCAAGACGCGCGTACACATCGCCCAGGTTCTCGTGCGCAGTGGCGTAATTCGGATTGAGGCGGATGGCCATTTCCAGCGCGCCGCGCGCACGCTCGTACTGACCCTCGCCGGCGTACAGCACCGCAAGGTTGTTGTAGGGCTCGGGAATCTCGGGGAAGTCCTCCACCAGCTGCAGCAGGCCTGCAATCGCGTCGGCGGTCTTGCCCGCGTCGGCCTGGATCACCGCGCGCAGAAAGCGCATTTGCGGATCGCGCGGCTTGCCCACCAGGTACTGCTCGGCCTTGGCCAGCGCTTCAGCCATCTTGCCGCTGCGCAACAAGGTGTTGACGTCGGAATACTCATCCGCGTGTGCAGCGCCACCGGCCAGTGCGACGGCCAGCACCAGCGCCTGCAGCCAGGGGCGGCGTACGGCCCGCGCCGGTGATTGCCCGGTGGTGCAACGCGGTTGCAACGACAGGAAACAGGATCGGTCCATGGGGCAAACTCCCTCGCGCTCGCTGGAGGCAACGATATACTGCGACGCATTGTATCGAAGGGCTCCGCAAGGAGCCCGTTGCGTCTGGGGGTGCCTGCGTGCGTCCCGGGTCCGGATACATCGCCGTCACGCTGTCACCAGGTCGTCTTCGCCCCCGCTGCCTCGCTGCATGAGCCTGCAGATCCACAACACCCTGTCGCGTCGCCTCGAGCCCTTCGAGCCGCTGGAGCCAGGCCATGTGCGCATGTATGTATGCGGGATCACGGTGTACGACCTGTGCCATGTGGGCCACGCACGCTCGGCCATCGCGTTTGACGTGGTGCAGCGCTGGCTGAAGGCGCGCGGCTGGCGCGTGACCTTCGTGCGCAACATCACCGACATCGATGACAAGATCATCCGCCGTGCGCTGGAGAACGGCGAGCCGATCGCCGCGCTGACGCAGCGCATGATTGACGAGATGTACCGCGACTTCGACGCGCTGGACATCGAGCGGCCGCAGCACGACCCGCGCGCGACCGACTACGTGCCGCAGATGCTCGACATCGTGCGCATGCTGCAAGACAAGGGCCTGGCCTACCGCACCGACAGCGGCGACGTGAACTATGCGGTGCGCAAGTTTGCGGGCTACGGCAAGTTGTCTGGCAAGTCGCTGGACGAGCTGCACGCCGGCGAGCGGGTGGCGGTGCTGGACGGCAAGGACGATCCGCTGGACTTCGTGCTCTGGAAGGCGGCCAAGCCCACCGAGCCCGATGACGCCAAGTGGCCCAGCGACTATGGCGCCGGGCGGCCGGGATGGCACATCGAATGCTCGGCCATGAGCTGTGCGCTGCTGGGCAAGACCTTCGACATCCACGGCGGTGGTGCCGACCTGCAGTTCCCGCACCACGAAAACGAGATCGCGCAAAGCGAGGGCGCGCACGGCCAGCCGCTGGCGCGCTTCTGGATGCACAACGGCTTCGTCAACATCGACAACGAGAAGATGTCGAAGTCGCTCGGCAACTTCTTCACCATCCGCGACGTGCTGCAGAAGTTTGATGCACAGACGCTGCGCTTCTTTGTCGTGCGTACGCACTACCGCAGCCCGCTGAACTACAGCGATGCGCACCTGGACGACGCGCGCGGGGCCCTCAGGCGCCTGTACACCGCACTCGATGGCGTGCGCAATGCGCTGCCTGCAACCCCGGTCGCCGTCGACTGGAGTGATCCGTTTGCGCGGCGCTTTGCGGCGGCCATGGACAACGACTTCGCCACGCCCGAGGCGGTGGCGGTGCTGTTCGACCTGGCGGCGGAAGTCAACCGCACGCGCGACGCTGCCAAGGCGGTGCTGCTGCGATCGCTCGGCGGTGTGCTGGGCCTGCTGCAGGACGACCCGCGCGCCTGGCTTCAGGGCGGCGCGGGTGGCGACGCCGCCCAGGGTGCCGAAATCGACGCACTGATTGCCGCGCGCGCCCAGGCCAAGCGCGAGAAGAACTTTGCCGAGGCCGACCGCATTCGCCAGGACCTGCTGGCGCGCGGCATCGTGCTCAAGGATTCCCCGACCGGTACCACCTGGGAGGTGGCGGCATGACCCGCAGCAGCATGCGCAGCAAGGCCGCGGTGAGCGTCACCACGCCCGGCTACTGGGCCGAGGCCTGCACCCATCTTGCCAAGCGCGACCGCGTGATGCGCCGGCTGATCCCGCAGTTCGGCAGTGCCTGCCTCGAGTCGCGCGGCGATGCGTTCGTGACGCTGGCCCGCAGCATCGTCGGGCAGCAGATCTCGGTGAAGGCGGCGCAGACGGTGTGGGACCGCTTTTCTGCGCTCACGCGGCGCCTGACGCCGGCCACCGTGCTCAAGCTCAAGGTCGACGCCATGCGCGAAGCCGGCCTGTCGGCGCGCAAGGTGGAGTACCTGGTGGACCTGGCGCTGCACTTCGACTCAGGCCGTGTGCGCGCCACCGAGTGGCAGGCGATGGATGACGAAGCCATCATCGACGAGCTGGTCGGCATCCGCGGCATTGGCCGCTGGACGGCGGAGATGTTCCTCATCTTCCACCTGATGCGGCCCAATGTGCTGCCGCTGGACGATGTGGGGCTGCTCAACGGCATCAGCCGCAACTATTTTTCGGGCGACCCGGTCAGCCGCAGCGACGCGCGCGAAGTGGCCGCCGCCTGGGACCCGTACTGCAGCGTGGCCACTTGGTATATTTGGCGCTCGCTGGACCCGGTGCCGGTGGCGTACTGAGTGACGCGTCACCCCGGCGGCTCGCCGAGCCCGCCTGACGCCGGCCCAACCGAAGGAGTCGCACCTTGGCGAAAAAGACGTTTCTGGACTTCGAGCAACCCATCGCGGAGCTGGAAGCCAAGATCGAGGAACTGCGCTACGTGCAGACCGAGTCTGCGGTCGATATCTCCGAAGAGATCGAGCAGCTGGGCAAAAAGAGCCAGCAGCTGACCAAGGACATCTACAGCGACCTCAACCCCTGGCAGATCACCAAGATCGCGCGACACCCCGAGCGCCCGTACACGCTGGACTACGTGGGCGAGATCTTCACCGACTTCGTTGAACTGCACGGCGACCGCCACTTCTCGGACGACCAGAGCATCGTGGGTGGCCTGGCACGCTTCAACGGCAACCCCTGCATGGTGCTGGGCCACCAGAAGGGCCGCGACACCAAGGAGCGCGCGCTGCGCAACTTCGGCATGAGCAAGCCCGAGGGTTACCGCAAGGCGCTGCGGCTGATGAAGACCGCAGAGAAGTTCAAGCTGCCGGTGTTCACGTTTGTCGACACGCCCGGCGCCTACCCCGGCATCGACGCCGAGGAGCGCGGCCAGTCCGAAGCGATCGGCCGCAACATCTTCGAGATGGCCCAGCTGGAGGTGCCGATCATCACCACCATCATCGGCGAGGGCGGCTCGGGCGGGGCACTGGCCATCAGCGTGGCCGACCAGGTGCTGATGCTGCAGTACTCGGTGTATTCGGTGATCAGCCCGGAAGGCTGCGCATCCATCCTGTGGAAGACCGCCGAGCGCGCACAGGACGCCGCCGAGGCGCTGGGCATCACCGCGCACCGCCTGAAGGCCCTGGGCCTGGTGGACAAGATCGTCAACGAGCCGGTGGGCGGCGCGCACCGCGACCCCAAGCAGATGGCCGCCTTTCTGAAGCGCGCGCTCAACGACGCGTGGCGTCAGGTCACCGACATGAAGCCGCGCGAACTGCTCGAGCGGCGCTACGAGCGGCTGCAGGGCTATGGCCGCTTCACCGACACCAAGGCCGAGACCCGCTGAGCCGGGCCTCGCCCCCATCCCGTACGGGCAGCCATCCGGCGCACCGGCCGAAGGCGCCGATGCCCTTGCGCTTGCGCTGAACGCGTGGGCGCCGAGCCCGCCGCTGGCGGTGGCCTGCAGTGGCGGTGCCGACTCGATGGCCTTGCTGCATGGCTGCGCCGCGCGCTGGCCCGGGCAGGTGATGGCGATTCATGTGCATCATGGGCTGCAAGCCGCCGCTGATGACTTTGCGCGGCATGTGCAAGCGGCCTGCAGCGCGCTGGGTGTGCGGCTGGAGTGCGTGCATGTGGATGCGCGCCACGCCAGCGGCGAAAGCCCGGAAGACGCCGCACGCCGCGCACGCTACCTGGGCCTGGCGGACGCCGCGCAACGCATCGGCGCGCGCGAGGTGCTGCTGGCCCAGCATGCGGACGATCAGGCCGAGACCTTGCTGATCGCCCTCAGCCGCGGCGCCGGCCTGCCGGGGCTGGCGGCCATGCCCGCGCGCTTTGAGCGCAACGGCGTGGCCTTTGGCCGACCGCTGCTGGGGGTGCGTTCGGCCGCGCTGCGTGCGTGGCTGGCTGCGCGCCGCATCGGCTGGATCGACGATCCGACCAACGCCGATGCGGCCTACACCCGCAACCGCATCCGCGCGCAGGTGCTGCCGGCGCTTCAGGCGGCGCTGCCCGGTTTTGTGGCGATGGCTTCGCGCAGTGCGGGCCATGCGGCGCAGGCACAGGGCCTGCTTGATGAACTGGCGCAACTGGACTTGCAGGCCTGTGGCCAGCCACCGGCGATTGCCGTCTTGCAGGCGCTCAGTGCTGCGCGGCAGGCCAACGCCATCCGCGCCTGGCTGCGCGATGCGCACGGCACCGTGCCCAGCACCGCGCAGATGGATGAACTGCTGGCCCAGGTCGCCGCGTGCCGCACCCGGGGCCACCGCATCGAGATCAAGGCGGGCAGCGGCAGCGTGCAGCGCGCGGGTGAGCGACTGCAGTTCTGCCCGGGCAGCCGCTGATGCGGCGGCGCAGCATGCCCCCGATATAATCGAGGGCTTTGCGCCGCGCTGCGCGCAGCCCTGAATTCTCATCCTGCCATGGCATTGATCGTTCACAAGTACGGCGGCACGTCGATGGGCTCGACCGAGCGCATCCGCAACGTCGCCAAGCGCGTGGCCAAGTGGGCCCGTGCCGGCCACCAGATGGTGGTCGTTCCCAGCGCGATGAGCGGCGAAACCAACCGCCTGCTTGGGCTGGCCAAGGAACTCGCCCCCGCGCAGCAAGACAGTGCCTACGCCCGCGAACTCGACATGCTGGCTGCCACCGGCGAGCAGGCCTCGAGCGCGCTGCTGGCGATTGCGCTGCAGGCAGAAGGCCTGCCCTCGGTCAGCTACGCCGGCTGGCAGGTGCCGATCAAGACCAACAGCGCCTACACCAAGGCCCGCATCGAAAGCATCGACGACGCGCGCATCCGCGCCGATCTGGCCGCCGGCAAGGTGGTCATCGTCACCGGCTTTCAGGGCGTGGACGAGGCCGGCCACATCACGACGCTCGGCCGCGGTGGCAGCGACACCTCGGCGGTGGCGGTGGCCGCGGCGATGAAGGCCGACGAGTGCCTGATCTACACCGACGTGGACGGCGTGTACACCACCGACCCGCGCGTGGTGCCCGAAGCGCGGCGCCTGCACACGGTCAGCTTCGAGGAAATGCTCGAGATGGCCTCGATGGGCTCCAAGGTGCTGCAGATCCGATCGGTGGAATTTGCGGGCAAGTACCGCGTGCCGCTGCGCGTGCTGAGCAGCTTCACGCCCTGGGACATTGCGCTGGCCGAAGAGGCCAAGTCCGGCACGCTGATCACTTTCGAGGAAGACGAACAAATGGAACAAGCCGTCGTTTCCGGCATCGCGTTCAACCGCGACGAAGCCAAGATCTCCATCCTGGGTGTGCCCGACAAGCCGGGCATCGCCTACCAGATCCTCGGCGCGGTGGCCGATGCCAACGTCGAGGTCGACGTCATCATCCAGAACATCTCCAAGGACGGCAAGACCGACTTCAGCTTCACGGTGCACCGCAACGACTACGCCAAGACCATGGACCTGCTCAAGGCCAAGGTGATGCCGTCGCTGGGCACCGACCGCGTGGAGGGCGACACCCGCATCTGCAAGGTCAGCATCGTAGGCATCGGCATGCGCAGCCATGTGGGCATCGCCAGCAAGATGTTCCGCGCGCTCAGCGAAGAGGGCATCAACATCCAGATGATCAGCACCAGCGAGATCAAGACCTCGGTGGTGATCGACGAGAAGTACATGGAACTGGCGGTGCGTGCGCTGCACCGCGCGTTCGAGCTCGACCAGCCGGCCACAGTCTGATCGACCGCTGACGCTGCCGGCGCCGTGCAGGGGCTTGCGCCCCGCGCAGGCGCGTGGGGCATAATCGCGACACCCGGAAACGTGACCGAGAGGCCGAAGGTGCTCCCCTGCTAAGGGAGTATGCGGTGTAGAGCCGCATCGAGGGTTCGAATCCCTCCGTTTCCGCCAGTACCCCTTCAAGAACGCGCCTTTCGGCGCGTTTTTTCTTTTACACCCATCAAAGCAGCCATCAAAAATAATTTGGTGGCGGATTTGTTCGTGCGCGTACGGGTTACATAGCCTGCGGTCTGTTCGCGGCTACAGGATGATCGCCTGACGAGCTCGTTGATCCAAGAGGTTCTGCGCGAGAGGTCAGCTCCCGCTGACCGCAACGTGCCAGTCAACCTAGCCCACGCAGCTCGGTTGACACTCGCGTAGCTGCAACGACCGCTTACGCCCGTCGGCGTTTCGCAGATACTGCTTGCGGCAACCTCAGCGTCAAAAGCTCCTCGATCCGATCAGCCGTCAGCCGGCCTGGTTTGAACTGGTTGAGCTTTCCGCCGTGCAGCTCACAGATAACGCCGAGCAGCAAACGCACCCAGTCACTGTTCAGCCGATTCGCGTGGGTGTACCGACCTGTCGTGGGCGGGCGTCCGGTGCTCTTGCCACCGTGAAATCTGCATCGCCCACCGGCGCCGAGGCCAGGTAACTTGCACGGCTGCCCAGTCTGTCGGCTGTGAGCTCCGCAGCGGGGCAGAGATGCGAGAACTTTTCGTGCTTTGTCGATCGGTTTCATGCTGCTGGAAGTGACATCACCGCCTCGATAACGCTATGCGGCCGCAGTAGGTGCACAACGCGGTGCACTTAAGCCGGTTGAGAGGTGCTGCTACCGGCATGCGCACTCACCTATGCGCCTTCGACCGCACTTTTGATCCCAGCCAGCCCTCGACCAAGGACCATGAGTGCGCGCGTAGATGTTTCGTCAAAGGCCCGCTGAAGGCAGATCCACACCCACCAGCGTGATGGCAGCTGTTGTGGAGTCCGGCGTGACGGCTGCGGCAATCGCCATGCCCTTGCTGATCGAGTCCTCAGGGCTGTTGTAGTTCACTCCCCACGCCAGAGCCACTTGCTTGGCCACCTCCAGCTTGTTGTACAGCAGCTTCTGCACCCAGTGGAACGGATTGGTCGGATCGCTGAACGCCGGTCCATACGCCGCATCCAGAATGTCCGACACCAGCGTGCCCTTGGTCGCACTTCCATCGCGAAGCTTCTTGGTCCAGTAGTCCTGACCCCCCTGGTCCGCCCCCTCAGGACGTCCCAGCACGTTGCGGTACACCACGTTGATGAAGTCCACATCTGTCATCCCGGCTCGGTAGCCCGTGATGTCACCGAAGAACACCCCAGCGTTGTAAAACGCCTCGGCGATGTCGTTGATCTTCTTGCCCTGGCGGTACTGACCTATCCAGTACTCCATGCCGTCACCATCAGGCACCCGGTTGAAGAACGCCACGTACAGGTCGGCAATGCGGTTGAGGGCTGTCTCGGGGATGGTGCGCGCTGTGTCGTCCACCGTCAGGTTGAGCGTCATGTCGGCAAACTCAACACGCTCGATGTTGAGCAGCGTGTCGCTGCCGTCACGCCCGGCGGTGGTGTCGCTCACCCGCAGCTTGCCCGACTCCTGTGTAAATCGGTACTGGCTGGCTGACCCCTGAAACTTCGCCGAGTCCACGCCCGCGCCGCCATCAAAGCCCTCGTTGGCCGAAGTGCTGCGCAGCGCGTTGTTGCCGCTGTCGCCCGGCACGGGCTTGGGCTGGCCGTCGGCGATTGCGAGCACAAAGGTGTCGCTGGTGTTGTACTCGCCATCGCTGGCGCGCACGCGTACCTCCAGGCTACCGACGTCGCTGCTGCTGGGGGTGCCGCTGAAGGAGCGGGTGTTCTGGTTGAAAGTGAGCCACGAGGGCAGGTCCGAACCATCGCCTCGGGTTGCTGTATAGCTAAGGCTGTCGCCGTCCACATCGGCAAAGCTGTTGGCTGCAACGGTGAACGCAAACGCCGATCCCGCTACCGCCGCCTGATCCGCCAGCGGCGTCGCCAGCACGGGGGTATCGTTCGTGCCAGTGACGGTGAGCGAGAACGTGGCGGTGTTGGAGTTGGCTTGGCCGTCGGTTGCCAGGTAGGTGAAGGAATCACTACCCGCAAAGTTGGCGTTGGGCCTGTAGCTGTAGCTGCCGTTCGCGTTGAGCGTCAGCGTGCCATTGGCAGGGCCAGACACCAGGCCGTAGGTCAGTGAAGAGCTGTCCACATCGGTGGCCGCAGGCACCGAGCCCGTAAACACCGCATCTTCAACGGTCATTGCGCTGCCGCTGGCAGCCACTGGCGCGTCGTTGACGGCAGTGATGGTGATGTTCTGGGTGTAGGTGTTGGAGCCGCCCTTGCCGTCAGAGACAGTGAAGGTGAAGGCGTCAGGCCCAGCGTAGTTGGCCGCCGGGGTGTAGGTGTAGCTGCCATTGGCACCAACCGTGACGGTGCCATGCGCGCCGTCGGATAGGCGGGCGTACGTGATGGTGTCGCCATTGGCATCAGTTGCCGCGGGCAACTGTCCGTTGAGCGGTGTGTCTTCTGCCGTGCTTGCGTTGCCGTTGGCGCCGGTGGGGGCAGCATTGGGCTGCGCGTTGACCACCAGTGCAAAAGTGTCGTTGGCCGTCAGGCTGCCATCGCTGGCCGTGACCTTGACCTGCAGGGAACCGACATCCGCGGCGCTTGGCGTGCCGCTGAAGGTGCGGGTGTTCTGGTTGAAGGTGAGCCACGAGGGCAGTGCTGAGCCATCGCCTCGGGTGGCGGCATAGCTCAGGTTTGCCGTCTCAACATCCGTGAAGGCATTCGCAGCGAAGGTGAAGTTCAGTGCCGTGCCCGCGGTGGCGCTTTGATCAGGGATGGCGTTGGCCACCACCGGTGCGTCGTTGACGGCGGTGATGGTCAGGCTGACGGTAGCGGTGTTGGAGTTGGCCTGCCCGTCGGAGACCCGGTAGGTGAAGCTGTCGCTGCCACCGAAGTTGGCCTTCGGGGTGTAGGTGTACGAGCCGTTGGCGTTGAGAACTACCGTACCGTTGGTAGCAGCACCGACCAAGGAGTAGGTCAGCGAAGCACTGTCGACATCGGTTGCTACGGGAACACTTGCCGATAGCTGTGTGTCCTCCGCCGTGCTGGCGCTGCCGTTAGCAACTACTGGAGCGTCGTTGACGGCGGTGACGGTGATGGTCTGGGTATAGGTGTTGGAGCCGCCCTTGCCGTCAGAGACGGTAAATGTGAAAGTATCCGTTCCAAAAAAATTCGTATTAGGTGAGTATAAAAGTGATCCATCTGTTGAAATAGCAGCTGTTCCATTGGATGGATTGGATGCTTTGGCGTAAACAATCGGATCCCCATCTATATCGGCAGAGGCCGGCAAGTATCCGACAAAGGGTTGGTCTTCTTGTATGGTTGCAACACCGTTTGATGAAGTTGGCGCTGTATTCGTTGGCTGAATGAATATTGCGGCGGGACTTACCACTTCCGAAAATCCTGCATCATCGACGAATGAGATTATAATATCTATGTATTTTCCAGCGTCGCTTGACTTAACTATGTAGGTTGATTGTGTACCGACAGTTGTCCATGTCAAGCCGTCCCGGCTGGTAGCCCAAGCATATGTCAACAGCGACGTTGATGTCCCATCTGCATCGTAATATGTGCCGGTCAAAGATAACGTTGAACCGACTGTGGTTCCACCGGTAATGGACGCATTAATCGTTGCTGGTGAGTTGGGGAGGGATGACTTTGTGTAATAGAGCTCGTACTCCGAAGAACTCAATCCACCCTCAACTACTGCGTAGTAGTCGCCTGAGGTGGTTACTGTAAATGAGGCGCTTCCTGCATAGCCTGTAGTGATAAGCGCGCCCGAGGCATTATAAATATATACTGAAGGAGTATATCCTCCGTACCAATTATTAAAAAAATCCCAATTCCAGCCGGATGCGCTTACTGTGTATTTTCCTCTTAAGAGGGTGCCTAAGCTGTAGGCATCGTCATCTCGGGAAAAATTATATACAAGTGCACCATAGGCAGTATTTAAAATTCCTTCCGCCAAGGTGTAAGTCGTACTATAGATTGACCCTGGCGCATCTCTAGATCCAGCTAAAGATGAGGTGTAGGTGCCGTAGTACCGCTCGTCTAACGTATATAGAAAGACCATGTTGTATACGCCTATCAATATTTAATAAATATATGGCCCCCTACTATTACAACAACCGCTTCTTTGCAAATATTTTATTTTTCTGGTTGCCACTAATGGAGGGGATGTGAAGGATTTTGGTAATAATGCGCGACATCAGGTATGGGTCCCGGGGTGGCGGATATGAAGTCTGTGCCTGCGCTGTGCACATGATTGTAAGTAAGGGTCAATCTCTAATCAAGGAACTATCAGCTGGCTATGACTACAGCTCTAGCGCGCAGGCGTCGGCGTTCCGTGTGAAATCTGAAGGGTAGGTCGAGCCGCCCGGCGCTAGCGTTGGCTTCCTCGACCCCGTGACGTAGTTCCGCTGCGTAGTACGTGCTCCCCGGGTGTTCTCCCTCGACGATCACGACGCCCAGCGCGTCGAGCGTGTCGAAGTCCAGTATCTCGAAGAACGCCTTCGCCTGACCCTGGCTGCCATGGTTGACCGGGAAGAACTCGCTCTGGGTGTAGTCCACCGGCTGCTGCAGCCATTCCGCGACCTCATCACGGAAGCGCGATACACCCGCTGCGCCCTCCAACTCGATCCACGCCTGCCAGCCGAAGTCGGGGTCGTTGTTGATGGCGTCGACGATCTTTCTGGCGTGCGGACGGCTCAGCGAAGCCCCCCGGGACTTGGCTTCCAGCTTCCGCTCGAGGACTTGAGCTTCGGCTGATGCCAGATCCTGGAAGTGCCGCGCCAGTGGAACGCAGCTGTCAACGGCGTCGATTACGTCCTGCGGCGTCTTCATCCACCCTGGCGAGATGGCAAATACGTCTTCCCAGACCTCGTCTTGCAGGTAGTCAGGAACGCGGATCGTCCCCCACTCATCGACGGCAAAGTACCAAGGGTCAGCGGTAGCCTGCTGCCAGACTGCATCGACCACAGCCGCAGGTGCCTGGTCAGGTAGGTAGAAGCTCGCACCCAACCCCGCCAGCGCCTGCAAGAACGCCCGGCGATTGATCTGCGCGCTCATGACGAACTCCCAGGCTCGCCGCCGTGGGCGTCTGCCTCCTGGCTCGCTGGCAGGAGGTACCGCGCCAAGGCTTCGTCCATCCAAGCCAGCATGGACGCCATGACGACCGGATCGTCCATCCCGCGCAGTTCCCCGGCGGCCTCGGCTTGCTGGTCGTTCGGGTCGCCAGGTCGGATCGGAACCAACCACTGGTCCGCATGCTCGATGCCGGCGCTCAGCGTAACGACCGGCCAGTGGACGCGGCCATCGCGCTCACGGACGGCCCACGGTTTCTGATGCACCGGGACGATGAGCCAGGTCGGCCCCAGGTCTGTTGTGATCTTGAGCGGCCCATGGACCCAGAGCAGTCGGCCGATGTTCTCCGCGCACGTGGGTTCGTCGCGAATGACCAGTGCCAGGTCACCCGGCTTGCAGTTGAGCTTCATGTCACACACACCCTTACCCCCAAGAACAGTGATGCGATCACGGCACGCTGGGGTGGGTACGTGGGTGACGCTTTAGCAGCACTTGTCAGTCGCCCTGCAAGTTGTCCTTAACTCGGCGACGCCTGGCGCAGCAGGCTGGAACTCAATGTATCAGCGCGCTGGCGTGTAGCCTCTTTGCTTCAGGCACGCGACGTAATCTGACTGGGCGGATCCGGCGGCCCAGAGCATGCCGCCGAGTCCAGCCAGCCCGGCGCCCATCTGGCCGTACGGATTCATCTGCGGGGGTGTCGTCATGACCGCATGGCCGACCGAGTCGACCTTGGCCTGCGCGATTTGGGCGCACTCGGCGTCGTCGGCCTGGAATTGCCCGTGGCTTCTGCCGTTGAGATACCAGCGCTCGGGCGTTGAGGCACACCCGCCCAGCAGTCCAAGCAGGAGCACACAGAGCGCGCCTTGGCGAAGCAAGCCCGTCATGCCAGCCGTCAACCCACGCCCCATCAGTTGCAGAACACCGAGTTGCCGATCGTCTGGCAGGTGGTGGTTCGGCCGTCCGAGCCGTTGATGTGGCGGGTGTTGCCGATCGTCTGTGTGGTGGCGCTGTAGCCATCGCTGCGGCTGTAGTACGAGGAGCTGCCGATACCGACCGAGGCGCTGGTGCGCCCATCGGGCAGGCTGCCGTAGGTGGTGTTGCCGATCCGGTTGTAGGTTGAACCGTTGGAGCCGTAGGTGGAGTTGCCGATGGACTGGTACGTTGTGCCGCTGCTGGAGTAGGTCGTATTGCCAATACGCGAATAGGTGGTCTGCGCGACGGTCGCTTGGCTGGCCAGCAGGGCCGACACAAGGGTTGTAAGGATGGCGATGATCTTGGGCATGGTGCAGTGCTCTTGGAGGTCAGCGCCAGCAGGCGCCGGGGTGGCGGGAGGGGGACGACGGCATCCTAGGAAGCCAACGCCACTTCCGGGAGAAATTCCCCTCAAACTCTGCCAAGCAGGCGACGAGGGCTTGCGGTGGCTGCCTTACCCTTGGAGCAGTCGATTGATGGAGAGAAAAGATGGTCTGGCCGTTTGCAGCGCGTGGTGCCCGGGTCAGTACGGTGTCGGTGCGCATCGAGGGCATGCCGCCGTTTGAGGCGTTTCTTGAGAACAACGCCGTGATCAAGGTCTGGCTGCCCACCAAGCTGTCAGAGCGCGTGGACTGGTTGAGCGCGCACGTCGGTGCCAGCCGGCCGGACGTGCTGCGCGGCACCCTGTTCGAGCATGTCTACGGCGCGATAGCGATGCGCCAGCTCGAGGTGTTTGCCAAGAAGCGGCTTGAGGAGATCGACATTCGGTTCTCGCGGCGCCAACCCGACTCCACGATCAAGAAAAGCACGCCGCGAAACACCAACCTCGAGATGCTGGGCAAGGCATCCGACGACTTCAAGCTGCACTTACCCCAGCGGCTCAAGGATGACCTGGCTGGGCTGGCCGGCATCCACCGGATCACGACCTCGCACTACGTGCGCAAGGCACTCGTGCTCGAGCTCATGGGCGAGCGTTTCCATGCCGACTGGCAGGTCGCGCTCGGCAAGCTCGGGCCGATGGGGGCGGATGTGGAGGCGCTTGAGCGGGAGTGAGAGGTGCGTCACTTGCATACGTCCCGCCAGCTATGCCGAGTTCTGCCGCGCAGACGCCGCAGATCTGTAGGAAATAGGGTGGCGTGTGGCGGTAGCTCCGCCGCCACGCCATTCCCTATACGGCGGCAGAGGTGGTTTGAACGGCAGAGGTTCAAGCCACCCCCCGATGGCCAGTCAGGTGAGGACCGGCTCATCGGCAGAACCGCCGAAGTCCAACGGCTCAAAGTGAGCTCCTGGCCGTCCCCGCACCTCGTGATAAATCACCCTGCCGCAGGTCATCAGGTGGGTGCAGGCATCCCGCACATCTTTTCGGTTCATGGCGAGGTCCTTCGCCTTCTCCTCCAAAGCGGTCTTGCAGTAGCGTCGGGCCTGCGCGTACTCGCTGGCAAGGAAGTCATAAACCCGATTTGCAAATGTTTCCGACAGCGCTGGCAGATCTCGGCAGCCGAGTCCGTCAAGGTGCGTAAACCGGAATCCCTCTCGCAGGATGTAGATCGGCGGCTGGGGGGCGCAGTAGCTCATCTTGGGAAGGGCCATCACGAGGCCTTGCTGGTTATCGTGCAGCGGCTTCCCGGTAGCTTTGAGCCATTCAGCAGCACTCAGCGGCTGCATCACCGCGACCATTCGGCAGCCGTCTGCCAGTGCGCTACCGCCCCGGCCAGCGTATTGATCGAGGATCTTGTCGCGTGAAACAGCCTTGCCTGTGTGATGGATACCCTCGACACAGCAGTCCA